>JAFQCX010000006.1 GCA_017416245.1 Oscillospiraceae bacterium | reverse complement strand
CAGCGGGAGGTGGCGGAGAAGACGGGAATCAGCCGCAGCTATGTTTCCAGAGTGGAAAAGAAGGCGCTGCAAAAACTGAAAAAAGCAATGCTGGAAAGATGAAAACCGGGGCGATTTCGCCCCGGTTTTGTTAAAATTTCACCTTTTCTGCAATTTTCTGCATTGTTTGCGCATCCAGCTTGCACACCTTCCGGTCATAGCTCAGCAGACCGTTGGTTTCGTCCTCAACATCGGAAACCTGTGTGTAAATTGCGGCGCAAAGGCCCTTGTGGGATGCCGGGACGATCTGCTCCAGATACAATTTTTCCACCGCGTCGGCAAAGGCTGCCTGATCGGCAAACTTGCCGTAGCCATAGGTCTTCTCAGTGTTGAAAACATGGCCGGCCGGCGTGTAGGAATAGCCGCCAAATTCCGACAGAACAAGAGGCTTGTCCCCGGCAGTCAGCTTCACGGGCTTGAAATATATGTGGCGGCTGTCCACATCCGTATTGTGCCGGCGGAACCAGCCGGAGGTGGCGTCGATGAATCGGCTGCTGTCCAGCTGGCGGAACTGGGCGCAGACATTGTCGCTGTCAAACTGACCCCAGCCCTCGTTGAAGATGGTCCAGTAGCAGATACAGGGGTGGTTTTTCAGCTGATTTACTGTTGCTTCCATACTCTTCAGGAAAAGGTGGCGGGTAAGCTTGTTTCGATGCAAATGCCGGTCATTCAGCTTCTGCAAGCCGATAGTGGGCAGAGCGGTATCCCGCAGGAAATTGTAGTCGCCGTTGTTGACCATATCCTGAAAAACCACCATACCCAGCTTGTCGCACTGGTAGTAAAATTCCTCGGGCTCAACTTTGATGTGCTTGCGTAGGGTGTTGAAGCCCAGTTTTTTCATCGCAAGGATATCCTCGGCGTAACATTCCGCTGCAGCCGGGGTGAACAGGCCGTCGGGCCAGTAGCCCTGATCCAGCAGGCCGTGGAAGAAGCAGGGCTTGCCGTTGAGACACAGCCGGGGATAGCCGTCGATGGTTTGAATGTCCAGCGTGCGGATCGCAAAGTAAGATTCGATCCGATCTTCCGCCGTTTCCACGGAAAAATCGTACAGATAGGGATCTTCCGGCGACCACAAATGGGGATCTTCCGGTGTGATCTGCGCTTTTCCGTCGGAAAGAGCAAATTCTCCCACGCCGGGGACGGTGACCGTGCCATCCAGCTGGGGCTGGATGGAAATCCGGACGCCAAGACCCTGATTTTCAATGTGCAGCTTTTCAATATAATGCTCCGGCACACTTTCCAGCCATACGCTCTGCCAGATGCCAGACACCGGAGTGTACCACATTCCGCCCCGCTTCAGGGTCTGCTTGCCGTAGGGGAAGGTTTTGTTGCGCAGATCGTCCCGGCAGCGGATCAGCAGCTCGTTGTTTTCCTGCAGCGCATCGGTGATATCCACGCAGAAGGAATCGTAACCGCCCCAATGCTCAGTCAAATATTGTTGGTTTACATAAATCTGTGTGGTTTGATCTGCTGCGCCAATATGCAGCAAGACGCGGCCTTTGTTGAAGCCTTCAGGCAATGTGAAAGACCGGTGATACCAGATGAAATGTCCGTCCTGAGGGTGCTCGCCAATACCGGAAAGCTGGCTTTCCGGGCAGAACGGTACGCGGATCTTAAGGGGATATTGCTGCGGCAAATCACCGTGGGAGACTAAGGTATAATCCCAGCAGCCATTTAAATTCAGATAGGAATCCCGGCGCATCTGGGGACGGGGATAGACAGCCCAGGGGGTAGCGTTACTTTTTAGCAGAGCCTCGCCCCGGGCAGTTTTCAGTTCGACAGGCATATGATCAGCTCCCGTAGGTTTGTGTATTAATGATACCATACTCCGGCCGGCTTTGCAATCAGGTATAAGAAAAGACAGAATGGATATAATAGGGTGTGGCGGCGCGCAGTTCCCGTAAAAAGGGGTTGACAAACCCGCGCTGCCGTGCTACAATATGCAGGCACTCAAGGTGTGCGCTCATATCGCGGAGTAGAGCAGTTGGAAGCTCGTCGGGCTCATAACCCGGAGGTCGTAGGTTCGAGTCCTGCCTCCGCAACCAAAGAAAACACCACCCAAACGGGTGGTGTTTTCTTTGGTTATGTAGAAAGATTCCAGCCGACCTCCGGGTTATGAGCGGGGCGAGCGTAGCTCGTTGGGACAAAGTACCTGCACGCTGCCAGTGGCAGATGAAGTGCAGGTGCTTTGTGTGCAGCGGTCGATAAAATCGAGGAAAAGCGCAAGCCCGAAGATTTTATCGGGCACCGCAACAGGGCGTAGGCTCGCGTGTGTCTTTCACAACCATAATGTAGCACCGGAAAAGATATCATTTCCCAAAATCGACCTTTGGGGAGGATTTGAACTAAATTCATTGTGTTTTTTACTTGTTATGATATAATTAAAGTCACTAAAAGGTGGTGATTTAATGGGCTTATTTTACAACGATAAGAACGCGTGTTTTCGCATTCGCGTTTCTTTTGGAAACCAAAATTCAATGATAAGGCATGTAAATGGCACCTTTTCGCCACTGTTTCAGTTAAAGCAAAACGAATATTATACTTTGAAATTCACATATGAAAATTTTGTTTGTTCTCATTTAAAGACCAGGAGAGGGTTCTTATACAAAGATATTTAAATCGTGGAAATGTTCGAAGACGGGATTATCCTTTACTTAAAGGAAGGTCTTTATATTTCTGTTTCTGTTGGGAACAGCGAAAAACACAATACGGAACTATACGATATTGAAACATTCTTGAAAAGGCGCTGTCGATGGCGATTTTCGGTTAATTCCCCGATTTCTTATCCGGAAGAAGATGTTGATGAAAGATACAAATCAGAAAAGCAACCGCTTTGGCAAATATCTTTTTCACTTACCGACAGGGAAGTAAAGCAGTTGTTATGGTTTGATTATCTTTTTGGTGAAAGAATGATTGTATTTATCATTGCTGCAATTGTGTTTTTGTTAATGGCCGTTGTGTTTTGGAATGTTTGGCTGGTAATGGTAGCTGCTGCCATTATCGTATTCTGTCTTGTTTTAAGCAAATTTTCCTTTTTCGACACTTTGGACGGATACATAAAGAATCATCAAGGAATACTGCAGATGCTGATTTTCGACGAACTTTTGGTTGTTCGTTTGCGCCACACCGATTTGGAATTGGAATACGATTTTATGAAGCATAAGAAATCTGTTTTTTGGCTTGTGGCGTTTGAAGTGTGATGATTTCTTTACTTTGATTTTGCCAAACAGGATCGTCAATGAAAATTCCGCTTTCTTTGAGATGTTGTATGCAAAAAATAAGTAGATATATTTTTCAGTACCGCTAGCCTCAAAAAGACAGTCAGCCTTTCGGCTGGCTGTCTTTTTTCGTTGGCAGCCTTCGGGCTGTGAATTCCGGGTTGGGAGGTCACAAGCACAGTGCTTTATCTATATACGGCTCGAAATCGAATCATATATTGCAAATTAGATTGCAGTATGGTAGATTAATGATGACATTCTGGCGGACGGATAAAAGCTAAGGAGCGAGAAATGAAAAGAAATATTCAAATATCTGCGATACGACTGATCTGCACGGCTGCTGTAGTGATCCTACATATTACGCAGCAAATGGAGAGGCTTTATGCACCGATACATATGATTACCGATTGGCTGAATTTGGGCTTGGTGATGTTCTTTTGCATATCTGCTTTTCTGTATTCGCAAAGGGATATCACAAATGTTCCTAAATGGTATTTGCATAGATTCCTGGAAATTATTATCCCGAGCGTGCTGGTAGGCGCAGTTGTTCTGGGTATATTTGGAATCAGAGGAGAACTCAATGCAGAAAAGGCTTGGGGCACAGTTTTGTCCTGCGTAGGGCTGCAGGTGTATGCCAGAAATTCATTTATGTTCGTGCAACTGTGGTTTTTGACCTATCTGCTGTTTTTCTACTTGACAGTTCCGCTTTTACAGAAAATCAACTGCAAAAAAGGTTCGGAATTCGCATTTTGGGCAATTATGGCCGCGTCTGTTGTGGCACTGCAGGGCGTGACAATGCTTGCTGAGAAATTAACGGGAATTACATTGCTTAGCACGGGAATTTTGCTGCGATTTTATCTGCCTTATTTTGTTTTCAAAAGATACAGCATTGCAGAAAAAGAAATCAGGCCGGTTATGCGGCTGTTTACAGTGCTGTCTCTACCAGCGATAGTAGTGGTTGCGTGGGTCCGCTATACTCCCAATATCGGAATTCCCGAAGCGGTGGCAGAGCTGATGTTTGTCTATACGCAGACAATTGTGGGCTTTGTGTTATTCTATTGGCTGTATCGGGCATTTACGCCGGTAAAGACATACAGTAAAATGCTAAAAATAGCAGATAAATATTCCTATGAGGTATATTTGACGCACTGTATGTTTATTGGATACAATACCTCTCTGATTTGGGCTGCACCTAATATTGCCGTCGGTATTGTGGCAGCATTGGCTGCAACTGCGTTTGCCAGTGTCGTAATCCACTACATATCGGATGGGATAAAAAGCCCTATTAGGAGATGCCTGAAATAGGCAGAAAAATACAATTTTCGCACAAGCAAAGATGCCTCGGATTTTGCTATAAAATCCGGGGCAATTTTTGCAATTTTTTGACAATTTTGCGCAAGAAACCGTTACGAAAATGTTAAAATTTTGTTGCATTCCGCCTAAAAAAATGCTATAATAAAGTGTCATACTATGGGCATATTGCAAAAAATGGAATTTTGCTGAAAATCGCGGTCAAATTGACCGATTTAGACCCCTGAGACCTCTGTATTCGTACCTGCGAGGAAGATAGAATGAAGAAGCTTTGTTTTGTTACAACTGTATCATTGACCATCCGCGCGTTTGTCCTGCCGATCATCCGTTATTTCAAGGAGCACACCGATTGGGAGATCACCGTGATCTGTCACGAAGATCCCCAGCTGCAGGAGCAGCTCCCGGAGGGCGTTCGGTATATCCCCATCTCGATGCAGCGCGGTGTGAATATTGCCGGCGTTAAGGCAATGATGCAAATGATCAAGGTGTTCCGCAAGGAGAAATTTGATCTGGTGCAGTACTCGACACCCAATGCGTCGTTTTACGCATCCTTCGCAGCGAAGATCGCCCGGGTACCTGTGCGGCTTTACTGCCAGTGGGGCATTGCCTATGTGGGTTTCACGGGAATGAAACGCAGATTCTTCAAAATGCTCGAAAAGATTATTTGCCGTTGGTCTACCTGGATTGAGCCGGATAGTTTCGGCAATTTGAAATTCAGCCACGCGGAGGGTTTGTATCCTGAGAAAAAAAGCGGCGTCATCGGCAGCGGAAGCGCCTGCGGCGTGAATCTGCAGAAATTCGACATTGCCCATAAGGAGCAGTGGAGGAAAGCAGTTCGTCAGCAATGTGAAATTGGCGAGTATGATTTCGTCTACGGCTTTATCGGTCGCATCACCGGTGATAAGGGCGTCAATGAACTGTTTGCCGCCGGTAAGCGCATCCTGGAAGAAAAGCCGGATGCCTGGCTGATGCTGGTGGGATATTTGGAGAAAACGGAGACCTTGGATCAGGAATTGCTGACCTGGGCAGAAAATGAGCCACGGGTGCTGTTTTGCGGATATACCGATGTGGTGGAGCAGTACCTATCGGCAATGGATGTGTACATATTGCCCAGCCATCGGGAAGGCTTCGGCAGCGCTGTGGTCGAGGCAGAGACGATGGGCGTCCCGGTGATCGTTACAGACATTCCCGGCCCGACGGACGCTATGCTCCCCAATGAAACGGGCATCGTGGTGGAAAAAGAGAACATCGAATCGCTGTATGCGGGAATGCGGAAGCTACAGGAGGATCCGGAACTGCGCAAGCGTTTCGCACAGCGGGCACATTCCTTCGGTGCGGAGGGATTTGAACAGACGAAGCTGGAGGAATACATCCTGGAAGACCGGAAGCGGCTGATGAATTGCTTATAAGAGGTTACATATGGAGAAAAAAATCTCTGTTTTAATGGGGATCTACAATTGCGCGGGGACGCTGTCGGAAGCCATTGGGTCCATTCTTGCCCAGACATATACCGACTGGGAGCTGATCCTGTGCGATGATGGCTCCAAAGACCGTACATATGCTGTGGCGGAGCACTACCGTCAGCAGTTTCCTGAGAAGATCGTTCTTCTGAAGAACGAGAAGAATATGGGGCTGAATTATACGCTGAACAGATGTCTGGCCCAGGCCTCCGGCGAATTTGTGGCCCGTATGGATGGCGATGATCTCTGCTCGCCGGATCGGTTTGAAAAGGAAATTCAAGCGTTGCAGGCGAACCCTGATATGGCGGTGGTCAGTACGGCAATGGCTTATTTTGATGAGGGTGGCCAGTGGGGCAGAGGACATGTGATTCTGTTTCCTACAAAATCCGATTTCCCGCACGGCACCCCCTTCTGCCACGCACCTTGTATGGTGCGCCGGGCGGCGATGGAGGAGGTCGGCGGCTATACCGACGATGATAAGTATCTGCGGGTTGAGGATTACGATCTGTGGGTCAAGCTCTATGCCGCCGGTTACCGGGGAATGAATCTGGATGAGCCGCTGTATCAGATGCGGGATGACCGCAATGCCTTTGGCCGCAGAAAATTCCGCTATCGTATCAATGAGGCCCGGGTACTGTGCAAGGCGGTGCGGCTGCTGAAGCTGCCGGCATACAATTATCTGCGCAGTCTGCGGCCGATTTTGGTGGGCTTGATGCCTGCGTGGCTGTATGAAAAGCTGCACAAAAAGCGTCTGGGGAGTTTGACGAAATGATACCAAAGAAGATCCATTATTGCTGGTTTGGCGGAAAGGAATTGCCGGAGCTGGCGAAAAAGTGCATAGCCAGCTGGGAAAAGTTTTGCCCGGATTATGAGATCATCCGCTGGGATGAGGAAAGCTTTGACATTAACACTTGCAGATATGTCAAAGAGGCATACGAAAACAAAAAGTTTGCTTTTGTAACAGATTTCGTACGGCTCTATGCAATGTATACTCAGGGCGGCATCTACATGGATACCGATGTAGAGCTGACAAAAAATCTGGATGTATTTTTGGACAATCATGGCTTTTCCGGCTTTGAATCAGAGATACATATTCCCACGGGAATTATGGCCGGTGAGCAAAAATTTCCGCTTTTTGAGGAGTTGCTGTCTTATTATACAGACAGAGCGTTCGTTAAGGAAGACGGTACCATTGATACGACAACAAATGTGATCATCATCACGCAAATGCTGACCGAAAAAGGCTTCGTTCCCAACGGGAAATTTCAGATTGTCGACGGGTTTGCACTATATCCGCAAGATGTATTTTGCCCTTATGACAATGCAACGGGCATCCTGCACAAAACGGCGAATACTGCGGCAATTCATTGGTTTAATAAATCTTGGGTATCACCGGCAGTGCGGTTTCGAAGCAAAATCACGCGTTTTCTGCGGCGCATCTTTGGAAAAGATTGCTTCCGTTGGTTAAAGAGGAAATAATATGCTGACAGTTTTTACCCCTGCCTATAATCGGGCAGGAACATTACCCCGGCTGTACCGCAGCTTGTGCGATCAGACCCGCGGCGACTTTGAGTGGCTGATCGTAGACGATGGATCTGCAGATAATACACAGACCGTTGTTCAGTCGTTTATTGACGAGGGAAAAATCAATATCCGGTACATAAGGAAAGAAAATGGCGGCAAGCATACTGCCCACAATTTGGCGTTGGAGCAGGCAGCGGGAGAATGGTTTCTCTGTGTGGATTCTGACGATCTGTTGGCAGAGGGCGCCATAGCTGCACTGGAAGAAAAAATTACCCGGCTGAATGGCGAAAGCGGCATTGTTGCGTACAAGGAAGACTTGGACGGAAGGCTGTTGAGCGACCATTTTCCGGAGGACCTGCAGCAGACCAAAATGCACCGGTTGGCCGGGGAATTTGGATGTCGGGGCGAGTTTTCTCTTGCGTTTCAAACTGCGTTTGCGCGCCGTTTCCCGTTTCCGGTATTTTCCGGCGAACGGTTTGTGACGGAGTGTGTGGTCTATGACCAAATGGATCAGGAAGGAATATTTGCGCTGCTTCCCAAAACCGTCACCGTTTGCGAGTATCAAGCGGACGGTTACTCCAGTGATGCTTCCCGGCTGATGAAGCAAAATCCTAGCGGCTACTGTTTATATTTTCTGCAGCGGATTGATCTGCAGCAAGGCTGGAAAGAGCGGATCGTGCACGGGGGCAAATATTGGTGCTTCCGCTGGATCTGCAGGCGAAAAGAACTGAAATATGACGGAAAACATAAGATCCTTGTGGCGGTGGCCATAGTCCCCGGAATGTTTTTCATAGTGTACTACAAGCTGTTTCGGGGGATCTAAGAGTTCAATAGCAATTACATTAAGGTGAAATTATGAGTTCAATTCTGTATACCGGCGGTATGGTTTTCCTGTGGCTGATCGCGTTGCTTAATGGCACGGGTCTGGGCAACGCTTACCACACAACTGAATATGCCCGGATACTTGCGCTGGCAGCGGCGATTCTGGTATTTACCTGGGAATGCCGTACCCGACGGGGTTGGAGCGTCCCTAAGGCGCATTTTCTGACAGTGTTCTGTGCGGTGCTGCTGTTTGCGCTGGTTTCCTACCTGCAAGGCTATAAGGCCGTCAGCTTCCATTATCTGTGGGTGTTTTTGCTGACCTATATTCTGTCCCGTACCCGGCCGAAAAAGGAAGATCTGTATCTGGTCAGCTTGGCCTATGGCGGACTGGGTCTGGCGATCTTGTTTATTTATAACTATATGACAGCGCTGTCGGGCTGGAATGACAATTCCATTGCTATGATCGGTCTGTTCAGCTTCCTCGTTTTCACCATTCCCTATTATGGCATCCGCGATACGAAGAGTATGGTCATGCTCACACTGGCAGGTGCGGCCTATGTGTTTTTGCTGTGGCCGACGGAGTCCCGGTCGTGTTCCATTGCTATCGTGTTGTCGTTGCTGATCTTGTTCCGTTTCATCCCGTTTGAAAAAATCTTCCGCAAGACCTGGCTTATTTTCCTGGCGCTGAATATTCCGCTGATCGTAGCCCTGCTGGGATGTGTGGTGGCGGCCAATGCGGATATGAACATTCTGAACACCTGGAGCATGGAAGAGTTCGGCAAGACTATGTTCAGCGGCCGGGAGGAGATCTGGAAATGGTCTCTGACGACGATATCGGAAAATTTCCTGTTTGGTACGGGTATGGTAGATGCTGGCACCTACCACAACAGCGCGATCGCCTGCCTGGTGGCCTACGGCGTAGTGGGCTATATCCTGTGGATCAGTATTTTTATGGTGATCATTAAGAAAACGCTGCCCTATTGGGACGATATTTGCGTGGCGGGTGCCATTTCCGCATTTTTCGTGATCTTCTGGCAGCAGTCGGTGGAGTTGGGTATGTTTGCCGCCAGCCCCAATATTATTCCGTACATCATATTGGGCGTCCTGCTGGGCAGAGTTAAGGTGATAAAGGAGAAGGAATGTCAAGAGTTAGTGTGATCGTTCCTGTATATAACGGGGAGCGCTATCTGGACAAGTGCATAGACTCCATTTTGAGGCAAACCCATCAGGATCTGGAACTGATCCTGATTAATGACGGCTCAAAAGACAGTAGCGGAGCGATCTGTGATCAGTGGGCAAAGAAAGACCCTCGCCTGAAGGTGATCCATCAGGAGAATCGGGGCGTTTCTGCCGCAAGAAATGCGGGCCTGGAGATCGCAACCGGCGATTTTATCGGCTTTGTGGATGCAGATGATGAGATCGCGCCTGAAACTTATGAAGCTGTGTTGCAACAGATCGGTGATCACGATATTGTGATGTGGGATGCCTTTACTGTTTGGGGTGACGGAAGGACAGAGCCGGATACGATTCCCCTGCTGGAGGGCGATTGCGCCGTCACAAAAAAAGACTGGACACCGGAGCTGCTGGCACTGATGGCAGGGTCTGCTTGCCGGTGCTTGTACCGCAGAAGCTGTATTGCAGGCCTCCACTTCCCGGAGGGCATTAAGTTTTCTGAGGATCGGCTGTTCAATCTGTACGCAATGGGTCGCTGCAGCAGCCTGCGGTATTTCAAAAGGCCACTGTATTACCGATTGATGCACAGCGAAAGCGCCGTGCATCGCTATCACGAGGACTATTTCGACGCCTGCAAATCAGCGCATAAGGTGATCATGCAGGCGCTGGAAATGCATTGGAATAACGATGCTGGATATGTGCAGGTGTATAACCGCCAGCTGTTAAGCGGCGCGTTTAGCGCGATCTGCAACTACTTCTACAAAACCTCGCCGCTGACAATGGGGCAAAGACGGGAGAAGGTTAAAGCCCTTTGCAGCAATGAATGTCTGCAGCAGGTGTTATCACAGACCGTCAATATCGGATTGCGAGAGAAACTGATGAAGCGCAAGAAAGTGCTGCCTTTATGCGCCCTGGCGTGGCTGGCCAACAAAAAACACGGGAGATAAGGAATGCTGAAAAAGATCAAGCACCTGATGCAGCGGTTTGCTGCTTGCTGCAGGGAATATCCCAAGGATCGGCGGGAGTTTGGTCGCAAGGTCGCGCGGGTCAAATTCTGGGATGTGCTGATTCCTACGGGAAAGAGTAAAAGATATATCAAAGTGTTGTCGGACTATATGATCCGCGAGCTTTCTTCTTTAACAGAAAGCTACTGTCAAGGAAAACGGGCAGATGTAACGCCTAAGATCCAATTGGAGAAAACTCCGGTTTGGGTCTGCTGGTGGCAGGGCGAGGAAAATGCACCGCCTATCGTAAGAACATGCATCAATCGGATGCGGAAATGTTTGCCTGAAACTGCACAGCTGCACATAATTACTTGGGACAACCTGAATGATTATGTGAAACTTCCGGATTATATCTTTGATAAGTTTGATAAAGGGCTGATCACCAATATTCATATGACGGATATTTTGCGCTATGCGCTGGTCAGCACATACGGTGGCGCTTGGATTGATTCTACGGTATTCCTGTCGGACAAAATCAAGGAAAAGTTGCCGGAATATCTTTCCCGGCCTTATTTTACGCAGCGCTTTAAGAGCTGGGAAGAGTGCCCGAAAGAAGCCTGCAGAGGCAAGTGGTGTAATTTCTTCTTTATGGGGCAATCCACCAATCCGCTGTTTCCATATGTTTACAATGCTTTGCTGCTGTGGTGGCAAAAGCATGACAGATTGATTGACTATGTAATCGTGGATTACATTTTGTGGGCAGGCTACTGCGGTGTGCCGGCGATTCGGGAGAGCATTGATGCAGTAGGACCTAACAACCCCAACATTTGGCTGATGGAAAAGCATTTGAACGAGCCCTTTGTGCAGGAGGAATATGAGAAGCTGCTGTCGTGCAACAGTTTCTTCAAACTTAGCTACAAAGGGAAATTAAGCGAGCAAACAGAAGATGGAAAGCAAACCGTATACGGCTATCTTCTGGAAGAAAACGAAAAGTAAGAGGGATGCGTGATGAAAATGGTCAGCGTCATTATGCCGGCGTATAATGCCGAAAAGTACATAGCGCAGGCCATTGAGAGCATTCTGGGGCAGACCTTTGGTGATTTCGAATTCATCATCATCAATGACTGCTCCACAGATCGCACCGAGGAGATCGTTCTCTCTTATGAAGATCCCCGGATCGTCTATCTGAAAAATGACGAGAATCTGGGTGTGGCAAAAACGCTGAACAAAGGGCTTGCTGCCGCCAAGGGTAAATATATCGCCCGAATGGATGCGGACGATATTGCATTGCCGGAGCGGCTGGAAAAACAGATGGCCTATATGGCAGCAAATGAAGATGTCGCGGTGCTGGGCACAAATGTGGAGAGCTTCAATGACTTGGGTACGATCTGCACCGGCTGGTCCGCAACGGAGCCGGAACAGATGAAGGTAGATCTGCTGTTTGCCTGCGGCTTGGCGCACCCCAGCGTTATGATGCGGGCAGACGCGATCCGCGATCTGGGCGGATATGATCCGGAGTTTAACGGTCTGGAAGATTACGAGCTGTGGTGCCGGGTGCTGGAAAAGCATCAGATCACCACACTGCCCGATATCCTTCTGAAATATCGGATCCACGGCAGCCAGGTGACCCAGAATCCGTCGCCGCGGTATCTGGAGTTGCTGCGCAAGCTGAAAACCAGGCAGGTCCGGCAGCTGGGCATAGAAGCTGAGATCCCCGAAGCCTTCTTCTGCTACTGCCAGGGGGGGCAGCTATGCGCCCCGGAAGAAATTTGGGCGCTGGACGGTTTCTTTGCGCTGCTGGACAAGACCAATGGGCAAACCCATTTTTATGACGGGGAAAAGCTTCGGAGATCCTTCCGTGGGATCGTGATGGGTGCGGTTACAAAGCAGCCAAGAGCGGAGCAAAAAAAGCTGGCAGAAAGCTGCCACTATATCAATAAGCGGGATCTGCTTGTACGCAAGCTCAAGCAATCCGTAAAAAACATATTGGGTAGGACTTAAAATGGTATCGATCATTGTGCCGGTGTACAACATAAGTGAATATTTGCCGGCCTGCGTAGAGAGTCTGCGCAAGCAGACCTATACGGATGTGGAGATCATTTTGGTGGACGACGGCTCTATGGACGGCAGCGGCGCGCTGTGCGATGAATACGCATCGGAAGACAGCCGGATCCGGGTGGTTCACAAGGAAAACGGTGGCTTGTCTTCGGCACGAAACGCCGGTTTGGAGGTTGCTGCCGGCGAATGGATCTTGTTCGTAGACGGCGACGACTATTTGGTACAGGATACAGTAAAGCTGTTGACGGAAGTGGCAACTCGCCACCCGGATGCAGATTTTGTGCATTTTCTCTATCAGGAAACCGACGGCAGCTGGCAGCCGGAGGCGCAGGATCGGGAGGAACAGGTACTGACAGAAGTGCCGGCCTTTTTCCGATATCTTTACGATATGGGCGGCGTGGCGGCGTCTTCGTGCACCAAGCTGTTCCGCAGGGTGCTGTTCCGGGAGCTTCGCTTCCGGGAGGGCATCCGCCACGAGGACGAGGAGCTAATGACCCGTCTGCTACCCAATTGCCAAAAGGCGGTTTATACAAATCTCCTGCTTTATGGCTATGTGATGCGCCACAGCAGCATTATTCACGCAGCCTTTTCTCCCAAATCGTTGGATATTTTCCCCATTATGGAGGAGAGGGAAGCGGTGCTGCGGCAGCTCGGGTGCGATGCGTTGGCGGTTGAAACACAACGCAGAATGTTCCAGACAGCTGCCTGGCTGTACTGCCTTGCCAGAAAGGGCGGCTTCAAACAGCAGGCCCAAGCGTTGAAGCAGCGGATTATCGTTTTATCAAAAGTAAAAAAATTACCCCTAAGCGGCCAATATCGTATATTGCACCGTGTAGCAGGAAAACTCCCCGCCGCCATCGGGCTGTACTATTTTACAAGAAGAATAACGGGGAAGACCTAATTTTTTGATGTATGAGGCAACAGATATGAAGAAAGTTATGCTGGCGTTTGGAACCAGACCGGAGGCAATTAAAATGTGCCCTCTGGTGAATGAGCTGAAATCCAGAAAAAATATTGAGACCAAGGTTTGCGTGACCGGTCAGCATCGACAGATGCTGGATCAGGTGCTGCAGGCATTTGGCGTTGTGCCGGATTATGATCTTTCCATTATGAAGGATCGGCAAACGCTGTTCGATGTGACCACAAACATCTTAAACGGCATTAAAGAGATTTTGGAGCTTGAAAAGCCGGATGTTGTTTTGGTGCACGGAGATACAAGCACAACATTCGTAACAGCATTGGCCTGCTTCTATCTGCAGATCCCCGTAGGCCATGTGGAGGCCGGTCTGCGTACTTACAACATTTATTCCCCCTATCCGGAGGAGTTTAACCGGCAGGCGGTTGGTATCTTAAGCGCCTATAACTTTGCACCCACGGAAAAGTCAAAGGAAAACCTCTTGAGAGAGGGGAAAAAACCGGAATCTATCTATGTGACCGGCAATACAGCCATCGACGCGCTGAAAACCACGGTCAAGGATGACTATTCCCATCCGGAGCTTCAGTGGGCTGCAGATAGCAGATTGATTTTGATCACCGCGCACCGCAGAGAAAATCTGGGTGAGCCTATGGAGCATATGTTCCGGGCGATCCGCCGCGTGATGGAGGAGCATCCGGATGTCAAGGCGATTTACCCCATCCATATGAATCCCCAGGTGCGTCAGATCGCGGATAAATATCTGCGTCAGGAGCCCAGAATTCATATCATTGAGCCGCTGGATGTACTGGATTTTCATAATTTCATGAACCGCAGCTACCTGATTCTGACGGATTCCGGCGGAATTCAGGAGGAAGCGCCCAGTCTGGGCAAGCCGGTTCTGGTTATGCGCGACACCACCGAGCGTCCTGAGGGTATCGCCGCTGGTACGCTGAAGCTGGTGGGAACGGATGAAGAGATTATTTATCAGAATTTCAAGCAGCTTCTGGAAGATGAAAAAGAATACCTGCGTATGAGTCACGCCAGCAATCCTTATGGCGACGGCTTTGCAAGCAAGCGCATTGCGGATATTTTGGAGCAGGCGTAAAAGAAAAGGAAAACGAGAGCTATGAGTGATTTGAGCAAGCAGTATCACACCCATCTGGAGCCGAAAAACGGATGGTTTGACATTAATCTGAAAGAGGTCTGGCGTTACCGGGATCTGATCTGGCTGTTTACCAAGCGCAGCTTTGTGGTGCGCTATAAGCAGACGGTGCTGGGCCCGCTGTGGGCCATCATCCAGCCCATCCTGACGACGCTGATCCACACATTGGTGTTCGGCGGCATTGCCGGCATCTCTACCGACGGTGTGCCCCAGATCCTGTTCTATATGGGCGGCAATGTGGTTTGGAGCTATTTTGCGGCTTGCCTGAACGGCACAGCAAGCACCTTCACCGGAAACGCCGGCGTGTTTGGCAAGGTCTATTTCCCCAGACTGGTCAGCCCAATCTCAACGGTGCTGTTCAGTGTGATCAATTTCTTCATACAGCTGGCGATGTTCCTGATCTTCTGGGTGTATTACCTGGCAACCAATCAGATCGCGCCGAACTTTACCGGCATTGCTATGCTTCCGGTGATCATTGTTTACCTGGGTCTGCTGGGTCTGGGCTTTGGCATTATCATTTCCAGCCTGACTACCAAGTATCGCGATTTGACCATGCTGGTGGGCTTCGGCGTGCAGCTGTGGATGTACATTACCCCCGTGGTTTACCCTGTTTCCACACTGGGCAACGGCGGGCTGTATAAGGCTGTGATGCTCAACCCCGTGACCTGCGCGGCAGAGACCTTCCGCTGGGCGTTCCTGGGTCAGGGCGATTTCAATTTGATGTACTGGGGCATTTCCGCGGCTGTGATGGCGCTGGTGGTTTTCTGCGGCGTGGTGATCTTCAGCCGGGTCGAGAAGACCTTTATGGATACGGTGTGAGGTAAGAAAATGAGTGAACAACTTGCAATTAAAATAAAGGGTCTGAAGAAGCAGTACCGCCTGGGTCAGATCGGCGGCGGTACGCTGACGGCTGACCTGCAGAGCTGGTGGGCACGCGTCCGGCACAAGGAGGATCCCAATTCCAAGATCGGCACCGATCAGCGGCTGCTGGGACAGCGGTTTTGGGCGCTGAACGGCATTGATCTGGAGATCAGGCAGGGCGAAGCCATTGGTATCATCGGCGGCAACGGCGCCGGTAAATCTACAATGCTGAAGATCTTGTCCCGGATCACTGCCCCTACGGAGGGCAGCGTAGATATTTACGGACGGATCGCCTCGATGCTGGAGGTAGGCACCGGCTTTAGCCCGGAAATGACCGGCCGGGAGAATATCTATATGAACGGCGCGATTTTGGGTATGACCAAGGCGGAGATCGACGCCAAGATGGAGGATATCATCGATTTTTCCGAGGTGCGGGACTTTATTGACACCCCGGTAAAGCGTTATTCTTCCGGTATGTATGTGAAGCTGGCGTTCTCCGTGGCGGCGCACCTGGACAGCGAAATTATGATCATGGACGAAGTCCTGGCTGTTGGCGATATGGCGTTCCAGAAAAAATGTCTGGACAAGATGCGCGATGCCGCTACCGTCCAGGGCAAAACTGTCCTCTATGTCTCCCACAATATGAACACGATCCGCAAGCTCTGCGACCGCTGCATCGTGCTGGATAAAGGCCGCATCATCTTCGACGGCGACGTGGAAGAGGCTATTAGCGTATATATGGGCAATGATTATAGCACTTTGCCTGTGTATCATGATTTTACTGCCAAGGAGCGTAATTATCACTTTGGTCAGCAAGTATTCATAAATCATTTCCGTTTTCTTGATAAGCAAATTGCAGAATATAGCGCCGGCGAAAAGCTAAAATATGAAATCTGCTTTGATTCAAAGATTGTGATAGAGGAAGCAAGGTGTATACTGCGAATACGAGATCGCAATAATGCGCTTCTGATTGCCGGATGTTTGTCTGAACCTTTCCAGGTGAAAATAGGAAAGGCACAAATAAAAAGCTTTGAAGTAGATATTGGTTGTTTGGTGCAGGATGAATATTGTTTAAGCATAGAAATTGTCAGTGCGGACCAAGTGGGTAATTATTATGCGTATGACAATCCAGCAGCAATTATGCTCATACAGGTAATCAACCGCGATCAAGAAAAGAATGTGTGGGAAAAACGCTATTGGAGCAATGTAAGACTGCCAGAGGCGAGAAGATTGTAAGAATGCTAATAAGGGGGGAGTTGCTATGGGATTTATCCAAGACAATGCGAGACGGTTTCGAGATTTTTGGAATTATTTGAAGCAGTTTCATCAGCGGGGAGACCTTTACTTTGTGAAGAATAAGAATATCTTGACGAAAATTGCCGAGGATGATGTATACCATAAGTTGGAATTAGAGTATGCAAGATTGATTCGAAATAGTAGCTACCCGACTGTTGCCGGGAAGCCTAGCAAAAAAGTGTGGATCTGTTGGCTTCAAGGCGAGGAGAATGCTCCAGAGCTAGTTAAGGCGTGCATCAATTCTGTGCGACGCAATCTTCCGGATAGGGAAGTGGTAGTACTTACGGAGGAAACAATACCCAAGTACATCCAGTTTCCGGATTACATTGTGGAAAAATGGAAGAACAAAAAAATTAGAGCTGCGCATTATTCTGATTTGCTGCGGTTGGCGTTGCTTTGTGAGTATGGTGGTATGTGGATCGATGCTACGGTGCTTTGTACATCATCAGATATCCCCAAAGCCATTACGGACTCGCCATTATTTGTATACCAAATTATTGACCTGTCCAGACACGATCAGGAAGCCATCATTGCTTCCAACTGGTTTATTTCTGCGTGTCGTCAGCAGCCAATCCTGATGCTAACAAGAGATCTGCTGTATGAATACTGGAAACGCAATGACTGCGCAGAAAACTATTATATTTTCCACATGTTTTTTGCTATGGCAGCAAGACAATATCCGGAGGATTGGAAGATGGTTCCGGTGTACAATAACCACGCGCCTCATACACTTCAGTTTGAATTGGACCGAGAGTACGAACCGGATAGGTGGACAGACATTCTGAAAATGTCCGTGATCCACAAACTTAATCGATATATTCGCCAAGAAGAGCAAAACCCAACGTTCTATAGGCATATAATTGAAACTTATTTGGAGGAACAGTAAGTGAAGTTTTGGGAAAAGGGTCGGATACGCCCTCGGATTAAACGGGTCTTGCTTAAGGCTTACAATGCGTTCTGGGAAGTGTTGCCGTTTTTCAAAAAGAAGTATTTGTGGCTGTATTGCACGATGTGTTCGGTAAAACCGAAAAAAGTGGTATTTTCGAATTTTTTTGGAAAGCCCTATGGTGATAATCCGAAATACATTGCTGAAGAATTGCTGAAGCGTTGTCCAGGGTGGGATCTTGTATGGTTGTTAGATGACATAAATTCGCCTTTGCCGCAAGGAATTCGACCGGTAAGATTTGGCAGCGATCAGGCAATGAAAGAAATGGCTTCGGCCAAATTCCTGGTTGTAAACATCCGAAACATTCGTCGCCCCAAAAAGAAGAAAAAGCAAACACTGCTGCAGACATGGCATGGAGGAATGGGATTTAAGGCGATAGAGAGCGCAGTTCCCTCGCTGGATGCCCATTACATAAAAAGAGCAAAGCAGGACGGAAAAGATAGCGATGCCATTATCTCATCGTGCGACTTGGTGTCTGAAATATATCGTGAATACTTTTGGCTTAATAAAAAGACTAAAATTTTGGAGATAGGACTTCCCAGAAACGACAAATTATTCGATGCGAAGGCCATAGACCAAACTGCAGCAATGGTGCGAGCCAGTATAGGGATTGATGCAGATGTGAGAATAGTCCTGTATATGCCAACATTTCGCGATGACGGTAGTACGGATGGCTATAACTTGGATTATCCAGCTATCATTGACGCGTTTGAAAAGCGCTTTGAGCAGAAATTTGTTTTGATTGTACGCCTGCACCCAAATGTGAAAGAACAAGATGTTTCATTGCAGAGCGACAAACGCATTACTAGTGCAACACATTATCCAGATGCGCAAGAACTCTATATGGTTGCGGATTATCTGATTACGGACTATTCATCGGCGGCATTTGATTTTGCACTTTTGGATCGACCGGTATTCTTGTGTGCCTTGGATTATGAAAAATACAGATCAACACGCGGATTGACAAAAATGTTTGAGGAGTGTCCATTTGATCGAAGCTTCAGCAGTGAAGAACTAGTTGAGCATATTTGTACATTTTCGCTGGAAGAGTATGATGCCAGAATGAAAGAGTTTTCAGAATACTGTAGGTCATTTGATCGGGGAGATGCCGCCCAACGAGCGGTGGACTGGATGCTGACAAAAAATACGTGAGGGGGTTTTGTGGCAGTGCCTAAAATCAGCATAATCGTGCCGGTGTATAAGGTGGAGGACTATCTTGACCGGTGCGTAGAGAGTATCCTTGCGCAAACATTTATAGATTTTGAATTGATCCTGGTGGATGACGGAAGCCCGGATAATTGTCCGGCTATGTGTGACAGCTGGGCAAAAAAGGACAGCCGTATTAAAGTCATTCACAAGGAAAACGGGGGCCTTTCTGATGCCCGCAATGTGGGCTTTGAGGCTTCCTGCGGCGAGTGGCTCAGCTTTGTTGACTCCGATGACTATGTGCACCCCGCGATGCTGCAGGCGCTGTACGACGCTGTGCAGAAGTTTAAAGTAAAGGTCAGCATTTGCGGCTTCAAGAGAACGCAGGGCGAATCGCTGGAGGAAAATCCTGATTTGACTGCCAACCTTTGGAGTGCTGAGGATCTTTATATGCAGCGCAATGTAAATGCAACCGTTGCCTGGGGTAAGCTCTATCATTGCAGTGTGGTGCTGCCGTATCCTGTTGGAAAGCTCCATGAGGATGAGTTTGTTACATACCGCATTTTGTTCGCTTGCGAGCAAATTGCAGTGCTGGACGCGGAGCTGTATGGGTATTATCAGAATCCCAATAGCATTATGGGTAGCAGATGGAATCCGAGGCATCTGCACGAATTGGTAGCAATGAAAGAACAATGTGATTTCTTCGAAGAGAACGGATTTACTGCACTTTTCAAAAAAAGAGCCAGAGATTTTGTGAAAGCAGCTAAGAATACAATTGAAAACATTAAAAACGCCAATGCTACCGCACAATATCAAGAAGAAATAGATTGGCTTATTAAAAAAGGCAGACGGATGTTGATTCGCTGCAAGGGACAAAAGATCTTTAATTTAGAACAAGATGGATGGCTAATAAAAACATTTTACCCCAATGTTGTTAGGATCTACAGTTACTTTAATATTTTGAAAAACAAGCTATCTGCCAAACATCCCAAGTAAAAAGGAAAATGTATGAAAAAACTAAAGCACAAGCTTGGAGTTATCTACTGGAAGACAGTGGGTAAACTTAAAAATTGGACTTACCGTTTCAACAGAACTTTTAATCACATCAAGATCTGGGTGCGAGGGTGGTTTTGTAGACATAGATGGAGGATTGTAGGGAGAGAGAAAGCACAGAGCATTGTTGTTTGTGCTCATCCTGACGATGAAACTATATTCTTTAGCTCCATTCTTAAAAGCAAGAAACCTTTTGTTGTTTGCGCATCTAATCGAGGACATAAGGTGCGAAAAGAAGAATTTGAAAAGGCATTGGCTTTTTGGGGCGTTGAAGGAATTATGCTGAATTTTCCGGATGTGCCTGGGCTAACATTTGTGTGGCGGTGGAGGATGGCTGCCAAGCTGAAGAAAATTAGAAACAAGCTACCTTCCGTTACGACTGTTTATACCCACAGTGCAAGCGGCGAATCAGGGCATCCACATCACTATGCGGTGAGCAACGGTGTTGAAAAGGCGTTTGAAGGCTGCAGAATAATTACTACAGCTGTTGCTGTTCCAGAAAAAGGGGACGGAAGGTTGGCGGCACTTGCTGTGGAGGAAAAGTATTCTGCGATTAAAACTTGCTATCCGTCCCAGATTAATATGCTGGAAAAATGGTGCTCTTGGTGGGAAAGCTATTTATCGACCGAATATTTTGAGGAGTGAGCTGTTGTGCCAACGATCAGTGTAATCGTGCCGGTGTATAAGGCGGAAAAGTACATAGAGAGCTGCGTTAGTAGCATTCTTGCCCAGACCTACGGCGATTTCGAGCTGATCCTGGTGGACGATGGCAGTCCTGACCGCAGCGGCGAGAGCTGCGACGCATTGGCCGCAACGGATACCCGTATTCGGGTGATCCACAAGGAAAACGGCGGTGCAGCTACTGCCCGGAATGCTGGTTTGGACGCGGCAAAGGGAGATTTCATCGCCTTCATTGACGGTGATGACTGTGTGCATCCGCAGTATCTGGAGTTTCTGCTGGCGCTGCAGCAAAAAACAGATGCGGATTTTGCTATGTGCTATTATGACTTCTTCACAGAAGAAGGAGAATGGTTTGCCGGCGAGCCGCAGACGGAGTATGCGCTGCTTGATGGCACGGAAATGCTGGCGAATTTTGCAGAGCATTGCCGGAAAGTCAGCCTGATTTCTCTATGTATGAAGCTGTTCAAAAAGGAAATTTTTGACGGGCTGCGAATCCCGGAAGGCTTCATTGAAGAAGACTCCATGTCGTTGCCGCATATTTTGGAGCGCGCAGAAAAAATCGCAAGAAGCGAAGCAAAACTTTATCATTGGCGCATAACCCCGGGCAGCGTAACGCGCTCAGGTTTGACCGAGAAAAGCTTTGCCTACATAGAGGTGAGCCGTTATCAGGCAGAGTTCTTTGCAGAAAGAGGCAGTGTGCAGGCTGACCATTTCAGGAAGGAATTCCTAATGCGGGTGCTGAAATACTATTATAAGGTTGAAGCTGAGAAGCCGGAGTTGATGGCCGCGCTGAAGCCTTATATCAAGACCTGTCGCAAATTGTTCCCCCGATATATTCGGGCGAAGGGACTTTGCATAAGAGAGAAAATTGCTTATACGCTGTTTTTGCTTAGCCCGAAAATAGCAAGACGATTTTATATGCAGGTGTACGGAGGAGACGAAGTATGATCCCCAAGATTATCCACTACTGCTGGTTTGGCAGGGGCGAGATGCCGAAATTGATGAAAAAGTGCATCAAGAGCTGGAGTAAGTTTTGCCCCGGCTGGAAGGTCGTACTTTGGAACGAGGACACCTTTGATGTGAATTCGAATATCTGGACAAAGCAGGCGTACGAAGCGAGAAAATTCGCTTTCGTTACAGACTATGTGCGTTTAAAGGCCTTGTATGAGCAAGGCGGCGTGTATATGGATGCGGATGTGGAATTAGTGCAGCCTATTGACCGTTTCCTGGAACACGATGCGTTCTCCGGCTTTGAAAGTGCTGTGACTGCTCCCACCGGAATTATTGCAGCGCAAGCCGGGCAACCGGTGATAAAAGGCTGGTTGGATTGGTACAAAGATCGTCCGTATTTGATCGACGGGAAGCCCAATATGGATCCCAATGTTTCCTTCATGACCGCCGATCTTAAGGAAAGAGGCTTGCGGATGGACGATTCTTTGCAGAATATAGACGGTATGATCATCTATCCGCAAACTTGGTTTTGTCCGTTAAGTGTTGTGGAAATTGAAAAGAAGATCACGGCGGACACCCACGCGATTCACCACTTCACCTCTACTTGGCGCACTGAGAAGGCGAAGAAGGATTTTGCCCGGGTGAAGCGGCATCAGAGACGGTGGTATCGCGCTTGGGAGCAGGCGAAGATCCTGCCCCAGAAGGCATTTCGCAAATTATTTGGCGACGATGCAATGGAAAAGCTGAAAAAGAAGCTGGGGAAGTAAAATCATTACAGCCCCGGAAGGGAATACATATGAAACCATTTTGTTTGTATTTGAATATGTGGCGCTGTGCGGTGGCGGATGTGCTGTACGCGTTCAGCGGAAAGCCCATTAAAGAATTGGTAGATGCGGATGTAGCACGAAATTTGAAGTGGTCCCACTTCAAAGAGAAGCACAGCTCCCCTGTGCTTCTTATGAACTACTGTCTTCTGACCCAAAAAGAATTTCGCAGCGT
>JAFQCX010000051.1 GCA_017416245.1 Oscillospiraceae bacterium | reverse complement strand
TGTATTTTGGGCAATGCGCCATACTGGTAAAGCCAGTTCACAACGCACTGCTCCTCTGGCAAAAGCATGGTTATTTACCTCCCAAAATGCGTATTTTGCTTAAAATGCGTATTCTTAACCGGAATACGCTTTTTCGCGCTGCCGTTCACGAAGAATTGCCTCTAGTTCTGCGCGGTCAGTCGTGATCAGTTCCTGCTCCTCCCGGGATGCCTTGATAACAACCGGGACCTTATTATTATTGGAATTGATCAGAGCCTCACCTCGCTCGAAACGGGTAATAGCTCGCATCTCCGTGGGCGTTAGTTTCAAGATATCCTGAACATATTTTGCCTCATCCGGCTCCAAATTCAGGATGACCTTATTTTTACTGTTGTTGATGATCGCTCTGCCGTACTTACCTCCCTCCAGTGAAAAGAAGTCGGAAAGATCTTGCGTAGCAGCAATTGCAGCCGTACCAAAGCCACGGGCTGTTTTAAACAGAGTCAAACAGAACTCTGCCGCCTGATTGGAGGCTGCTGCAGAGCCGGTGGCCGTTTCACCGATCAGCTTCCAGATCTCGTCGATGAAAATAGCTTTCTTTTTGGTAATGTCCGTCTTGATGCTGTCCCACACATAGTCCAGCGCAATAAACATACCAACAGGAAGAAGCTTGCCTTTCAGCTCAGAAAGGTCAAAGACGATGTACTTGTTACTGAGATCTACATTGGTCTGATTATTGAACGACTGGGCAGAGCCGGTCACAAACCTGCTGACGATCACAGCAATTCGGTTCGTCATCTCATTCTCCAGAAGGTGGTTATACAGATCGCCCAGGATAGGCATCGGCTTCATCTTCGGTGGATTGGCCTTAGCATCCAGATAAACTGAATCGTTATCATGGGTAATGCCGAAATCCGCATACGTCTTGATGAGAGCCTCGTCCAGAAGCTGTTCCTCCTCGTTAGACATATCAGGAATCAGCAGTGCAAAGAAGATCATTAGCTGCTGGATCTTGCTTGCCAGCATAGAACCCATCTCCACATAATCTACCGCATCGATCAGTTCCATCTCCGGGGCAATGGTATGCCGGATCTCCATAATGTTGATGCAATGCGGAGATCCCGGAGCGATCCGGACAAACTGTCCGCCGATCTTATTACACGCACGACGGAACTCATGCCCCTTAATGGGAGCGATGATGAAGCTTTGGATTCCCCGCATTCGCATCCGAAGGGCCAAAAGCTGCATAGAGAAGGTTTTACCTGCTCCGGAAGTACCGATGATATTGAGATTGGCGTTTTTGTTCTTCTTGGTATCAAACAGGTCCACGATACAAAGAGAATTGTTGTGCCGGTTCACACCGAGAAGGACACCGGAATCATCCGACATTTCAAAGCTGGTGAACATATAGGTGCTGGCTGCGCCGCTGGTCAGTACATTGCGCTGAGATTTCTTTGCCAACGAAGGAGACATCTGTAGAAACGGCATTACTGTTTTCAACGCCGCCTCCTGCTGAAACTTACAGTCGCTGACATACATATCCATAGACTTGAGAAGATCGATCATCTTCTGCTTGCGCCATAGCAATTCCTCATAGCTACGAGCAGATACCGTAACAAAGCAGGACATATAAAACAGGTCCTCATTATTGGATAGACCATGCTTGATGTAGTATCCCGCCTGGATGGAACTAGTCAGCTCCTCGTAATCCGTACTGGTATCGTGCATGGAGCGCAGTTTCGTGCGGTTCAACCGGATACGCTGAGCAACCTTGTCGATGCTCCTGCTCCGGTTCTCCCTCCGAAGGAACACATCCACATCCACGCCTTCACCGGCATTGATGATGGAGGACATCCATCCGGCACGAACCGCACTGGGGTAGCCGCTGCTCTTGATATACAGGAAGGTGTAGTACAACCCGTCCATCACCACATAATGATGATGGGTCAGATCAATACCTCTGGGGGCAATGAAGTGTGCCATTCGGATATTCGGTACCGGGTCCACGCCGATCACTTTATTCTTCGCCGCCATGGTGTCAATGACCACATGGTTGATCCTGCTGGTAAAGGGTTCCTCCACACAGGAACGGCGGTTAAAGAACATATACAGAATCTCAGCAAGGAACTCGTCCGGATCTTTCGGATCCAAAATAGCATTGCCACATTGGAAGAAATAAGCACGGGCATTCTGCTCTGCAGTCTGCATCATACTCAGAACCTGACCGTAATCCTCTTTGTCACCACGACGGGATTCTTCATATTGAAAAATAAGAAAGAAGCGTCTTGTCAACGCTTCTCTGCTTCCAACATCTTTGATCAGGCGGATATAGCCTTCGCCCATATTCCGGCAGGCTTCGCTTTCTTCCTGTTCCAGCTCCTGGCGGACCATAGCAACATGCTTATCCGAGTCTGCCCTGCGCGTGATGCTCTTGAACTGCATCTGCATAGGTGAGATCTTTAGCCAGGCAGCAAAGGAGCAAATGATATTGTACTGCTCCTCCTCAGACCGCAGCAGGAAATTTACCGGCTCGATCTCCAGGATCTTGATGAATCTGCCATCTGTGGTCTCAATAACACCATTGGCAATATTGCGGATAGGAATAAAGTCCTGTACGAAATCCAGCTTCTCAGGCCTTCTTTTTGGTTTTTCCGCCTTTCTTTTTGCGGATTTGCCGCGGGTCATACTTATATCCAACCCTCCTAAAATGTAATCTTCGGCGGCTAGTGAGAAAAGTCAGCATATGGCCGGCATATTGCAACAGCGAATCTCCATCAATTCCCATCGCTGCCAAAACACCGAGCGGAATCAGCGTCACTGTCGCAACCACGATCCGCACTGTCGCTGTCATGGGGATTAGAAAAAGAATCGGATACCCGACAGCTGCCAGCAGGAACAATGCCTCAATTGCGTTTCTTGTCTCCAGCATGCCGCCGAGGATCTTGCCGGAGTCCGTGTAGTTCGCCGGAATGGCGTAAATGTTACTGTATTCTTTATCATCCATAATGGACACCTGCCTTACGGTTGAGTGGAAGCTGTTCCGTCCAGCATCTCGAAGTCCACATTCTTGGGTCTGCGAAGGGACAAGCCAGCTTCATAGCTTGGGGTATTCAGGATCACACCGCTGCCACTGGAAGAATGTACCCACATCCGCTCTCCATTTTCACCGTACCCAGCAAAAATGAGAACATGGTTCCATCCGTTGCCGTCGTCATCCATAAGGAATCCGAGATCTCCGGGCAGAAGTTCGTCGGCAGAAATGGCATAGGATTCATCCCATTGGCTCCATGTTCCGCCATAAAGACTAACACCAACTGCCGTCTTATAAACCCAATCCGTGAATCCTGAGCAATCCAGTCCAAAGGGACGGATCGTACCGGAACTGGGTGATCCTGCAGCAGTTACCAACTTGGGTGTGTTCCATTCGTCATTCCATCCGGGTGCAGATTTACCGCCCCAGAAGTATGGCACCTTACCAACCAGAGAAAGCGCTGTGGTAAGAATGTGCTTTCTGGTAGCATTGACATTCTGCCGGTTCACAAAGAAGATCAGTTCCGCGTCTGTAAGCGGGACTGCCTGACCTTGTCCTAATGTCCCGTACAGCGTCATCTTCAAACCGTTGGCCATACTTTGGATTGCCTGACCATAGGTTGTATTGAATCCCTGATACTGGGCACTCAGATCAATGCCGAAGGCACTGGCAATCACGGTGTTATCAAAGGGATGAATGGTGCATTCTACAAACTTAACGCTCTCTTTCGTCGGTTCCAGTGTTTCCGTACCGTTCGGCTCGTAGTAAGTTGAGGTGGATGTTCCGGTGATCCGCCCATTGGCATATACCGGTACAGTCACGCTTACAGCTTTGTACGCATCAACCGTTACCGCCGTTTCGCTTTCATGTGCCTCTTCCGGCAGGTAATAGGTGCGGGATTCTGTTGTATAGGAATACTTGGCAACACCGTTTACGGATCCAACATAGGTGATCCTTGTAACAACCGTCACTGTAACGGATTTGTATGTGTTGTAAGTCACAGGCACAAGAATTTCTTTTTCCTGCTCAACAGATGTCACCGGAAACATACTGCCGGAAACGGCTGTTAGCTTTGCAATCATATCCGATTCACTGGTGTTCTGCTGACCCTGCGCCGCGGAATATGCTGCCAGTATGTAACTGACATCATATCCGGAAGAAGACTGAGCGTAATTGATCAGGGCCTCCATCGAGAGGTCATAATCATATCCGCCGTCATTGATGATCTGTTCCACCTTGGCAAGGGATTGGTCGTATCCCGAGTCAACCACCGCCGAAACCGAATCTGCCATGTGCGTGTATGCTGTCATAAGCGAGTTTGTGTTCGGCGCATTGGAGCCGCTGCTTTCCGGTGTCTTACCGAAAATAATTGCCGGCAGGTTTACTACCACAACGATCAGAAACACAAGAACAAGGCAGATACAGATCAGTATTTTGTAAAGCGTATGGCGCAGCGCCCAGGCGGCAGACAGAATCGCACCCCAGGGACCGCCTGCTGCAGTACCGGCAGCAACTTCAGCGACTGCTTTGCCACCTTCCACACTGGCTTGTACCGTTGCGGTAGCGGCATTGGCAGTAGCTTCCGCACCTTTCGCAGCTGCTTGCTTTGCTACTTCCTTGCCGGCCTGCTTTGCTGCTTTTGCCATTTGACCGGCTGCTTGACCATAATTGTCAGAGCCGTCACCCATTTGCTGTCTGGGTGGTTCAGACATTAGAAGCACCTCCGTTCTTAGGAAATAAATCGAGCCGGGTAAATTCCCGGCTCGACCTTTTGATTAGCGTTTTCTGCGTGGTGCCCTAGTATCTGTATTGGGTCTGGCCTTAGGTGCCTCATAACGAGTGGGTGTCTGCTTGTACCGTACTGTCTCAACAGATACGGTCTTCACATTATCACCGTCATAGACCGGCTTACCCTTATCGTAGACAGGTTTCCGGTCCACAGCTGCCTCACCGTGGATTGCATACCACTGGCCGCCATTGACATCCTGATAGACCTGATAGTCACCTCTAGGCGGTGCAAACTGCGCGGTATCATAGAACATGGTACCAGAGCCGTTTTCATGCCGCACCTCGAAATGGCCGTCCAATCTCTGAGCGCCATCCACAGAAGATACCTGCTGTTCGTATCCGGGCATAAACTGCTGGAACTGCGCCTGATTATAGGCCACAGCAGCCTCACCGGGTTCAAAGTCAGGCATATCTGCGTGCTGCTGCATCGCATACCAGTCAACACCGTTAGCCGACTGCATAACTGTATGAGGCGCATCCGGTTCGTCGTAGAAAGCACTGTTGTACCACATGGTGTTTCCGCCATCTGGCATACTTGCCTCGATTGCACCGGCTTCCACCGTTCTGAGAACAGTACCCTCCGGTGCATCCGGGAAATTTGCAGCAACCTGTGGTGCCTCTGCAGGGCTTCCGGTAAATGCAGGAGCATCATAGAACTGACCTGCATCCGGGCCACTGGCCATCTGATACCAGCTGGAACCATCCGAAGCAGTAACGACACTGTGCGGGCCGCCGGGTTTTTCGAACTGATCGGTGTTGAACATCTCTACGGATGTTTCCTTACCGTCAGCGCCAACGACCTTTGTGCTGATCTGTCCGCCGGTGATCTGCGTATCGGTTAATTGCATGCCGGACATCTGGGGAATGTAATTACCCAAACTGCGGTCTGCAATCTCTCCGCCGATCGTACCAGACACATTGGGTGTTCTGATAGCAACAGAAGAAATGGAGTCACCTGTAAGCGTAGCACCGTTTCTCGCCGCCATACCACCGAACACCCGGCCTACAAAACCAATGGTACCGCCAGCACCCATTCGGGTACCACCCTGGACCACTGCGTCTCGGACATAACTGTTCCCTTTGAACTGGTTAGCAAAGCCCGCAGCAAATCCAGAAGCGGTATTGGTTGCTCCACCAATTGCTCCGCCTGCCGCGTTGGCACCACGGAACATTCCGCCTGCACTGCGAACACCACCCATGCCACCTGTCAGGACCCGGGCCGCCATCAGCATTTCCATACCCATTGTAGAGCCAGTCTGGGCAACATTGAGACCCATAGCAGCCAAATAGGAATCGAACTTCTGCGCTGTCTTCAGGAATGCCAATGCGCAGAAGAGCCACAGGAAGATGCTGCCCTTGCCGGACGAAAGCGCACCACCATTACCAATGTATTGGCCCACCGAGGAATTGAATGCTCTGAGGAACCAAACATTCAGTACTAGCAGCAAGAGCTGTGATCCAACCATTCGACACCAGGACTTGAATACGGGAGAGGTGGATTTGGATGCACCCATACAGTAGGCAAGCGGAGAAGTGTAGCACAGAACGCCTACAACAACATAGCGTTCAACCACTTCCAACAAGAGCTTGAAATAGTTCCAGCCCAATGCGATCTCCAGAATGATCAACAGAATCAAACCTACGACCGAGGCAACGGATATCAGTGTGGTTAGGCCGCTGGTCAGTGCTTGTTCAACTCCGGCAAAAGTGAAGTCTTCCGCCGTAAGCGTCAGATCCATAAGTGCCGTGTAAGGCGCACGGGCAATATCCAAAGCAATCATAAAGATTGGTTTGGCATAACCGATAAGCAGCGCAAACAATGCACTTCTTGCCAGCAGTGTCCACGGGTTTTCCGCTTCTGTGATCGGTCCTCCGTATATTCGGAAGAGCTGCCACACAGTGATCAGGAACAGCAGTGCCCAAGCTGTGTACTGCATAATGGTGAAGGCGCTCTTAACAAAGGGGAAGTACTCTTCCATCGCCAGCATACTGGTTCCCAGAGCTTCCAGGAACAGTCCAGACACAGCATCCATCATCTGAGAGACAATGCTGCTGATCCATGTTACGATGCCTTCAAATATCCAGTCGAGCAAGCTGCATCACCTCCGATCTGCTCGACCGAGCATGATCAAGGTGAATAATTACCGCCCTGTACCAACGGCTGCAGATAAGCGACGATAAAGCCCAGGGTATTCAAAACAACCCAGGTGACAACAATTCGCTTCAGCCAGCTGGTAGCCTCATCGACTGCCCGCTGATTTCTGGAGATCATTCGGACAAGCAGCGCGACTGCCGCCATTGTAACTGCTACAATGGTGGAAATACCAACGAGCTGGCCGTAGATATCCTTCATGATGGTGGAGAAACGGGTCCAAATGGTATCGTTCGCCGCCAACATGGGCTGGACAGTCAGCATCATGGCGGTTGCAGTACCCACCAATGACCAATAGGCAGTCTTAATTTTCTGACCGCCCAGCTTCAGTTGTTTGACCATGTCTTGCACCTCCTTACTCTGAAAATAGACAACAAAAAATGCCGCCCCAAAAGCTGATGAACAGCTGTTGAAACGGCTCTTTTATCGCCTTGCCCAGTATTGGACGATACAATTCTATCACATTTACTTTTGCATGTCATTGGCGCGAACCTTGCCATTTTATATGCCATTTTACTGGCATTTCATTTACACGGGAAAGAATTAAATAAAGTTAATACATCCAGCCAGTATTCCAGCTCCCTTGTCGGGGCTGCCCATAGGCGCATTGAAAGAACTGTTATTGCCTGTTCCTTAAGCCTATAATAATGCCTTGTAGAGATATCCAACTCATACAGTATTTCATTATGTTTGAGCTTTTTAGGACAGATATAGGTCGTGTAAATAAGCTGGTATAGCCTTTCGCCGTTTTCCGGTTTCTTTTGTAGGATTGTCAGCGCTTCATTTACTCTATCCAGCATAGATCGGGTTTTTTGAATGGATTCAATTCTGCTTTCCAACTTGCGATTTCCCATCACCACCTCCAAATCTATACGATCAAGCAACTGATCTAATTGTTCAAATGGTTCATCCAATTCCATGGCTATAGTTCCCGGGAAACATTCAACCATCCACGCGATGTTCCGATACTGCTTTAACAGCAACTCAGTGTTGTGATAACGCACTTTGTTCTTCTCTTGTTGAATAGAACGCATGGTTTCATCATCAATATCACTATCTCCGAGAAGTCCTCGTTTAGTCAAAAACTGTATAAAAGCATCGGATTGAGATCTGATTTTTTCCTCTTGCCGCTCATAGAGCATCTGCTCATCCTGTTTGCTCATATGTAAAATACTCCTTTGCATAGCTGTTCAGATCCATTGAGCCACACGGCCCTCGGATCGTATTCGGATCTGCTTGCGAGAGAGAGCATATACTAACCCTACCGCAGTCATATCCACACTTCTTACATATCCTACACAGAGAAAAATACGCGCGTAATAATATGGGGTCTGAATGTGCAACGCGGCTATTTTCTAACTCCGTAAGCGCACGATCCCCTTGGCCCTCAAGCAGTCGCCTGCTGAACCAAGCTACCATACGGCTCATATACTGATGGATTGAGCCACGTTTGCGCGTATTCCGTGCCAAAATGCGTATTTCCTCTAAAATACGCACAACGGCCTCCTGTGTTGGGAGTGAAACCTCTGTATCACAGGGATACAGCTTATTAAAAATGAGACAGCCATAGGAGCCAGGCAGACGGTACAGAGCGAAGACATCCCCATGCTTCTGAAAAAATCTCCATACCTTTGTCTTTTCCCAACCCCAACGCTGTCCCAGGGTTTCCAAAGTCAAAATGGCTCCATACTTACCATACTGAACAGCAGGAGCCATAAATGAGAACACATTGCGGCGATCATTGGAGACAGTATGGCACCAAAGATCTAACCATGCGTCCGCTTCCTCAAATTGATAATTTTGTGCTGCTAATCTTTGCGTTATGTTCCTGGGGAGGCAGAGGAACCCATAACCATCTGTTGTATAAACAGTTCCATCCATACATTCCGCACCGGAACATTTAACAACCCAGTCCAGGATCTGATACGACAGTTTCTTTGTAACAGGATCCAACTCATAGCTGATGTAACCCAGCTCTCGCAATGTATCCATCACCTGAAGGGCCTGGTGCCTCTTCTTTGCCCCAAGAATACTCTTAAGCCCAACAACACCGCCGGCCCACATACCGGGCTGTACGGGGTTGCTGTGGCCGCAGTAGATGGCATTACCCTTTCTAAACGCCGCCCTTGATGCCAGTTTTGCCCATGCACCCATCACCCCTTTGCCCTCTGGCAAATGGGATCTCAGTAATTTGACCCAGTCATATCGCTGTAAACACTGCATTCCCGGCACCTCCTTTGGCTATTTTGGGTATAAAAAATGGGCAGCCCTACAAATAGAGCTGCCCGGCAGATGTATTTATTTTTCTTTGATCCTCACTGTTAGACCTGCAATCGCCTTGGTATCGATTCCTACCAGGAACCAATCTTCACCCATCTCAATGCGTGTTGGGATCCAATCTCCATCGACAAGTGCCTCCATTCTTGTTCCGCAATGAAGACCTCCATAATATTCATTTAGGCTAAACCTAATATCCATACGCCCGCTGTCTGTATCCAATACAAGTGTACCTTGCTTCATGTATGCATCCTTTCCGGCGGCCTTTCGTGCTGCCTCTTCTTGGTCAATCCGATATAATTTCCGCAGATATGCGTCAAAGATTGTACGACGGATCAATACCTTTTTTCCAATCTTGTATACCGCACCAGCCTCACGAGCCAATCGGGTAAACATTTTCAATCCTAAGCCATAGTAATCCGCTCCTTGGTAATAAGTGATAAACTCATGCTTTAGGATCTCAATGTCTTCATCATCCAGTTTATCGGAGAACATCCATAGATTACCACTCATTATGATTCCTCCGAGGGAGCTAGAGTGCTAGGCTCATGGAACTGCTCCAAATACTGGTCGAAGATATCTCGATTTATTAATACTGTCCCGTCAATTCGATATATTGCGCCTGCCTTACTGGCCATCTCCAATAACTTCTTATGCTGTATGCTGTACACAATTTCAGCATCCTTGTAGCGAAGAAATTGCCGACGAAGCCGCTTTGCACTCTCGCGAACATCGTTCCGCTTGCCCAGCTCGAAATATTCTTTTGTCTGCTCACTGATCATGTGCTCAGTTCCTTTCATATTTAGAGTTGTCAAGACAGATGTTGCAGCCTGCAAAAAAGGACACTTTCTGAAATTTCTTACAGAAAGTGTCCTTAAATAACAAGTGCTATATTGCGCTGTGGCTTAACAACTTATTCATGCTGCGTCACAATTATTCGCTAAAACACGCAAATTTGTTGTCAATTTGTTGTCAACCAAAAGCTGAAAAGCCGAAAAAGCGTTGCGGCACAAGGGTTTTTCACTCAAGGGGCCGCATCGTGGGGAACAGGATGACTTCGCGGATGGTGTCGGCGCCGGTGAAGAGCATAACTGCGCGGTCAATACCCATACCCATACCGCCTGTGGGAGGCATACCGTACTCCATAGCGTTGAGGAAATCCTCATCCAGCATTTCGGTCTCGTCGTCGCCACGCTCACGCTGCTCTACCTGCTTCATGAAACGGCCTCTCTGGTCGATGGGGTCATTCAGCTCGGAGTAGGCATTGCCCATCTCGCTGCGGCAGATAAAGAACTCGAATCGCTCAGTGAGTCGGGGGTCTTTGGGGCTGCGCTTGGTCAGAGGAGATACCTCAACCGGGTACATAGTGATAAAAGTAGGCTGAACCAGGTGTTCCTCCACCCGCTGATCAAAGCAGGCGTACAGAGCATTACCCCAGGTCTTTTCTGCGGCATCTGCCAGCTCCACGCCCTTGGCATTGGCAGCAGCAACGGCCTCGGCATCGTCGGTAATAGCATTGAAGTCAATACCTACATACTTCTTAACAGCCTCCACCATAGTCATACGGGGCCAGCCAGGGGTCAGGTCAATCTTCTCACCCATCCACTCCAACTCATAGGTACCCAGATACTTCTGGGCAAAAGTGGTATAAACTCCTTCTGCGATATCCATCATATCGTGGAAATCGGCATAAGCCTGATACAGCTCAACGGTGGTAAACTCCGGGTTGTGTCTGGGGTCCATACCCTCGTTGCGGAAGATTCTGCCAACCTCGTACACCCGGTCCATACCGCCGATGATCAGCCGCTTCAGAGGCAGCTCGGTGGCTATACGCATATACATATCGATGTCCAGGGTGTTATGGTGGGTAACAAAGGGACGGGCAGCAGCGCCGCCAGCGATGGTATTCAAAACAGGTGTTTCCACCTCGATGTAGCCCATATTGTCCAAATAGTCACGCAGGTGCTTAATGAACTGGGAGCGGATCACGAAGTTCCGCTTTACCTCGGGGTTGACCATCAAATCCACATAGCGCTGACGGAAACGCAGTTCCTTATCGGTGAGGCCGTGGTACTTTTCAGGCAGGGGCAGCAAGGACTTAGAAAGCAGAGTTACGTTCTTTGCCCGGACGGAGATCTCCTCAGTTTTGGTCTTGAAAATCTCGCCCTCAACGCCCAAAATGTCACCGATATCGTTCTTCTTGAAGCGGGCATATTCCTCTTCGCCCAGCTCGTCGATCTTCACGAACAGCTGGATACGGCCGGTGGAGTCCTGCAGATCGCAGAACATAACCTTGCCCTGTCCACGCTTGCTCATAAGTCTGCCTGCAACCTTGACGGTCTTGCCCTCGTAGCCCTCATAATCAGCCTTGATAGCAGCGGAATCCGCATTAAAATCGAACTTCGTCTGCAGGAAAGGGTCGCGACCCTCGGCCTGCAAAGCCGCCAGCTTCTCCCGGCGGATCTGGGCCTGCTCGGATACAGGCAGCTCTGCCTGCGGTTCAAACTTTGCCATAGCTTAGCCCTCGCGTGTGATGTCAACGACCTTCATGGTGTAGGAGCCGGAGGGAGCATTGACAGTGAACTTATCGCCCACACCCTTACCTACGATGGCGCGACCAAAGGGAGAGTCGTCAGAGAGCTTATACTCCATAGGATTGGCTTCCTGAGAGCCGGTGATCTTATAGGTAGTCTTTTTGCCGTTCTCGTCCTCAACCGTAACGCTGCAGCCCAAGCCAACCAGGCCGGAGGCCTCGTTCTCGTCCTCGATAATGACCGCGTGGGACAGAATATCCTCGATCTCGGCAATACGGCCGTAGAGCTTTGCCTGCTCGTTCTTCGCGGCATCGTATTCGGAGTTTTCGGACAAGTCACCGTAGGAACGTGCTTCTGCGATCATTGCAGCGATCTCACGCTCACGGGTGGTTTTCAAGTAATTCAGTTCCTTTTCCAAGTCAGCCAGACGCAAACTGGTAATCTTAAATTCCTTTGCCATATACACAAATCCTTTCTTACACAAAAGTTTCCATAGCTCAAAATATTATAGAGAAAAAAACAACCTAAGTCAAGATTTTTTCCTGTTTTTCCTTAGATTTAGCCCTTGTTTTCCTGTAAAAATTTCACAGCCGCCTGAATTTGCGGGTCTTCCCCTGTGGAAACCAGCTGGGCATAGATGTTTGCGGCAGTTTCTTTATCCACCTGCGCCAGCACATCCGGCGTCAAGCCGCCCAGCTCTGTCAGATTCGCACCGCTGGGGGTAAAATACTTGCCTGTGGACAGATTAACTGCCGAGCCATCGGAAAGGCGAATGGTATTTTGGTAATGACCCTTGCCGGTGGTCCGTTCCCCTACCACCGTTGCCCACTTAAATTCCTGCAGGCAGGCGGCAAAAAATTCCGCAGCGGAATAGCTATTTCCGTTCACCAGCACGGCCATGGGCATTTCCACGCAGGCTGCGTCGGAGTGCTCTACCTCTTCCCTGCCCTTATAGTCCTGGCTGCGGTATAAAACGCCCTCGGGCAGCAAATGATCCAGCACCTTAAGCATTTCCTTTACGTAGCCGCCGGGGTTATTGCGCACGTCGAAAATCAGCTTGCTTGCGCCCTGCTGCTGCAGGTCTTTTACTAACGCAATGGTCTCTTTTGCGCAGTTTGCATTGAAATTGGCGATCCGCACCAGGCCGATGTTGCCGTCCAGCAATTCTCCTGTAGCAACCTTCACCTTGATCTCCCGCCGTTCTACGGTGAAGTCCAACGATTCCTCGTTACGTTGCACGGTAACTGTCAGCTTTGTTCCCTCTTTTCCGCGGATCAGATCCTTCAGCTCATCCGTGGTCATTTCCTTGACGGACGCTCCGTCTGCGGCCATTAGAATATCTCCCGGTTTGATACCGGCTTCCTGGGCAGAGCCGCCGGGGGTCACCTCGCGGATATCAAAGCCCGTTCCGTCCTGCCTTTTTTCGATGGTGACACCAATGCCTACATAGGCGTTGTTCTTATTCTCCACGTGGGCGGCATAATCCTCTGCCGAAATGTAGTAGCTCCAGCGGTCACCCAGCGCCTTGATCATCGCTGACGCGGCTGCGTCATTTATTTTTCCCGAGTCTGCCTCGCCAACGAAATTTTTGTCAATGATCTTCTCCAGCTCGGTAAGCTTTGAATAGCGCTGCCCCCACAAAGCAAGGGTAAGTGTGGATGCCAACACGGCAACCAGCACATAGGAAAGGAGCCTAAGCAGGAATTGTTTTCGATTTTTCTCAACCATAACGTCACCTCAAATATAAGGAAAGTTCCCACAACCTGAAACAGGTTGTGGGACATGTATTACATAGAAATATAATCTGCCGGATTTACCGGTTCGCCATTATGATAGATGCCAAAGTGCAGATGGGCGCCGGTAGACGCGCCGGAAGAGCCGCAGTAGCCGATGATCTGGCCTGCCACCACAAACTGACCCTCCGTTACAATGAACTTTTGCATATGCATATAGCGGGAGGTGTAGTCGTCCAGATGGTCGATCACCACGTAGTAGCCTGCGTTGTCTTCATATGTGGCAACCGTAACCGTTCCGCTACGGCTTGCAACGATAGGCGTACCTGCATCTGCTGCCAGATCCACACCGTAGTGGAATTTGGCCTCGCCTGCTACAGGATGCTCTCTGTAGCCAAAGGGGCTTGTGCAAACCTTATACTGCATGGGCTTCACCCATTGCTGCTTCTCCCGATTCTCTACCTGTGTATAGGCGTTTTCCAGTTCCTCGATCTTATCGGACACTAATTCTTCTTCCTGCTGAGCCTTTTCCAAAAGGGTCTGCATATCGGAATTCAAGGTATTCAGCTGGTTTGTAAGCCGCTGGGTCTCCGCCAAAGCCGTTGCCAGCTCCTGCCTGTTGGTTTGCAGGTCATTTTTTGCCTGTTCTATGGAAGTATATTCCAGTTTAACATCCCGGGCGCCCAACACGGTAAGAATCGTTGCTGATGTAAATACCAATGCCAGCGCCAACGGCAATCCCTTTTGTATGAGCATTCTCCAATCGGTCAGATGTGCCTTCCATTCAGACACCCGATCTCGCCAACCGGTTTTCACAATCATTGCCCGTCACCTCAAAAACTTATTCTTTATCAGGAAATATTGATGTACTTTGCAGGATTTACCGCAGTGCCGTTATAGTAAACGCTAAAGTGCAGATGCGGACCTGTGGATGCACCGGTAGATCCGCAATATCCGATGATCTGTCCGGGCGCTACATACTGGCCGGGAGATACAATATAATGGGTCATATGCAGGTACTTGGTGGTAAAGCCATCCAAGTGGTTGATGCTTACATAGTAACCAGAGCTGCTATCATAGGTTGCATAGGTTACCCGGCCACCGCGGCTGGCGTAAATAGGCGTACCCTCAGGCGCAGACAGGTCCACACCGTAGTGGAACCGCCAGTCACCGTAAATGGGGTGAATCCGATAGCCAAAGGGACTGGAGAAACGGGTGTAGTTAATGGGCAGAAGCCAGGTCAGGCCATCTACTGTATTGGCGGAGCCGCCGCTCTGCACAGGGGGCTGAGATGCCAGCCACTGCTGGTATTCCCGCTCCTTCGCTGCATCGTAGGCATATTCCAGCTTATCTACCTGGCTGGCGGTTTCGCTTTCCTTCTTCTCCGCCTCGTCCAACAGTCTTTGGTATTCCTCGCCGGTAGCGATCAACTGCTTCAGCAGCTTATCGGCTTCTTCCCGGGACTTTTCAAGCTCCTCAGAGGAGCTTTCCAGTTCTTCTTTGCTGGCTTCCAGTGAGATCTTCTCATTTACCAGCTCGGTTTTGGCCTCCTCAACTGCCTTGGCAGCCTCGTTCAGCTCTTGCAAACGACGCTGATCCGCAGCGGCGATCTCCTCGATCATACTCAGACGGTCCAAAAAATCGGAGAAGCTGTTTGCCTTAAACAAAACAGACCAGTAGGACAGCTTGCCGTCCTCCTCCATTGCCCGGATACGCTCTTTATACTTGTCGCTCAAGGCCTGATGCCGCTTCGTTGCCTCGTCCAGCTCTGCCTGTTTATCTGCGATCATATTGGTATAGGCGGTGATCTGCTTGGACAGGTTCTGCACTTGCTCGTGAAGCAGGAAGATTTGCTGGTCGATCAAATTCTTGTTTTCCACAATATCTTCCATTTTATTCATATTCGCCTTGACTTGCGACTTCAGCTTGGCAACCTCAGACTTGTTATTCTTCAGCTGCTCTTTCATTTGGTTGATCTCCTGCTTGATCTCCGCAGAGGATTTCTCTGCGCTGACATAATTTGCCAGCGAGCCTGCGATCAAGCCGAAAATCATCACAGCTGCCAGCAATCCTGCCAGCAAACCAACCCAAAATTTTCTTGTTTTCATAAATTACTCCTTACGGGAAATCCATTACACATCCATAAACTTACGAATGGATGTCCAGCTGCCCACAACGCCAACAAACAGGCCTGCGCCGGCAAAGGTTGCCACCATAGGCTTCAGCAGCTGCACAAAGGGCACAAAGCTAAACAGCTTCAAGGTATCTACTTCTGCCAGTCTGTTCACCAGCAGGTTATACATCGCCCAAAGGATGAAGAAGGCTATCATTGCGCCCAGCATACCCAGCACAAAGCCCTCCACCACGAAGGGCAGACGGATGAAGCCGTTGGTGGCACCCACCATTTTCATAATGGAGATCTCATCCTTGCGGTCGTACATTGCCAGCTTTACCGTGTTGGAAATGATCAAAAGACTAACCACCAGCAAAACCGCAATTACCGTAATGGACGCGATGTGCAGGACGTTTTGCAGAGTAATAAAGCCCTCTGCCATCTCAAAAGCAGCATTGACCTTTGCGATACCGCCAAGGGCCTCGATCTTCTCTACTGTTTCGTGCATCAGTTCATTGTCTTCCAGCACGATCACATAGCGGTGACGCAGGTCATCGGGAACCAGGCCGCCAAAGGCGGGGTCGTTCTGATGGTCGGCAACGAATTCCTGCAAGGCCACATCACGGGTCTTGAACTCGGCTTTGAACACGTTGGGAAGCTGATTGATCCGGGTGCCGATGCTTCTTGCCTCTGCATCGGTCAAATCGCTGTCCACATAGGCCAGGATCTCATTGGTTTTATTCAGATCCTCCACCATAATGTTTACATTGTAAACCAGCGCGGAGAAGCCGCCCACGATCACCAAACACGCCACTGTAACCAGCACAGCGGCAAAGGACATAAATCCGTGGAGAAAAATACCACGAATGCCCTCTTTCATTAAATAACCAAGATTTGTTACTTTCATACTCTGTAATACCCATCCATTCCGTCGTGGACCACTAAGCCTTCGTTAATGGCGATCACGCGCTTTCCAAACCGTTCCACCAGATCACGCTCGTGGGTGACCACCAGCATTGTGGTGCCCAGATTGTTGATTTCCTGTAACAGACTCATAATTTCCAGAGAACGGGCAGGGTCCAGGTTGCCCGTAGGCTCGTCGGCAATGATGGTGGACGGATTGTTCACCAATGCTCTTGCGATCGCCAAACGCTGCTGCTCACCGCCGGACAGCTCCGTGGGGTGGCGGCGGCTCTTATTTTCAAGGCCAACCAGCTCCAAAATGTAGGGCACACGGTCACGGATCTCTCCTTCCCTTGCGCCAATGGCTCGCATTGCAAATGCCACGTTTTCGTACACTGTCTTTGTATCGATCAGGCGGAAGTCCTGAAACACGACGCCAACGGTACGGCGCAGGTAGGGGATCTCGCGCTTGCGGATCCGCTCCAGAGAGTAGCCGTTCACATGGACTGTGCCGGAGGTGGGCTTCAGCTCACCGGTGATCAGCTTGATAATGGTGGATTTGCCGGAGCCGGAGGGTCCTACCAAAAAGGCAAACTCCCCATCTTCAATTTGCATAGAAACACCCCGCAGGGCATGTGTGCCTACGGAATAGGATTTTGTTACTTCAGAAAACTCAATCATAACTACACATCTCCAGATAATGATGTAACCAAATTGTAACATATTGTAAGGGCATTGTCAATAAACAGGCGATGGAAAATACCACCATAGGGGGTTTGCCCCACAAATTCACACAGGGCAATTTCGCACTTTAAGCCACACAAATTGTGTGGCTTAAAGAATAAACGTTATCTTGTTTCCCGGGAGGACAGGTACTTACGCACCATCAGCGCTACCTTGAAAATGATAGCGTGGTCAAACAGGCGCAGATCCAGTCCTGTGAGCTTTTTGATCTTCTCCAGGCGGTACACCAAGGTGTTTCGGTGCACAAACAGCTTTCTGGAGGTTTCGGATACATTCAGGTTATTCTCAAAGAATTTATTGATGGTGAACAGGGTTTCCTGATCCAGCGCATCGATGGAATTCTTCTTGAATACTTCCGTCAGGAAAATATCGCACAGGGTGGTGGGAAGCTGATAGATCAGCCGGCCGATGCCCAGGTTCTCATAGTTGATAATGGTCTTTTCCGTGTCGAACACCTTTCCCACATCAATGGCGGTCTGAGCTTCCTTGTAGGAGTCTGCCAGCTCACGCAGGTGGGTAACCACAGTGCCGATGCCGATAATGGGCTTAATGAACAGCTCGTTCTTCAGCGTGTCCTCCACGTTGACGGCGATCTTTTCCAGATCTTCTGCAGAAGTGGAATTGCCCAGCTGCTTTACAATGGCAACATCCGTTTCGTTGATGCTTACCACGAAATCCTGCAGCTTATCGGGGAACAGGCCGGTCAATACGTCCACAGTGGTCACATCGCTATGACCAACCTGCCGCACCAGGAACACCACACGGGGCGCATCGGTTGCAAAATGCAGTTCCTTTGCCCGAATGTAAATATCACCGGGCAGGATATTATCCATAATAATATTCTTAACGAAGGTGCCACGGTCGTGCTTTTCCTCGTAGTAGCCCTTTGCATCATTCAGCGCGATATGTACCACATTGCAAAGCAGCTTCGCCTGCTCGTCATCACCGGCGCAAAACGCAGCATACTCAAACATACTGGCGCTGTTGAGAATTGCGCGGAAGGTCTTCTGTGCAAAGGTAACTGCCTGCTCGCCGGCGCCGTTTACCTTAACGGCAGCATCCGGCCACCGCTCACCCAACAGAGAAATATCTGTGCAGGATACCACACAGCCCTCACTGTCAATAACACCAAACAGCCGGTCAGACACATTATTCAGCTGCTGAATGACTCCTTGAAAAACACTATTGGACATTTTTTGCGCCTCCCTTAGAAAATTGCACAAATACGTATTTCACAAAATTACCCTGTCATTATATATCTATTTTACACAATTTGCAAGTGTTTTTTGACATATTATTGCAAAATCCAACTGCATTTTTATGGAATATATCCATAAGCGTCGAAAAAAGCCTTGCTATTTCAAGGGAAAACGCAAAAAATCAGTTTGTTCCTTTCGTCATTTTGCCGACATCTAAAAGCGCTGAAACTTCCGCCTCTGTCAGCTCCCGTACGCTGCCTCTGGGCAGGCCGTTTAAGGTAAGCTCGCCCTCCTGCTGACGCTCCAGATAGGTCACGGGCATATTGCGGGATGCCAGCATTCTTCGCACCTGATGGTACTTTCCCTCGCAGACGGTTACATAGCTCTCCCCCGGCCCAATGGGTTTTAAAAGGGCGGGCATACATTTTGTGCCGTCACCCAGCGTCAGCCCTTCGGCAAAGGCCGCCACATCTTCCTGGGTGGCTGTTCCCTCGTGGCGGGCGTAGTAGCATTTGGGCACTTCCTTTTTGGGGGAGATGAGCCTGTGGAGCAGATCCCCGTCATTGGTAAACAGCAAAAGCCCCTCCGTCGCCTTATCCAACCGTCCCACAGGCTTTAAGTCCAGGTGACGGTACTGCTCAGGCAGAAGCTCCATTACGGTTCTATCCGTTTTATCCTGGGTCGCGGTTACGAAGCCCGCCGGCTTATTGAGCATAACCACTACCCTGCCCCGACGGTTTAAGGGCTCTGCGTTTAAGGTTACCGTTTGCGTGGCAGGGTCAAATTTGCGGCTGCTGTCCCGCTCTGTTACGCCATCTACAGCCACGGCGCCGGATTTGATGATCGCTTTTACCTGCGAGCGTGTTCCTACGCCGCAGTCGCACAAGAATTTGTCCAGTCTTTCCATAGTTCTCCGTTCTACCTCCCCCAAAGCCGGAATACGATATAGTGTTACTTTGGAACAGGAGGGATTTATTATGATGATAATGACCGCAAAGGTCGATATCAAAAAAGTGATTGCAGCACTGGCTGCTGTTGCAGGTGTGGTTATTGCGCTGATTCTGCTGTTAGGTGGCAGAAACAATTCCGCGCCTACCGCTGCCCCGTCCGTCGCAGGAAACGAGGGACGTGTGCAGTTTCTTGCCGCGCTGGGCTGGGAGGTCAGCGCCTCCCCCACCGAGTCGGGACAGGTGCGGATCCCGCAGGAGCAGAACGATGTGTTCAGCCGGTACAACGAGCTGCAAAAGAGCGCCGGATATGATCTGAGCCAGTATGCAGGCAAAACTGTTATGCGCTACGTGTACAAGGTCAATAATTTCCCCGACGCCACCAAGCCGGTGTATGCAACGCTTTTGATCTATAAGAATCAGGTCATTGGCGGCGACATTACCAACACGGCAGCAAACGGCACTATGCAGGCCCTGACCAAGGCAGAGCTTCCGCCGGTCACCACGCCGGAGACCTCTGCGCCTGCGGTGGAATAATCTTATTGTAGCACATCGGTGACTCCTTGACAACCTGCCCGGAATATGCTATGCTGACCATAACTTCATACAGGTCTTCAGGGCAGGGTGAAATCCCCGACCGGCGGTAAAGTCCGCGAGCGTATGCTGAATCGGTGCAATTCCGATACCGACTGTAAAGTCAGGATGGAAGAAGACAGCTTAATTGGTATTCCTGCGCCCTGAGTATTTGTATGCTCAGGGCGATTTTTATGTTGAGGTGGCATTATGGCTGAATTTTGGAATCAGGTTCGGGATAACCTTGTTTTTCTCATTTGCTGCGCCGGTATTATTACTGCGCTCGGGATTGCATCTCATATTGCGGAACGGTTTCTGCCTGCCACAAGGCAGACCACCAAGGCAAGACGTATTGCTATCGTTGCCGTTTGCTCTGCAATTGCGGCAGTGCTGCATATACTGGACTTTCCCCTGCTGTTCCTTGCGCCGGAGTTTTACAAGCTGGACTTCTCCGAGCTGCCGGTGATGCTTTGCGGCTTCTATTTGGGGCCCTCGGCAGCTGTTGCCTGCGAGGCGGTGAAAATTCTTCTAAAACTGCTGCTCAAGGGAACGAGCACCGCTTTTGTGGGAGATTTCGCTAATTTTGCGGTGGGCTGCAGTTTGGTGCTGCCTGCGGTAATTGTGTACCACACCAAAAAGAGCCGGGCAAGCGCCCTTTGGGGACTGGCGCTGGGCACAGCCTTTCTGACGGTGTTTGGCAGCGCGTTTAACGCAATTTATCTGCTGCCGAAATTCTCTCAGCTGTTCGGTCTGCCTTTAGACTCCATCATCGCTATGGGCGGCAAAATCAACGGCGGCATCACTTCCCTGCAAACCTTTGTTCTGCTGGCGGTTGCGCCGCTGAATCTCATTAAGGGTGTAACGATCTCCGTTCTTACACTTTTACTGTATAAGCGGGTGGCCCGCCCTCTGTTTGGAAAATAAAAATATGCACCGGATGATATCCGGTGCATATTTTTTACTCTTCAAATTCTTCCGGCTGGGCAAAGCCCTCTTCGGTAACAGGCTCAACTGTGGGTACGACCATCTTCTCAACAACGTTGGGATCTACGACCACCTCCACCGTGGGAACGACCACCTGTTGGGGAGCAGGCTGCTTTCTGGGAGGCATACCCAAGTCCTTATTCCGATATGCAAACACAAAGAACGGCATGATACTGGAAAACAGAATGGACAGCACCAAAAACAGCACCGCATTGCCGGGTTCACAGGACTTATACAGGTCATAGTATGCCATATACTGACACACCAACAGCCAAATCGCTACTGCAAAAATCGCCAAGCCACCAAAGATAAGCAGCAGGAGCGCCTGAATTTCTCTTCCGGCAGCCAAGCTGGTAAGGGTAATAAGCAGCCACAGGAAGTAGCCGGCAATCAAGCCGATGCCAAAGCCCAACAATATCTTGCGGCGGTTTTTAATCTTGCCTTTTACCACGTACTGGTACTGGTCGCTGATATTGCCCAGAATCCACAGGTTACCCATAGGGATCCACGCAAGCCAGCCATTGCGAATGCCCCGGCGCTTTGCTATGGTATGCAGGCCCAAACTATGGAGCACATAAGTAGCTATGGACAATGCCATAACAAACAGCATAACCAAAAAATATACGATCAAAAACACGCCCGCTATACCGGCGCCGAACATCTCCGGCATCGGCTCTGCATCAAAAATAAAATGATCGGGATAATCAAAACCACCCATAGTAACACCTCTCTTTTCAGGATGTATTTATTATAGCATACCGCCGCAAGAATTGCAATGTAAAAGGCTTTTCCCGCAGGAAAAGCCTTTTTGTTTTACAGCATTGCCAGCAATGCGTCTGTGTACTGAGCGGCGGTTGCGCCGTCTTTGGTGCCGGTAGCTGCCACCGGGCAGGTTTCAAGGGCGGTTTCCAGTTTTTGTGCAGCCTCTGGCATACATATGTGCCGAAGCAGCATAGCCTCCGCTTTCAGAATACTGGAGGGATTTGCATAATCGCCCAAACCCTCCTCGATCAGCCGGGGAGCAGAGCCGTGGATTGCCTCAAACATAGCGTATTGATTACCCATATTGGCGCTGCCTGCCGTGCCAACGCCACCCTGGATCTGGGCAGCCTCATCGGTGATGATATCGCCATAGAGGTTGGGCAGCACGAACACCTGAAACTGATTGCGAATGCTCTCGTTGACAAGGTTTGCGGTCATAATGTCAATGTACCACTCGTCGGTGGTGATTTCGGGATACTCTGCAGCAATCTCCTTACAGATGGCAGAGAATTTGCCGTCGGTCTTCTTCATAATATTAGCCTTCGTGACCACAGACACGCGGGTCTTTCCGTTTTGGCGGGCATATTCAAAGGCCGCCCGGGCAATTCTTTTTGTGCCTTCATCGGTGGTCACCTTGAAGTCCACTGCCATACCAGGCAGGTCGATGCCCTTGCTTCCCAGCACGTATTCGCCCTCGGTATTCTCACGGTAGAACACCCAGTCGATGCCCTGCTCAGGAATGGACACGGGACGCACGTTGGCGTACAAGTCCAGTTCCCGGCGAAGGGTCACGTTGGCGCTTTCCATGGTGCCGCCGTTGGGGGTGGTGGTAGGGCCTTTCAGCAGCACGTCGCAGGTTTTGATTTCTGCAAGCACGTCTGTGGGAACAGGCTGATTCTTTGCCAAGCGGTTTTCGATGGTGAGGCCCTCAATTCTTTTCAGCACCACTTTGCCATCGGCAATTTCCTTTTTCAGCAGGTGCTTCAGCACGCGAACGGCCTGCTCCATAATGATGGGGCCGATGCCGTCACCGTCTATGATGCCGATGGTGACGGATTCCATTGCGGAAAAATCCTTGCGGGGCTTATTTAAGGTTTCCAGACGCTTGGTCTGCTCCTCCAGCAGTTTTTGAAAATGAGCAAGCGCCTTTTCCATATGTTCCATATCAGCTGTTCTCCTTTGTGTAATTCAGCAGGCCTCCGCACAGCAGGATCTCCTGCTGACGCTTTGTGAAGTCGCAGGTTAATATCATTTCCTTGCCGGTAGTCTTATCGGTCATCATCACCTTGCCGGTAGCGATTCCCTCTTTGAGGTTTTGGAAGGCAAGCTTGCTGCCCTGTGTCAAGCTATCATAATCGTCGGGATTTGCAAAGGTCAAGGGCAGAATGCCTGCGTTGATCAGGTTGGCAACGTGGATTCTTGCAAAGCTCTTAGCGATCACGCAGCGAATGCCCAAATACATAGGCACCAACGCAGCGTGTTCTCTGGACGAGCCCTGGCCGTAGTTGCTGCCGCCGATAATGACCCCGTCACCTGCCGCCTTGGCGCGCTCTGCAAAGGTGGTATCGCACACCTGGAAGCAGAACTGGGACAAGAACGGAATGTTGGAACGGTAGGGCAAAATCTTTGCGCCGGCAGGCATAATGTGGTCGGTGGTGATATTGTCACCCACCTTCAGCACCAGCTCTGCGTTTAGGCTATCTGCAAAGGGTTTGCTCTTGGGGAATTCTTTAATGTTGGGTCCGCGGAGCACCTCTGCGGTCTTGGCAGTTTCCGGATCAAGGGGCGCCAGCACGGCAGAATCGTCAATGGTGAAGGTTTCCGGCATTGCCACAGGGGCAATGGGTTCCAGGGTTGTGGGGTCGGTGATCACGCCGGTGAGAGCTGCCGCCACGGCAGTTTCGGGGGACACCAGGTATACTTGGCCATCCTTGGTGCCGCTGCGGCCCAGGAAATTACGGTTGAAGGTACGCAGGCTCACGCCGCCGGAATTGGGAGAAAAGCCCATACCGATGCAAGGACCGCAGGCGCATTCCAAAACTCTTGCGCCGCTGGCAAGGATATCGCTGAGCGCGCCGCAGTCGGACAGCATCCGCAGCACCTGCTTGGAGCCGGGAGAAATGGACAGACTCACTGTGGGGTGAACAGTTTTGCCCTTCAGCATAGCTGCCACCTTCAGCATATCATAAAGAGAGGAGTTGGTGCAGGAGCCGATGCAAACCTGGTCCACCTTTGTGCCGGCAATGGACTCCACGCTCACCACGTTGTCGGGGCTGTGGGGGCAGGCGATCATAGGCTTCAGGTTGGACAGATCAATGGGAATGATCCTGTCATAGACTGCGTCGGCATCGCTTAACAGAGGTATGTAATCCGCTTCCCTGCCCTGTGCCTTCAAGAAGGCGCGGGTGGTTTCGTCAGAGGGGAAGATCGAGGTGGTTGCCCCCAACTCCGTGCCCATATTGGTAATGGTTGCACGCTCGGGAACAGACAGTGTCTTAACACCCTCGCCGCCCCATTCAATGATCGCGCCTACACCGCCTTTCACAGACAGGATTCGCAGCAATTCAAGGCTCACGTCCTTGGCAGTCACATAGGGCTTTAGCTTACCTGTCAGCTCTACCTTGAACATTTTAGGCATATTGATATAATATGCGCCGCCACCCATAGCAACCGCCACATCCAGGCCGCCGGCGCCGAATGCCAGCATACCGATGCCGCCGCCAGTGGGGGTATGGCTGTCGGAGCCGATGAGAGTCTTGCCGGGCTTGCCGAACCGCTCCAAATGCACCTGGTGGCAAATGCCGTTGCCGGGGCGGGAGAAATAAACGCCGTACTTGGCGGCTACGGTCTGCAAATACCGATGGTCATCGGCATTTTCAAAGCCGGATTGCAGGGTGTTATGGTCTACATAGGCAACGCTCAGCTCCGTTTTTACCCGATCGATACCCATGGTTTCCAGCTCCAGATAGGCCATGGTGCCGGTGGCATCCTGGGTCAGGGTTTGGTCAATTTTCAGGGCGATCTGACTGCCCGGTGTCATATCGCCGTCTACCAAATGGGCGGCAATGATTTTTTGTGCAATGGTCATTCCCATATTATAAGCCCTCCAACATATGCTTTTTCGCCTTTGCGATATGCGCCTGCATAACCTCTTTGGCCTTCTCGGGGTCTCCCTCTTTCATGGCATTGAAGATCGCCCGATGCTCCTGCAGGGACAAAACTGCCCGATCCTTGTTCTGAATCGCAGTCTTGCGGTAACGGCGGGTCTTGCGGTGCAGAGGCACCAAGGTATCCCGGATCACGTTCCGCTGACTCAGCTGGCAAATGATATCGTGAAATCTGTCGTCGGCCTGACGCAGACGGTCGGTATCCCATTTGGAAAAATAGAAATCCTGCAAATCAACGATCTCTTCCATTTCCTTTAAGCCTTCGGGGGTCATATTGATGCAGGCATAGTAAGCCGCCAGACATTCGATCTGCTCGCGGATGTTCATAATATCCAGCAAATCATCGGGGGTAATGCCCAAAACAACAGAGCCCTTTGGCGTATCTTCAATCAGCCGCTCCTGCTCTAAACGGCGCAGCGCCTCACGAATGGGTGTGCGGCTGACGCCCAGCTGCTCCACCAGCTTCAGCTCTGTGAGAACTTCGCCACGGGCATATACGCCGTGGATAATATCGCTTTCCAGCTTTTCAAAAACCTGATCTGCCAGAGATGCTGTATGAAAAGTCTTCATAGTTCTTCCCTGCTCCTTACTTTAAACTTCAAATCTGCCGGGAGCCAGCTCTGCAATTTTGCTCTCCAGCTCGGAATTTGCCAGCTCTGTCTGCCGTCCGTCCTCATACTCTGTATCGATCCATTCCTTCAGCGCCACCACCAGAGGATCCCGCTTATCAAGCTTTTTATCCTCCGGCAGGCGGTAGTTCTGGTTGATCCAGTAGGCAATGCCCGCCAGGCCAGAGGCCTTACCCACTGTTACGGTAGCAGGACGGTTCAACAGCTTTTCGGTGTCGAAAATGGTGTAGATCTCCTTATCCTTCATCAAGCCGTCTGCGTGGATGCCGGCACGGGTCACGTTGAAGTTGCGGCCTACGAAGGGAGTCATATCAGGTATGGTATAACCGATTTCCTTTTGGAAGTATTCTGCAATTTCTGTAATGACCGTGGGATCCATTCCGTCCATAGAGCCCCGGAGCGATGCGTACTCAAACACCATTGCCTCCAAAGGAATGTTGCCTGTGCGCTCACCGATGCCAAGCAGAGAGCAGTTTACGGCAGATGCGCCGTACAGCCAGGCGGTAGATGCGTTGGCAACCGCTTTATAGAAGTCGTTATGGCCGTGCCACTCCAGCAGCTCGCTGGGCACATCGGAATAGTGCTGCAGGCCGTAGATAATACCGGCAACACTACGGGGCATAGCCGCCTCTGTGTAGGGAACGCCGTAGCCCATTGTGTCACAGGCGCGGATCTTCACGGGGATACCCGCCTGCTTCGACAGCTCCTGCAGCTCATTAACGAAGGGCACAACAAAGCCGTAGAAGTCGGCGCGGGTGATGTCCTCCAAATGGCAACGGGGTACGATGCCTGCCTCAAAGGCCTCGGACACGGCAGCCAGGTAATGCTCCAGCACCTGCTTACGGGTCATCTTCATCTTTTTGAAAACGTGGTAGTCGCTGCAGCTGACCAGAATGCCCGTTTCCTTAATGCCCATATCCCGAGCCAGCTTGAAATCCTCCTTGCTGGCGCGGATCCAGGTGGTGATCTCGGGGAATTTCAGATCCAGCTCCATACACTTTTCAACCGCCTTGCGATCCTTCTGACTGTAAATAAAGAACTCAGTCTGACGGATGATGCCGTAAGGGCCGCCCAGCTTGCTGAGCAGCTTATAGATGTTCACGATCTGATCTACCGTATAAGGCTCAACCGATTGCTGACCGTCCCGCAGGGAGGTGTCGGTGATCCATATCTCCTCCGGCATATTCATTGGCACACGGCGGTGGTTGAAGGGCACCTTGGGCACCATTCCCTGGGTATAGACATCCCGCTGCAGGTTGGGCTCACTAATATCCTGCAGAGAGTATTTATAGGATTTCTGCTCCAATAGATTGGTCTTGCTGGAAATTTCTAACATAACGCTCGCCTCTTTTTCAGATAGTTTTGTATGTTTGTATTATTGTATACAATTATACATAAGCTTTTCTATTTGTCAATGGGAAAGGCGCAAAAATATCGGTTTTTCAGTATTGCGATATAATGACAAATGTGCTACAATATATAACATCAACAAAAGAAACATTTGGAGGTAAACAATTATGCTGAATCTTCCCATTAACATTGACTACACCGGCAAGGTTGTGGTCGTTACCGGCGCCGGCGGTCTGATCTGCGGCGCTATGGCTCGCGCATTCGCTCAGAGCGGCGCTAAGGTCGCTGCCCTGGACCTGAACGAGGAGGCCGTAAAGAAGCTGGCTGACGAGCTGAAGGCTGAAGGCTTCATCTGCGAAGGCTACAAGGCGAACGTGCTGGAGCCTGAGGCTCTGGAAGAAGTACACCAGGCAGTTTTGAAGGACCTGGGTCCCTGCGACATTCTGGTCAACGGCGCCGGCGGCAACAACCCCCGCGCTACCACCGACAACGAGTATCAGCACGAGGCCAAGGAGGGCGGCAAGTCCTTCTTTGATCTGGATGCCGGCGGTGTGGACTTCGTGTTCAAGCTGAACTTCCAGGGCACTCTGCTTCCCACTCAGGCTTTTGCCAAGGATATGGTCGCTAAGAAGGCCGGTGTTATTCTGAACATCTCCTCCATGAACGCCTACACTCCTCTGACCAAGATCCCCGCCTACTCCGCTGCTAAGGCTGGTATTTCCAACTTTACCCAGTGGCTGGCTACCCACTTTGCAGGCACCGGCATCCGCTGCAACGCGATTGCTCCCGGCTTCCTGGTATCTGCTCAGAACAAGGCTCTGCTGTTCAATGAGGACGGCACTCCCACTGCTCGTTCCGCTAAGATCCTGAACGGCACTCCCACCGGCCGTTTCGTGGATGCTGATGAGCTGCTGGGCGCAACTCTGTTCCTGTGCGACAACAAGTCTGCTTCCGCCATCACCGGCGTGGTTCTGCCTGTTGATGCCGGTTTCGCTGCTTACTCCGGCGTGTAATTTATAAAAGATATCCCCTCTGCCATTGGGCAGAGGGGATTTTTTATTAGGTTGTTACGGGGTGTTCTGCGTAGTATTTCTTCAGTTTCTTGATTTGCGGGAAGAGCACACAGGACATCAAGATGATGGAAAGCACCCAACCAACAGGCCATACCAGATACAGGAAGGTCAGGTTTGTGGGCAACAGAGGGAAGATCACATACACCCAAACAAACCGGAGGGCGCACATAAACAGCAGCGTTGCAACTGTGGGGACCACAGGTCTGCCCATACCGCGCAGAGCAGCAGCAAAAATATCATAGATACCACAAATAAAGTAGGTGCTGGAAATAATAATCATTTTTTGGCAGGAATAGTCGATGACCACAGGATCGTCAGACAGCAAAGATGACAACTGCGGCGCAAAAATCGCTGACAACGCGCCTGCGCCACCGGCAAGAATGACGGCCAACAGAACACCTGTCCACACAGATTTGGTAGCGCGCTTTATATTGCCGGCGCCAATATTCTGGCTGACATAAGGCAGAACCGCCAGGGATGTGGCATGGGAGAAGTTATAGATAATACCATCAAATGTGTTGGCAATAGAAAGGCCGGTGGTGGCCTCTGCGCCAAATGTATTTACAGTAGAAACAATAATCACATTCGCAATAGAATACAGGCCCAACTGCAAGCCGGATGGCACACCGATTCGCAGAACTTCCTTCAGTTCCGCTTTTTCACAGCGAACATCCTTCAAGCGAATCTTTACTGCGCTATTGCCTTTGGTGATCGTCCACCAGCTCATCGCAGCGGCAACACCCCAGGAGAGGATCGTTGCCATAGAGACGCCCAGGATACCTCCCTTAAACAGTCCTACAAACAGGTAGTTCAGAGCGACCTTCACTGCGCCGCTTGTCAGGGATATGGACATAACCCGTTTTGAGTTGCCGGAGGATCGAATGATCGCGCAGTTGAAATTATGAACTGTCAGGATGGGCACGCCGACAAAGTACAACCGGAAATACAGTACCGCCCGGGACAGAAGCTTTTCCGGACAGTTGGTCCAAACCAGGAATGTTCTGGCGCCCAAAACACCTATCAACGTAAGGACAAGGCCAGCCAAAGCAGAGAACCAAATTGCAGTTCCTGCTGCTTTTCTTGCATCTTCCGGATCTTTCCGGCCCAGATGTCTTGCAACCACCGCATTGGCACCGGTAGAAATGCCGATCACCAAATTGGTGATCAAACCGATCAGTGTACTGCAGACGCCTACAGAGCCCACTGCCAGACCGTCAGTATCGAAGGTTTTCAAAACCCGCATATCCACCATATTGAACATGGAGGCAAGTACGGTCTGCACCACAATGGGGAATGCAACAATAAACAAACCCTTCATAATGGATCCGGACAGCATATCCACGTCTTTTCTTCGCAACATAGCTTCCACCTCACAATTTGAGTTGTGTTTTATTTGCGTCGTGGCTATTGTACCCCTTCCCCTTTGGAATTGCAATACCTTTTTCGTCTTTTCTCATACATTTTGCAAGAATCATAACCACCGGCCGTGTCGGTGGTATGCACAGGCCCCCTTAGGGCCTTTTACCCGCCGAGCCTATAGGCTCATCGAATTTTCTTTCGCTTGCGTGTTCTGCCCTACTACCGCAGTTGCAGTTATGTGCGCACCGAAGGCCCCCTCTGACGAGGGGGCTGGATTTTGCGAAGCAAAAGACTGGGGGAGAGAATTTTCTCTGCTTGTTTCTCTCCCTCCGTCAAAAATCAAATAGATTTTTGCCACCTCCCTCATCAGAGGGAGGCTTTCCGCTG
>JAFQCX010000050.1 GCA_017416245.1 Oscillospiraceae bacterium | reverse complement strand
GACGAGCGTGGATTGAACATTCCCGATACCGTAAGAGTAACCGGATTGACGGATCGGCAAGTGCGTACAATTATTACCCGAGAGATGAAGGTTGCCCCCCTTGATCTGGCGCTGCAACTGTCGGAGACACTGAATGTTCCGTTGGCGGTGTGGCTTGACGAAGAAGAATACACACCTCCTGAGGTATCTGCCGAAGCCTATGAGGTTGCTCGTGCTTATGATAGAGCAGACCTTCGGGATCAGAATATGGCAAGGTTTGCGCTGAAACTGGAACTGTTAGAGGAGGTAAAAAAGTGAACGCTGTTGTTTATGCCCGCTTTTCCAGCCATAGACAGGGTGAGCAGTCCATCGAAGGTCAAGTCGCAGAAGCTGAACGTTTTGCGGCCGCTCACGGATTGACCATCGTTAAAGTCTATGCAGACCGCGCACAAACCGGGCGAAACGACAACAGAGAACAGTTTCAGCTTATGCTGTCTGATGCAGCCAAGCACGCGTTTGATGCGCTGATCGTCTGGAAGACGGATAGAATTGGACGAAACAAAGAGGAGATCGCCCTCAACAAATACCACCTAAAGAAAAACGGCGTTAAAATCTACTACGTGGCCGAGGCTATCCCGGACACCCCGGAGGGCATCATTCTGGAAGCCGTTATCGAAGGTATGGCCGCCTATTACTCCGAGCAGCTTTCCCAAAATGTTCGCAGAGGTATGAAAACCAGTGCCCAGAAGGGACGATACACCGGCGGCACCTGCCCTCTGGGTTATACCATCAATGCAGACAAGAAATACGAGATTGATCCCCAGTACGCACCTGTGGTAAGGGATATCTTTCAGCTATACTCCGAAGGAAAAACAATCACCGAGATTGTAAAAATTTTGAATGACAGAGGTCTACGCACATCAAGGGGACATTCCTTTACCCACAACAGTTTGCGGACAGTACTGAAAAACAAGAAGTACATCGGTACTTATGAATATAACGGTGAGGTCACCATTGAGAACTCCGTACCCCCTATTGTGGATGAGGACATTTTCAATAAGGTTCAGGAACTGTTGGAATACAATCAGAAAGCCGCCGGACATAAAAAGGCAAAGGTGGATTACATTCTGTTTGGCAAGCTGTTCTGTGGCAAGTGCGGTGCAATGATGACCGGAGTATGTGGCACAAGCAAGCAGAAGGTAAAGCACCACTACTATATCTGCAGTGCCAAGAAGAAAAAACTTTGCACCAAGAGAGCAGTCCGGCAGGACTGGATTGAACCGCTTGTGCTGAAGCATTTGCTTAAACTGGTAAAAAACGAAGAATTGTTGGAATTCATTGCAGAAAACACCTACCAGTATTTCCTCGCGCAGAACACTGACACCACCTATACCAACTCTTTGCAGAAGACACTGGATGAAACCGAGCGGTCTATTGCCAATCTTCTAAAAGCCATTGAGGCAGGTATCTTTAACGAAAGTACCAAGGAACGCATGAACGAATTGGAGGAGCAAAAGAAAGATCTCCGTGTGGCACTGGCCGCAGCCAAACTGAAAGAGGATCTGGGTCTGAAGAAGGAACACATTGTTTTCTTTCTGCATCAGTTTGCGGGAATGGACTACACAGATATCGACTGCCAGAAGCGGCTGATCAAAACTTTTTTGAACGCGGTGTTCGTCTACGATGATAAGGTCGTCCTTACTTTCAACTACTCCGGTGATGATCGAACCATCACCCTGCATGAAATTGACGGCGGATTACAGCAGGGAATTCGTATTCCGCGTGCTGTCGTTCACCAAAAAATAAAGGACACCATTTGGTGTCCTTTATTTTTTGTCCGTACGGGAATCGAAAGGCCGACCCCGCCGCAGGCGGGGGCAAAACTGCGGATGAGCAGTTTTGAGGCCGTGGGAGATTCCCATAGGGCGAAGCCCTATCTGAAGATAAAGAGTCTTCCGCAAGCATACACCATTTGGTGTCCTTTATTTTTTGCCCGTACGGGAATCGAAAGGCCGACCCCGCCGCAGGCGGGCCACTTAAAGGTTGCAGATAAGACAGTTTTCTGCTATACTATACCCTGAAATATTATGGATACGAGGTTTTTCTTATGAGAATGAGAAGAATGAAAAATTTAGAAAGCCGTATGGAGGCGACCAGCGCCTACCGTATCGCAAATCCCGCCGATTACAAGGGGAAATGGCGTACCTTAATGCAGGATGCCACATCCTTGTGGGTGGAGGTTGGCTGCGGCAAGGGTAAATTCACCGCGGAAACTGCCGAGGCGAACCCCGATGTGCTGCTGATCGCAGTAGAACGCTGCCGGGAGGCTATGGTGGTGGCTATGGAAAAGGCCCGGAATATGAATCTCAAGAACGTGTTTTTCATCGATATGGACGTGGCAAATATGGAAGAGATTTTTGCCGGCGGTGAAATTGACCGCCTGTTTATCAACTTCCCCGATCCCTGGCCCAGAAAGAAAAATGCCAAGCGCCGGCTGACCCATCGCAGCTTTTTGGACAAGTACTGCCGCACCGTAAAGACAGGTGGCGAGATCCATTTTAAGACCGACAATGCTCCCCTGTTTGAATACTCTGTTGAAGAGTTTGCGGCTTGCGGTCTGCAGGTGAATAACCTTACAAGAAATCTCCACGAAAACGGCATCGTGGGCATTATGACCGGCTATGAGGAGAAATTCTACGCTCTGGGCACACCCATTAACCGCTGCGAGGTGGTTTGCAAGCCCTTCGTGATGCCCAAAGAGGAAAAGAAAGAAGAAATGTAGGGCGGGGGCTTGCTCCCGCCGAAAGGTATCGGTTTTTGCGCGGCGGGACCAAGGCCCCGCCCTACGAATCCGTTGGAGGCGTTTTCTATGAACACTTATCATGCAGGTGACTGCGAAGTTGCCGTAATAGGCGCAGGTCACGCCGGCATTGAGGCGGCGCTGGCTTCTGCCCGATTGGGGCTCAGCACCATCGTGTTTACCATCAATTTGGACGCGGTGGGCAATATGCCCTGCAACCCTGCCATCGGCGGCACGGGTAAGGGGCACTTGGTGCGGGAGCTGGACGCATTGGGCGGAGAAATGGGTGTTGCTGCGGATGCAGCCTGCATCCAATACCGAATGCTCAACCGGGGCAAAGGCCCTGCTGTCCATTCCCTCCGCGCCCAGGGCGACCGCCGCCGTTACCAGGAATATATGAAGCACGCCCTGGAAAAGCAGGAAAACTTGCAGCTAAAGCAGGGGCAGATCGTAGAGATCCTCACAGAAAACGGCGCTGTCACAGGTGTGAGGACTAAGCTGGGCGCGATTTATGGCGCCAAAGCGGTCATCATCGCCAGCGGCACCTATTTGGATAGCACGGTCATCACCGGCGAGAGCGTGGAGTCGGCTGGCCCGGACGGTATGCACGCATCCGTTGGTCTTGCAGACAATCTGCGGGCATTGGGACTTCCCCTGCGCCGGTTTAAGACCGGCACACCCCCCAGAGTGAACCGCCGCAGTATCGATTTTTCCCAAATGGAATTGCAGCCCGGGGATGAAACCCCCGAGCCCTTCTCCTTCCGCACTGCCCATCAGCTTAACAATCAGGCGGTGTGTTACCTTACCTACACCAACGAGGAGACCCACAGGGTCATCAAGGAGAATCTCCACCGCAGCCCTATGTACGACGGCACCATTTCCGGCGTTGGCCCCCGGTATTGCCCCAGCATTGAAACGAAGATCGTCCGTTTTGCGGATAAAAACCGCCATCAGCTATTCATTGAGCCCTGCGGTCTGGACACGGAGGAGATGTATATTCAAGGCTTTTCATCTTCCCTGCCCGAGGATGTGCAGCTTCAGATGCTCCATACGGTGGCTGGCTTGGAGCGCGCGGAAATGATGCGCCCGGCCTATGCCATTGAGTACGAGTGCATCGATCCCACCAGCCTGCTGCCCACGCTGGAATATAAGAAGCTTTCCGGCCTTTACGGCGCAGGACAGTTCAACGGCTCCTCCGGCTATGAGGAGGCGGCGGTGCAGGGCTTGGTTGCCGGCATTAACGCAGCGTTGAAAATTCAAGGCAAAGAGCCCTTGATCCTCACCCGTGACACCAGCTATATCGGCACGCTGATCGACGATTTGGTGACAAAGGGGACAGAAGAGCCCTACCGCATTATGACCAGCCGGTCAGAGTACCGCCTTTTGCACCGTCAGGACAATGCGGATCAGCGGCTGACGCACATCGGCGCAAGGGTCGGCCTTGTGCCCCAGGAAAGACTCCAACAGGTGGAAGAAAAATATGCCGCAGTGGAACGGGAAATTCGCCGCTTGGAGGCAAACGGTGTGCCTGCAAGCCGGGAGCTGAACGATATGCTGGCCCAGCGGGACTCTGCTCCCGTGGAGAATTCTGCCCGCCTGGCAGATCTGCTCCGCCGTCCTCAGGTGACCTACGCAGACATTGCCCTCTTTGACCCGAACCGACCTGACCTTCCCGCGTCTGTGACAGAGGAAGTGGAGATTCAGGTAAAATACGCCGGCTATTTGGCGCGGCAGGAAAAGCAGGTGGAGGAATTCCGAAAAGAGGAAGCCCGCCTGCTCCCCGAAGGGATAGACTATGCAAAAATTGCCGGTTTGCGCCTGGAGGCCAGAGATAAGCTTTCCGAAATTCGCCCCGTGTCCATCGGACAGGCAAGTCGGATCTCCGGCGTCAGCCCGGCAGACATCGCGGTGCTGCTGATTTACCTGGAACAGAACAAATAAAAAACTGGGTATGTTACACATACCCAGTTTTCTTTTTCTTGGTTAAAGAATACCACCGGCTGCGCCGGTGGTTCCAAAAAGCTTTAGCTATGCATAGTCCCGCCTCAGCGGAAAGCCTCCCTCTGATGAGGGAGGTGGCAAAAATCTATTTGATTTTTGACGGAGGGAGAGAAACAAGCAGAGAAAATTCTCTCCCCCAGTCTTTTGCTTCGCAAAATCCAGCCCCCTCGTCAGAGGGGGCCTTCG
>JAFQCX010000049.1 GCA_017416245.1 Oscillospiraceae bacterium | reverse complement strand
CGACCTTTGGGGAGGGATTGAACTAAAATACGCAAAGAATTGATATTTTTGGTGTCGATTTTAAGAAATATGAGTTTTTATTGAAAAAACCGTTTCTTTACGCTATACTGAACTAAGAAAGGCGGTAATATTATGCAACATAAAAAAGCAGCAGTTTTTATTCTTTTGGGGCAATCCAATGCAGTTGGTCACGGAATTCCTATGGAAGAAAAGGATATTATAAATACGCCTTTGGAAAATGTGTTCGGACTGAGCCGAAAAGATAATCAATCCTTTGATAATAAGGAACTTGTTTGGAGTGGCTATACAAGTTTTGGCATGAATCTTGCTGAAGAACAGGACAACACCTATTCCATTGCGAACTGCCTGGCAGCTCTTTGGCAAAACCATATTGACAGCGGTAACGTGTTAGGCTTGCCTGATCTTTATATTATTCAGATTGCAATAGGCGCACAGGGTGTCACTGATGGGTATATGTGGCACCCCGACCGAGAGAAAAAGTTAGTTCCCGGCAAGCTTGGTACAGTAGATATTTCTCTTTTTCCATTTTGTGAGCATATATTCGGCTTGCTTGATGATAGCTTTGTAAAAATGGATATTGACTACGAGATTATTGGTCTTCACTGGCGTGGAGGAGAAAACGATGTTACCGCAACAGATGAATGTTTATCGAAATCTCTCAAAAACATTTATACAAAATTACTTGATTTATTTAACACTCTTCTAAATACCCCGCCGATTGTGTTGCATAAAATTGTATGCCCTGATCGAATGAATGATAGGGACCCAACGGGAAAACATCTTGCAAACATGAATTATATCAACAGTGTTTTCGATATGTTGCAGAAGCAGTATGAGAATGTTTCGATTTTCGATGTTCGCAATGCTCCGCAATATGTCCCAAACATTCGCGGTAACGGTTTGTTTATTAAAGATGCAGTTCACTTTACGCCGGAGGTAAACAGATGGGTGGCAAATCACATTATTAAAGATTATGAGTAATCTATTCAGAGATTATCCATTGGATCGAAAGTATCTTTTTCGGTGCGATGTGCTAGAAAAGACAGTCACCCTACGGGTGGCTGTCTTTTTTATGCGAGGAGGACTCGAACCCATAGCAGTGGAACTGTCCGGTGGACAGTTCCTGCCACCAGTGCAAACACTGGTGGCCACTTCTGTTTTCGCCCGTTGCGAAAATGCACATCGAGTCCTGCCTCCCTGACCATAAAGAATCCTGAAATCATTGCAAGATCCGTAGCGTTTTTGTGGCCACGATCACCCAAAGGGAAGTTTTTGCATAGTGAACAGATTAAAACGGAAAAGTTGCTGAAAAATCTACACTTTTTTCAGTCAAGTCCTATTGAAATATCAAAATCGGAGGCGTATAATATAATGTTGAGCAGGTATATCTGTTTTGTGCTGCACAGATACCTGCTGCGGAGGCTATGAAATGGAAAAAATCTTTAAAATCATATCGAAAACGCTGAGCACCGCATTGGTTGCAGCGGTGGTTCTGCTGGCGATTGCGCTGGTGGGAATCCGGGTAATTGGCTTTACCCCCTACACCGTGCTTTCCGGCTCCATGGAGCCGACCTACCATGTGGGTTCTGTCGTCTATGTAAAGAAGGTGGATCCCACCACCCTGAAGGTGGGCGATCCTATCACCTTCCACCTCACAGGCAATGTGATTGCCACCCACCGTATCATCGAGGTACACGGGGAGGGCACGCCGAACCTGGGCTTCCGCACCCAGGGCGATGCCAATGAAACCGTGGACGGAATTACCCCTGCTTCTGCCGTGATCGGCAAGGCTACCTTCAGTATCCCTTACTTAGGCTATCTGTCCAATTTCCTGCAGCAGCCCAAGGGACTGATCACTGTGGTGGGAACCGGCGCAGCGGTGCTGGCCATCTCTTACATAATCGATGCGCTTTTCCCTGCGAAAAAAGAATCCGAGCCTGAAGCGGGCGAGGAAAACACCAATGGTTAAATATGCCAAAAGGCATTTTTAATAAATAATCTCAAATGGAGGAACAAAAAATGAAGAAAAAACTTTTGACTGCAGTTGTACTTACTCTGTGTGCAGTCGCATTGGTAGCTGGCTCTGTGTTTGCCACTATCGCCTACCTGACATCATCTTCTGGTGTTTCCAACGTGTTCACCGTAGGTAAGGTCAGCATTGATATGAAGGAGTCCAAGGTGAACCCCGATGGTTACATGGTAGACGCTAACGGCAATGTGATTGCCAAGCTTAACGATGCAGGTGTGCTGGTAGATCCCGAAGGCAATTCAATTGACAAGGCTACTCTCGGAGACAAAATTGTAAAGATTGATACCAACAGCTATCACCTGCTCCCCGGTAAAAACTACATCAAGGATCCCACTATTTATATCAACAGCGATGATCAGATGTACCTGTTCGTCAAGTCTGCAAACCTGATTCGCAGCGCTGAGGCCGGTAACTATAATGACCGTGTTCGCGATGATGACCCCGCAACAGCCGACACCCCTCTGTCTATGCGTGAGCAGATGGAAGCAAATGGCTGGGTTGAGTATGTGCGAAGCGGTGACGGCTCCGAAATCGTTTGGGTATATGGTACCCGTAATAAGGATACCGGCGTGATTACTCCTACTGCGGTATCCAAGGGTGCAAAATCCGAAATTAAGCTTTGCGAGAGTTTCACAGTACATCCCAATGTGGATGTAACCGTTTACGGCGCAGCCCATGTAACATTTACCGCATTTGCTATTCAGACTACCGGCTTCACCGGCGCTGAAAGTAGCGATAAGCACGCTGTGACCGGTGCTGCATGGACAGCAGTTAAGACCTCCTTCCCCTATCAGTGCGGTATTGTGAATCCTGTGAATCCCTACGACACAAGTCTCGAAGGTAATGCTGCATACGACAAAGCTCCAGGTAAAGAGGCAAGCTTTGCTCTGTTTCCTGCTCCCTCTGTTCAGAATCCCGAGAATGCGAATCCTTAGGGCTAATCACTGAAATTCGGCCATATATTTGAAGGCTTTATAGAAAGAAGGTGAGGAAATGAGAAAAAGCCTGATTGGGCTCATAATTGCGTTAGCGCTGCTGCTGGCAGTGAGCGTTGGAGTTACGGTGGCGATTCTCGTTGCCTCATCCAAGCCGGTTGTGAACACCTTTACCATAGGCGGTGTGGATATCACCCTGACGGAGACTACTACCGAGTATAAAATGACCCCGGGTGTCACCGTTCCCAAGGACCCCACCGTAACGGTGCTGGCCAACAGTGAAAAAAGCTGGCTCTTTGTGAAGGTAGAAAAGGAAAACGACTTTGATACCTACTGCACCTATGAGATTCATGACGGTTGGACAGCTCTGGAAGGGCAGACAGGCGTTTTCTACCTGATGGTGGAAAAATCTTCTGCAAATCAGGCGTTCCCGGTGCTGAAAAATAACAGTGTCCGTATAAGGGACACTCTGACCGAGGAACAACTGAACGCCATCACCGTGAATCCCACTCTGACAGTCACCGCCTATGCCGTCCAAAGCGACGGCTTTGCAACCCCGGCCGCTGCCTGGCAGGCGCTAAACCCATGAAAGGAGGATTAGACAATGCATACACAGAAAATTGTGAAATTTAATCTGATTATGAGTTGTGTGATCCTCTCGGCGTTTGTGCTGATGTTCCTTGGCGTGACCGTTGCCTATTTTACTGCTACCAAGCAGGCCACCAACACCTTTACCGCCGGCAATGTGAAAATTACCCTTGTGGAATCCGCGGTAAAGCCGGATGCATATGGCAACCTTGTAAAGGACCCGGCGCAGATGATGTTTACCGGCAAGAGAGATATGTCTGAAGTCCGTGACTACGGCAGGGTCTATCCCGGTATGTATGTTTACAAGGATCCTACCATCACCAACACCGGTGATGCGCCTGAATGGATCGCCGCCAAGGTGACACTCACCGATGGCGCCGGCGACCTGCATAAGGTTATCGGCTACTCAGGCTATGCAGAAATCGATATTGAGCGACTTCTCACCGGTGGTTTGCTGGACGAGCACGTAGAGGTGGAGAATTGGAACGGCATCGAGGATGTCTGCGTCAATGACCGCTATGCAATGATCCAGGTGGCGGATATCGCAGAAGGGAAATATGAATTCTATTTCCTGATGCTGAAGCCTTTTGCAGTAGGGGAGTCGGTAACGATTTTTGACAAGGTTGTTTTTGATCAGATGTGGAACAATGCCCATATGCAAGAGCTGGCTGAACTGAGGATAGATGTGCAGGCCTATGGCGTACAGACGCAGTCGCTGAGCGATTGCTTTCAGGCTATGACATTGGCCTTCCCAGAGCAGTTCCCGTTTCATTCCGATATTAAATAAGTATTTTTGTTTCTGCATAATTTTTAAGAAAGGAGGACACCGTTATGCGCGCATTTTTCCGCAATCGAAAGATCGTCAAGGCCATGGCTTTGCTTTTGGTCATAGCCGCGATTTGTGGCTTACTGTCACCCATATCGGTGTCCGTCCTTTCAGCGGAACAAGCAAAACCCTATGTAACCATGAATGAGGAGCGCATCTCCCAGGTGGTTTTGGAGGATGGCGCCAAGCTGCGTTTTGATGTGGACTATGCAAACACTGCAAGCGGCTATCAGTGGCAGATTCGAAACCCTGAGGATGAATCCTGGGTGGATATTGCAGATAGCCACACCAAACACCTTTGGGTAACCTACGCCCTTGTGGGCAGTATGCTGGAGGAGGATAATACCGCCCAGCTCCGCTGCCGTCTGGACACGGATGCCGGCGAGGCTTTTTCTGACCCGGTCAAGGTGACGGTTTCTCTGAAGGTTGAGGAATTCCCGCCTTACTACAATAGCCCTGTTAACAGCGCTCCGGCAAAGCTCCGGGCAGCCAGAAGTAATAATCAAGAATTTACCACCTATTCCATCGTCATCAACTATCTGTTTGATGATAACACCATCGCCTTCGAGCCTTATGGCGCGACGGTGGCAGCGGGCTCTCCCTTTAAGCCGGAAAAACCCATTGAGAGTCCTAAGATCATGGGCTATAAGCCCTTCCGCCGGGATGGCAATGCGTATGTGGAGGCAGACTCCATCTACTTCAATATTGATAGTGTGAACAGCAATATCACGATCAATGTTATTTACGAACCCACGCTGGTGGACTTTAAGGTACACCACCACCTCCAGAATGTGCTGGACGATGACTATGCTACAGACCATAAGACCACAGAGAGACAAGGCCTGACCGGTTCTTTGGTTGGCCCCGGACTGGCCTATACAGAAGACCAGCTTCCCGGCTTTAAGCCACTGGACTATGATGAAACGCTGGTAGTGGCGGCCGACGGCAGTACCGTCGTGGAGATCCGCTACGACCGAAACTATTACTTAATATCCTTTGATATGGGTGGCGGCTACGGTACCGAACCGATTTATACCCGTTTCGGCGCCACAGTGGGCGCAAATACCCCCACCCGCCACGGCTATATATTTGACGGCTGGGAGCTGGTGTCCTATGGCGGACAGACTCCCACTAACGAACAGAAATCTCAGTATGCCCTCAATACCGGCGGCACCATTGAAGTGCCTGCGGCAAGCCTGAAATATAAGGCTCGCTGGATCACCAGGGAAACCACCTATACGATGGTGTTCTGGTGCGAAAATGCCAACGACAACGGCTATACCTATTGGGGCTATCTGGATAACCTGCCGGCAATGTCCGGCTCTTATGTAAGCGCGCAGGACTATATTTCCCGCGTGGCCGGCATTGATGATGAACAGCATTTCACCTTCAATGCAAGTAAATCCGACAAAAACGTACTGGTTGAGGGTGACGGCTCAACCGTCGTGAATGTATATTACACAAGAAATTATTATTCCATTACCTTCAAGGCCTCCGGCACTTGTATTTTGCCTACCTCCCATACCCACAGTGAAGCCTGCTATGATATCATCTGCGGTTTGGGTCATACCCATACAGCCGACTGTGTTTCCGAACTGATCTGTACCACAGAGGAACACACAGCCCATACCGACGGGTGTGTCATCTGCGGAAAGCAGGAGCATATTCACGGCGCAACCGGCTGCAGCTGCGATAAAGAAGAGCATACCCACTCCACAGATTGCTGGAACTATGTGGGCAACCGGCAAGGCTCTCTGTCCGGCGCTCCTTCGGATCCGGAGGAAGGCGAGATCTACGCAACCACCAGTTGGTGGTTTACCAGCTATTATATTTATATTGGCGGTGACTGGTATTCCTACACAGGCAGAAATGTGTCCAGCGGAGATACCGTAAGGCCCGTCTGCGGCAAGACAGCCCACATCCACGGCACAGATTGCAGCTGCGCTCAGGAACCCCACAGGCATCAGGATAGCTGCTACCGGGACATTCTGCACACCCACGGGGACTACTGCTATAAGTATTCCTGCGGCACGGTGGAGCACACCCATACGGATACCTGCAAGCGTCTGATTTGTGGAATTCCCACAACCCATAGCCACTCGAATGAGGGTACCAACGGCAAGGTGGTCAAGATCGTCTATGCCAAGTACAGACAGTCGCTGAAGGACATTTGGCCGGTAAAGGATGACAATGGTGTTGTCTATAGTGATGGCCAGCGCTGGTCTCCCTCCGGCACAAGCCTCTATGACCAGGTGCTTGTCTATATTGATGAGATGCCCGGCGACAGCTTTACTCTGACAGTGAATACCTCTACCAACTCCCTGTATACCATGAACTACTATCTGCAGGTGTTGCCGGGTGAAGCTTATGATGTGACCTACAAGGGCAAGAACTATGCCCTTTATACCCAAATTAAGGCGAAATACGGTATGGTCACCAAGGCAGAGGACTTTTTCCCCATCCGTGGCTTTGACCAGTACATTGCAGACCCGGACTTTGGAAGCGGCACACAGATCAAGCCCTCTGACAGAATCGCGGATTTCTACTATGACCGTATCGTAGACCATAAGATATCCTTTAGCAACAACGGTATCGTGATGGACGATGAAACCGTTACCGGTGTTATGTACGGCGCACCGGTCAAGGGCTATAACTTTGAGCCGCCATACCCCACAAATCTGGAACCCAACGCCTATACCTTTGATGGCTGGTATACCTCTCCCGGTTGCTTTGACGGCACCCAGATGGATTGGGAAAATACCACAATGCCGGAGGGCGACCTGCTTCTGTATGCAAAATGGAAGCCCATTACGCACACTGTGCGAGTGTATAAGGACAAATCCATGACACAGCAGTTGGGTACAGACCAGATTGTGGACCACGGTGATTTTGCCAAGGCTCCCGCAGGACATATTACCAACGGCAACTATGTGTTCCTTGGCTGGTTCTATGAGGATGAGGTGGGTGGCCAAAAGGTGGAGAAGGCCTTTGTGTTCGAAGGCATTCCCGTTTTGAAGGATATGAACATCTACGCCCGTTGGGGCTCCCACTTCTCCGTTGACTACAAAATCTACTATAAACTGCGGAAAACCGGCGAAGAAATCGCTGCTCCCACCATCGGCAGCGCCATCGTGGGTAACAATAAGACCTTCTACGCAAAGACAGAAAGTGACCTTTACGAAGGCTTCCGGGAGGGCTATTTCCCCGAAACCAGCAGCCATACCATCACCATGAGCGCTGAAGGAAACCACGAATTCACCTTCTATTACGAATATGTGGAGGCTATGCCCTATAAGGTCCGGTATCTGGACGAAAATGGCAACGAAGTCTTCCCGGATAAGAGGGTTATGGATAATGGCCTGTCTGTTGTTACAGAAACCTTTGTGCGGGCAAGCAAAATGATGCCCGATGCCTACCAGAAGCGGCTTGTCCTTTCAGCGGACAAAACCGATAGTGACGGTGACGGTATTTACGATGCCAATGTGATCACCTTCCACTACAGTGCTGACGAAAAACATGCCTACTACCGTGTGGTCCATTACATTGAGAATATCACGGGCAATTCCTACCGGGAATTCAGCGCTGAAGATAATGTGGGCGTCATTGGCGAGGATTGCACCGGCAATGCCCTGACCCTCACCGGCTTTGCTTACAACCCGGACAAGACCACGGTGAACGGTGTGGCGCAGCCCGGCTCCGGCACGTCTGTCACTACCAGACTGACAGAGGATGGTGCGCTGATCGAATTTTACTATGACCGTCTGGACTATCAGTATCAGGTAAGATACATTGACAGTCGTACCAATGAAGATTTGTATGACCCTTATGTAGGTACGGCAGCTTTTGGCGAGCAGGTTATAGAATATGCCAGAAACTTTGAGGCCATCGGCTATAAGCTTGTCAGCGAAAATCTCAAGGTGATCGCCATCTCCGCAAATCAGACCATGAATGTGATTGAATTCTACTACGAGGAAACCACGGTTGGCCTGAAATATCAGATCGTAGGGCCTGATAGCTGCGGCAGCCTGACGATGGAATCTGAAAACCTGCCTGCTATCAGCGGTCAGCCCAATGGCTCTCAGCCCCTTGTGAAGAACGGCTTTGTGTTTGTGGGTTGGTATAAGGATGCCGCTTGCACCGAGCCTGTGGATCCCGCATGGGTGGATGCTCAGCAAAAGCTAACACCGCAAATGACCGGCACTGTGTGGACGGCAACTACCTACTATGCCAAGTTTGCAGCGCTGGAAACGGACTTGATCCTTACCACAGTATCCACCGCGGCAATCGATGGAGATCAAGTGTTCATCTTCCGTATTCAGGGCGAAGCCGGCACGGAAACAGAAGGTGTTGACCTGACTGTAACCGTTGTGGGCGATGACTCTGTTACTATCACCAAGCTTCCCACCGGCAGCTATACCGTAACCGAGCTGACAGATTGGTCATGGCGGTACGAGAACAGCGCGGCAAAGCGGAAGGTGAATCTGACCTATAATGACGGCTCCAACGAAATCATCTATGATAACAGCCGTGAAAATGGCAAATGGTTGGACGGCAACACCCTTAGAGATAATCAATTCTGAACGAAAGGAGATCCTTGCTATGAGAGCAAATTCCGGCAAACGCAATAAAATAGCCATACTGATTACAGTTGTATGCCTGAGCATTGCCCTATGCGCCACCGGTGTTTATGCGTATCTTTCCGCAAAAACCGACCCAGTGACCAACGAATTTGTGCCTGCCAAGGTCTCCTGTGTTGTGGAAGAAACCTTTCAAGACGGCGTAAAAAGCGATGTAACGATACGAAATACCGGCAACATCGATGCCTATATCCGGGCGGCAGTTGTGGTCAACTTCGTGTCCGATGAGGGCAAGGTCTCAGCCGTTACCCCAAAGGAGGGCGTGGATTATACCGTCACTTGGGGCGCTACCGGCTGGAGAAAGGGTACAGACGGCTACTGGTACTACGCCAATGCCGTTGCGCCGGAGGCACTGACTGCTCCGCTAATTGAAAGGGCTGCGGCAGTATCAGCGCCCACGGGCTTCCGTCTGAATATCCGGATTATTGCTGCCGCCATCCAATCTGCCCCCGATGCTGCCGTGCAGGATGCCTGGGGCATTACCCCCGCAGATGGGGAACTGATTCCCAACTAATAAGCTGAAAAAAGTCACCTCCTCGGAGGTGACTTTTTGCGTCTGTGGTTGAAAAGCCACTGTATTTATGGCATATAAAATCAAAGGAAAAGAAACGAGGGGAGAATATGAAAATAACCTTCTTAGGCGATATTATGGCAGAGTCCCCGTGCTGAAAGCTGCTGAAAGAAATCCGGTGTTTTTCTAACTTTTCAAGCAAATGAAATCTATCAATCTTCGTTTGGTATCGATTTGACACCGGCGCGGTGTTTAGATTGCTGGAACGTTATTTTACTTGCGTTTTGATATGGGTGCGTGCTATAATAATACAAATGCATTTGGAGGTAAGATTATGGAAAAAACAGAGAATGCTGTTGCAGTTTCTGCGCAGCAAATTTTGGGTCAGATCCAACAGGTCGTTGTGGGCAAGGAAGATGTACTGCAGTGGGTACTGGCGGCCATTTTGGCAAAGGGTCATGTTTTGCTGGAAGATGTGCCCGGTGTGGGTAAGACCACGATGGCGCTGGCATATTCCAAAGTTTTGAACTTGGAATACAGCCGCGTCCAGTTTACTCCCGACGTACTGCCCTCTGACGTAACCGGCTATTCTGTTCCCGACCGTCAGACCGGCAAACTGGTTTATCAAAAAGGCGCAATCATATGCAACTTGTTTTTGGCAGACGAACTGAACCGGGCAACCTCCCGCACCCAGTCCGCTCTTTTGGAGGCTATGGAAGAAGGGCAGGTTACTGTTGACGGCATCAGCCATAAACTGCCTGAACCCTTTTTCGTCATCGCGACCCAAAACCCGACCGGTGCTGCGGGTACACAACTGCTGCCCGACAGCCAGATGGACCGATTCATCGTGCGGCTGAGCTTGGGCTATCCTGCCCCCAATGAGGAAGTCAATATGGTTATGGAGCGACAGGAGGGCAATCCTTTGCATAAACTGACTCCGCTGCTGACCAATGAAAAGTTGGTGGCGATGCAGGAGGAAGTGGAGCGCACCTATGTTCAAAGCTCTGTAGTGAAATATATTGTGGAACTGATCGTGGAAACAAGAACCAACGAATACATTGCCCGCGGCGCCAGCCCCCGCGCAACCCTTGCTGTGACCGCTATGGCCAAGGCTATGGCCTGGCTCCACGGTCGGGATTATGTGTTGCCCGACGATGTACAGGAGGTCTTTACTACAACGATCGCCCACCGGCTGATACTTTCAACCAAGGCCGAGGCGCGCAATTTGACTGCCGAGATGGTCCTGGCGGAAATTCTCAAGCAGGTACCTGCGCCCAGGATGTACTGATATGGCAAAGCAAAGAATTATTTATTTCTTGGCGCTGGTAGGCTGTGTGGTATTTTATATGGCCTATCAATTGTGGTTTTCCTGGGTCCTTTTACAGGTTGTGGTGTTCTTGCCGCTGATGTCCCTGCTTTTGAGTTTCGTTGCCATTTTGAGTCTGCGGACGGACCTGGTAGTGGCACCCATAATGCCCATGGGCAGCGCTGAAAGGATACAGCTGAATGTATTCTCCAAACTGTCTCTGCCGCCCTATAGCAGCAAAATTCACATCACAAAGCCTACGACGGGTGAGAGCTGGCAGATCAAATCTGATGCTGAATTCCCTACGGAACATTGCGGCAAATTTTATGTTGAATTGTATAAGCCCAGAGCTTGCGATTATCTTGGCCTGTTCCACATCAGGATCAGAAAGCCCGCCCGACAGACCGTTCTGGTGCTGCCTAAACCGGTAGAGTTGGAAATTCCTCCGAATCTGTACGGACGTTTGGCGCAGAGCTGGCGGCCCAAACCCGGCGGTGGCTATGCGGAAAATCATGAGATCCGGCAATTCCGCCCCGGTGATAATCTGAATAACATTCATTGGAAACTGTCGGCCAAGGTGGACGACCTGATGGTTCGGGAACCCATGGAGTCGGCGCGTGGTTTGATGCTGCTGACCATGGATTTAAACGGCACGGCAGCCGAATTGGACACCAAATTGGGTCAACTTCTTTGGTTGGGCCGATGGCTGCTGGAACGGGAGGTCACTTTCGATCTGCGGGTTTTGACCGCTAACGGCATTGAGGGTTGGACCATCCAGAATGATGATGAGATGGACATATGCATACAGACGCTTCTTGGCACACCCTTTGCCAAGGAAGGCTCCATCCGGGAGCAAGCCTTTCATGCGGTCTGGCGGTACCATATCGGAGGTAAGCAGAATGAAGGTTAAAAAATGGCTTCCTTGTCTGCTTAGTGCAGCTGTTGCATTTATGCTGGCTATCAGCGCGGTGGGAAACCTGTTCACCGCCTACGAACTGTCGGTGCACCTGTGGAAAATTTTTCTGATGAGCGCTTTGGCAGCGCTGGGATCTGCAGTGCTGTTTCAGTTCCAGCTTAACAAAAAGATGATTCTTCGTGTCGCAGCCGTTGTGTTGGCAGTAATGCTCGTGAAAGAGTTGTTCCGACCCTACATATGGCTGCAGATACAAGAGCTGAGTTATTGGATTACTTCCCATTATCACGCCACTTATAACTGGCCGGTTTTGGGAAACCCGGGCGCAGATCACGTAACTGCTCCGTTGATGTTTTGGGCTGTGCTGGTGGCGGTCTGTGTGAACTGGCATATTTGCCGGCGGAAACATATTGCCGTGGCAATTGTACCGGCAGTGATGCCGCTGGCCCTATGCCTGATGACCGCATTCAAAGTGCCTGCAACAGCATACCTGTATTTGACGATTTTGGGACTGGCAGTTCTGTTAATAACAGATTGGAGCCGGAAAAATCAGCCTGAGAAAGGTATGAAAATGCTCCTTTGGTCAGCGCTCCCTGTTGGCCTGGCCTTGGCGATCTTGCTTGCTTGCAACCCCAAAGCGGAGTACATAAACCGCGCAGGCAGAATTCAAAAAGAGGTAGTTGTGTGGTTCGAGGACCTCTGGGAGATCGTGGAAGCGGTGATCAACGGCACACCCCTTCCTTCAGATTCGGTCGAAAGCCGCAATCTGTTGGCGGTAGGTCCCAGAAGCAGGTCATCCCGTTCGGTGATGCTGGTCAATTCGCCTGTTGACGGGGTCTTGTATCTGCGGGAGCGGGATTTCGATGCGTATACCGGCATCGGCTGGGAAGGAACCGACCGGGAGGAGACACTCACTGCAGGCGCTATATCGCAGGGCAAGTTGACAATTATGACTTACGGCGTCAAGGATGTGTTGTACGTTCCTTATTATGCGACGAAGGGGATCAAGGTAATTGGCGGCGCCGTGAAAAATGACAAGAACATCGAGCAATACAGTTACAATTTCTCCAATTCGCATGTCAAAAAAACGGCAAGCCCCGACAAACTTTATAAGGATCTTCCTGAGGAAACGAGTTCCTGGGCAACACAATTTGTGCAGGGTATTATAGCCGGCGCCAGGGATGACCGGGAAAAGGTCAGCCGGATTCAGGACTATGTGCGCAAAGCTGCCAAATACGATGCAGCCACACCAAAAATGGATTCGGAGAATACGGATTTTGCCAAGTGGTTCCTGGAAGAAAGCGAAACAGGCCATTGCATCCATTACGCTACGGCAACGGCGGTGCTACTGCGGGCAGCCTATATTCCCGCCCGGTACGTGGAAGGATATGCTGTATATTGCCAATCTGGCAGTGATGTGGTGGTCAGTAAGCAGAATGCCCACGCGTGGGTGGAATACTATGACTGGAACACCCAGGCCTGGTGTGTGTTGGAGTCAACGCCCGGCTTCGCGGAAACAAAAAGGCCGCTGGGCGTTTCCGGCAAGCCCCAGGAAGAGAAACCTGACGAATGGAGCGATATTCTGGCAGAGGATCCTACCGTGAAAGAGACAACGGATGGGAAACCGGTTGTTGGATTGGGGGGCAACTCCGAAGAAGAGACGGAGACCACCGCTCCGAAAGATGAGGTGACTCCTGATCTGCCTGACCAAAACGATCTGCCGCAACCTCAGCCGGAAAAAACACCATGGCAAATGCATGAGTGGATGAAAATTGTGCTGGGATGCCTGCTTCTGATTCTTTGCATAGTGCTGCAAGGTTATGTACGTATTTTTGTGAAGCGGAAGCTGTGGAATCGCGGCCAACCCAATGCGCGTACCATATGGCGCTGGAGATTGCTCCGCACGGATGCAAAACTGCTGAACCAGACAGTTCCGAAGGAATTGGACGATTTGGCACAAAAGGCAAGATTCAGCCAGCACGAGATCCAGCCGGAGGAATTGCGGTGTTATGAGGATTACCGTCTGACGCTCCTTGCGGCGGTTACAGAAAAACCTTGGTATCAAAGGCTTTTCATCAAATGGATCCTGGCAATTGCATAAAATAGAATCATCCCCCGTGGTGCGATCCACGGGGGATCATTGTTGGGCCGGGATAAGTGTTATTTTCTTGAAATAAAAAAACAAGATGCAATTTAGAAAATCGTGCGAAAGAATAGTCAGCCTTTCAACTGGCTGTCTTTTAATGAGCACAATTCTAACGGTTTCTTTTTTAAAAGCATCTGTAATAATTGACCTGCAATTTTTTATCTGTTACAATAAATCTGTCCGATTGGACAGCAGAACACCTTGTCGAAAAACAAGGATTCGTTGATCAATGAATAATAACGCATAGCAAAGGAGAAAGCATATGTATATTGGATATCTGCAGGATCCTGTATGCCGCTATACAAGGATCGGTAGCGACATTCCCTATGCGCCCACACAAGAGGCGGATGGCATTTCCACGTGGAGCTGGGAAACGCTTTTGAACACGGGTATGGATGTGCGCATTGACCTTGCAGGAACGTGCTTTGTGGGCTCTGTTACACTTCCCCTGGCAGAGGGCTCTCTGATCCGCGGCTTCGAGGTGCTGGCGGAAGATACGGTCGTTGGCAGATATACTGCCGAAACAGGCAAGCTTGCAGGCGGTATGCTGACGGCATCGGTTGGTACATACGCAAGCGCATTGACCGTTCGAATCTATGCCGATCTATATGACATCTCTTTCACCGCGCCTCAGGTGGCGATTTGCCGCGCTGATGCGGTGCCCTTTCTGTGGCCCACCGTTAAAAATGCAGTTGTATCGGAGGGAAGTGTGCGGATCGGCGCAATTATGCCGTATTCGCGTTCTGAGGATGAGTCGGCTGTGGCGGGTTTTCTTCGGGAAGGTTTGGCAGAAAAGTTTGGTGGCGCTACTGTAACAGACGGTGTTACGGTTACCGTCAGACTTGCATCTCAGGGCTACGAGAACGAGCGCTATACCGTTGAAGTCACGAAGGAAGGCATTGCGCTGACCGCAGGCTGCCGTTTGACCTTGATGTACGCCGCATGTAAGCTGCTGCAGCTTGGCAAGGGCGGAGAATTTCCTGTTATCAAGATCGATGATCAGCCCACCAAGTCCTTGCGTGGTTTTCATATGTATCTGCCTGCAGTTGAGGATATTGAATTTGCCAAGCGGCTCTTCCGCTATGTGCTTCTGCCCCTGGGCTATAATACGCTTTTCGTGGAGTTTGCAGGGGGTATGCGCTTTGACAGGCACCCCGAGATCTCCCAGCAGTGGGTGGAGGCAAACGCCCGCGCCAAGGCAGGGCTGCAGCCCCCGTTCCCCCATGGCGCCGTTGCAGGCGGTGGCGTGTTGGAAAAGCAACAGGTCATAGACCTTCTTGACAACGCGCGGGAGTATGGCTTTGAGATCATTCCCGAGGCGCAAAGCCTTGGCCACGTGCAGTATATCACCAACGCGCACCCCGAGATCGCGGAGCGTGAAGAGCAGGATAAGGACGTAAAGGACACGCGTACTGAGGACGAGCGCCCCGCCAACTTTTACGCGCACTGCTACTGCCCCTCAAACGAAAAGAGCTACGAGATCATTTTTGATATTATTGACGAGATCATAGAGGTGGCAAAACCGCCGCGCTACGTCCATATCGGTCATGATGAGGTCTATCACTTAGGTCTTTGCCCCAAGTGTAAGGATACTCCCCACGATGTGCTTTACGCCCGCCATGTGAACAGACTCTATAACTACCTGAAAGCAAAGGGTCTTGGCACGGTCATCTGGTCGGATATGATCCAGCCTGTAACGAGATATCAAACGCACAATGCCATAAATCTGATCCCCAAAGACGTGCTCTGCCTTGATTTCATCTGGTATTTCCACCTGGACAAGGATATCGAAACCAATCTCCTTGAGGCCGGTTTCACCGTTGGCGCAGGCAATCTATATTCCTCCCACTATCCCAGATACAAAAAGCGTATGCTGCAAAAGGGAATGATCGGCGGCGAGGTCTCCCTTTGGTGCTCCACCAATGAGTATTATATGGGCAAGAAGGGCAAATTCTATGACCTTTCCTATACCGCGCAGATGCTCTGGAACACCGAGGTCTATGATGAAGCCCTTCGTGAGGTGTACGCGCACCTGATCGCGCAGCACATTCAGCCTGCGCAGCGGGACGGGATCCGCGAAAGATCCCCGCTGCACAGCTATATGCAAACAGATATCCCACTGCCTGCAGGCGATCAGACCTTGCCGCAATGCATTCTTGCATATCGGCCTGCTGCCATCGTGGCAGATAGCTGCCGGGTGGATGTAAACGGCCGGTTTGAGCGGCTTCTCATCGAGCATACCACCTTGCAGTGCGCCTCAAGAATTCCCTGGCAGGCATTGTATGTGGCGGGCACCTATACTGTATCTTATGAAGACGGGGAGCAGGTGACGATCCCTGCGGAATACCTGGGCAACGTGCAGCATTACTGCCGCAAATATGCCGATCCGCTTTCCGGCAAGTATTACCGCCATATGGGCTATGTTGGCACCTGGTTTTCTGAGCCGACCCTGGAGGAAAAATACAATGGCGAGGATGTCCTGCTCACCAGCGTTGTGTGGGAAAACCCTCACCCTGAAAAGAAAATCAGCTCCCTTTCCTATCGATCGGCAGAGGGGGATTTCACCACCGTGGTCCTTACCCGTGTCACGGGACTCGCAGATTCATCTGTATAGTACCCACCAAGCTATGAAAAATCCGGCACCTGTGCAGGTGCCGGATTCTGTTTTTGTCATTCTGCGCGATAGCCGCTGCCATCTCCACGGTATTCATCCAGGAAACACTCAGCGCATTTGCGGAATGCAAGGGCAACCTCGTTACCCTTAAAGGAAAATGTGGCAAACATACTGCCAAAGCAGGTGTCGATCACATACACACGCAGCAGAAGCTTCTTCTCTTCCAGCCATTCGCAAACAGCGGTGCTGTCCAACTCCCGATCTGCAGGCACACCCAGCACCTTGTCATAGTAGTGGGTTTCCGGGAATGTGATTCTCTTCTGCTGACCGATCCCAAAGGGAATCTTCTTAACACCACGGTCGTTTTCGTAGGTAAGTGTACCCTCGCTGCCGTTGGGATCAAAATCGAATCGGAAGTTCTTCCAACCCATAGGATTGCCCGGATTGACAGTATAGGTCTTGCCGTCAATCTCTTGCGCATAGGCAGCGTGAGGCTTGCCGAATGCAGGCGGCTGCATATTCTGCAGCGCTTCCTGCAGCTGCAAATAAGCCTTGCCCTCTTTCTTCTTTCTGCCGATCCTGTCGTAAACCAGGTGCTTCACCGCATCGTACATCCACGGGCTGTCGTCCTCGGTGGGGGATTGTGTATCTGCCTGACATACAAACAGAAAATCCTTATCTCGGAAGCAGTAACAGTGCTGGGTGCCCATACCCCGGAACAAAACAGCGTCCGGGGTGATCCAGGTATAATAGCCGTAGCCGTTGCCTCTTATGGGGTCATAGTTGTTGGCGGACAGGGTAAAGACCCGGGAAGAGGTTGCCTTTTCTATATACGCTCTGTCAATGAGCTGCTTGCCGCCGGCGTTACCGTAGTGCATTAAAAACTCGCCCACTTTGGCAAAATCACGCAGCGTGCAAACAATACCGCTGGTGCCCCAGCAGTAATCCTCTGTTGTTTTCACACACCAAATGTCCTTGGAAACACCGATCTCATCAAAAATGGGGCGCAGGTAATCTATGAATTCCATGCCGGTGATTCTCTTGATGGCAACGCAGAGCAGATCCGGCGCCCAATGATAGCAGAAGATCGAGCCGTTGGGGTAGGTCGCATAGGAATGATTCATCAGGTTATAGCATCTTGCTTTGTCTTTTTCACCAAGGCTTTTCTTGTCCGGGAACATAGGCTGGCGCATAGTCAGACAATCCTCGATGGTCATTTCCTGCACCCAGTGGTCCAGCGGAGTGTCAATGTAATCCTGCAGGTAATCCACGACCTTATCGGTAACCTTGACCTTGCCCTCTGTTACCATCAAACCAACCGCAAGAGCAACATAGGTCTTACTGGCGGAATAAATGCGATGGGCAAAGTCCTTATGGAATGGGTTTACATAACATTCTGCGATGATCTTGCCGTTTCTCGCCATCATAAAAGAATGCAGATTGATTTTGCGATAGGCAATATAGTCCATGAATTCCAGAATATCCTCAGAGCGAATGCCCTGGGATTCCGGTGTGGCAAATTCTAAATCCTTGATCATATCCTTACCTCATTCCTGTGCAAGGTAACCGCTGGTGTCACCTTGGTAATCATCCATGAAGTACTCAGCAGTCTTACGGAAGCTTAGGCCAACCTCGTTGCCCACAAAGCTAAAGGTAGCAAACAGGTTGCCCATAGAGTGGTCGATCACGTATACCCGAAGGAGCAGCTTCTGATCTTCCACCCACTCACAAACGGCAGTGCAATCCTGCTCTCTGTTGCCGGGGATAGTCAATTGCTTGTCGTAGTAATGGGTTTCGGGGAATTTACCCTGCTTTAACCGGCCAATGCCAAAGGATATCTTCTTGATGCCGCGGCTGTTTTCATAGGTAAGTGTACCCTCGCTGCCGTTGGGATCAAAATCAAAACGGAAATTCTTCCAACCCATAGGATTGCCAGGCTTGACCATATAGGTCTTGCCGTTTATCTCCTGTTCATAGGCGGCGTGGGGCCTGCCGTACATAGGCGGCTGGAGATTTTGCAGCGCTTCCTGCAGCTGCAAATATGCCTTGCCCTCTTTCTTCTTTCTGCCGATTCGGTCGTATACCAAATGCTTTACGCAGTCGTAAACCCATGCGCTGGTATTGTCGGAGGTAGTCTGTGTATCTGCTTGACAGACGAACAGAAAATCCTTATCTCTGAATCCGAAACACTGCTGGGTGCCCATTCCGCGGAATGCAAAGGCATCCGGGGTGATCCAGGTGTAATAGCCGTAGCCGCAATTGCTCAGAGGATCGTAGAAGTTGGAGTTCAGGGTGCAGATGCGGGTGGTAGTTGCCTTTTCCATATAGTCCCTGTCAATAAGCTGCTTTCCGTTCACGCAGCCCAAATTCAAGACAAACTCACCCATTTTTGCATAGTCACGCAGGGTGCACACAATGCCGCTGCCGCCCCAGCAGTAATCCTCTTTGGTTTTTACACACCAAATATCCTTGGAGATGCCGATCGCATCAAAAACGGGACGCAGGTAATCAATGAATTCCTTGCCGGTGATATTCTTAATTGCGGCGCACACAAGATCCGGCGCCTTGTTATAGCAGAAAAGGGTGCCGCCGGGATAGACACCCTTGGTGTGATTCAGCAGATTGTAGCAACGCAGATTGGGATCCTTGGCGGGATTGTCGCGATCCGGGAACATTGGCGCGCTCATCATCATACAATCCTCGATGGTCATATCCTGTGTCCACCGATCCAGAGGATTGTCAATGTAATTCTGCAAATAATCAGCAATTTTATCGGTGACCTTCACCTTGCCCTCGGTCACCATAAGGCCCACAGCCATAGCAACAAAGGTTTTGCTGGCAGAATAAAGACGGTGTTCAAAATCCTTGTGGAACGGCTTCACATAGCCTTCTGCAATGATCTTTCCGTTTCTTGCCATCAAAAAAGAGTGTAAATTCATTTTGCGATAGGCAAGGCGGTTAATGAATTCCAAAATATCCTCAGAGCGAATACCCTGGGATTCCGGTGTGGCAAATTCTAAATCCTTGATCATAACAAAACCTCCGTGATGAATCATCAGATGTTAAATATGTGATCGCTTTGGATAGTTGCTGTTGGGTACAGTTTAGTATTGGCCAAAGGAAATGTCAAGACAAAAAAACAAGTATTTCCGCAACGGAAAAGAGGTTGCAATCCCCGGGAACTATGTTATAATAACAAGCAATAAAAGACTAATATAACAGGCCGCAACAGGGAGGAGAACATATGGAACTGCGTGTTACCTGGAAACAGGCCCGTGCCGCTGCAATCCAGTGCGCAGACGGCAGTATATTTGAAACAGATACCCCTTGGCGCATTTATATCAATGGTGTACTTAGCTTAGAAACGAAGCGGACACAGATCATGCTCTATGATCTGGAGCCTGCAACCCAATACACAGTTACTGCACTCAGAAACCAGGAGAAAGCCGAAGCGCACTCCACCACCCTGCCGGAAGCATTCACTTTGAATGTAAAGGATTTCGGCGCGAAGGGTGACGGTGTTACCAATGACACGCCCTTTATTCAGGCTGCCATATTGGCCTGCCCGCCGGAGAGCCGGGTGCTGATCCCGGAGGGCGTATACAAGGTCACAAGCATTTTCCTGAAGGACAATGTGCGTATTGAGCTGGCAAAGGGCGCAGTTCTTTCCGCATTTACCGACAGAACGATGTTCCCGGTGCTGAAAGGCTGCTGTATGGGTGAGAAGACCGGCGAGGAGATGATCCTGGGCACCTGGGAAGGTGACCGTATGGATATGTTTGCAGGCATCATTACCGGCATAGGCAACAAAAATGTCTGCCTGTACGGCGAAGGTCTGATCGATGGAAATTCCGGCTTTGACAACTGGTGGCACGATGTGAAGAACATCCGCATCGCAGCCCGGCCGCGGATGATATTCCTCAATCGCTGTGAGGATATTCAGATCTGCGGCATCACTGTGCAGAACAGCCCCAGCTGGAATATTCACCCGTATTTTTCCAAAAATCTGAAATTCATCTGTATGAATATTCTGGGGCCGAAGGACTCCCCCAACACCGACGGATTGAACCCGGAGGCCTGTGACGGGGTTGAGATTGCAGGCTGTTACTTCTCGGTGGGGGATGACTGTATTGCCATTAAGTCCGGCAAGATCTCCGTTGGCGCAAAGTACAAGACCCCCTCTTCCAATATTTTAATTCGGCAGTGCTGTATGCGTGACGGCCACGGCGGCATTACGCTGGGCAGCGAAATGGCCGGCGGTGTGAAGAACGTAAGAGCGCTTCAATGCCGCTTCGACCACACCGACCGGGGTCTGCGGATCAAAACCAGACGGGGCAGAGGTAAGGATGCGATCATTGACGGGATATTGTTTGAGGACATTGAGATGGACGGGGTGCTTACCCCGTTTGTTGTGAATTCCTTCTATTTTTGCGATGCAGACGGCCACAGTGAATATGTGCAGAGCAAAGAGCCCCTTCCTGTGGATGAGAGAACGCCGGAGCTCCGATCTCTGTGCTTCAGAAACATTAGGGCAAAGAACTGCCATATTGCCGGCGCATTTTTCTACGGACTTCCCGAGAAGAAGATCGAATACATTGAAATGAAGCATGTGAAGCTCTGTTATGCGTCCAATGCCTGCTCTGGAATGCCGGCATCCATGGATGGGTTTGATCCGAACGTGTGTAAAATGGGCATCTTTGCCAAAAATGTAAAGACCCTTGTGCTGGAGGACATCCGGCTGACAGGTCACGATGGCGATGCCATCCGCACAGAGAATGTGGACAACCCCTGTATCAAGGAATAAGGGGAAAAGTAAGAGTATTGAATAGAAAGGGGTGGTTATATGATAGGCGTTTCGTTACCTTTTGACTGGCTGCTCACAGGAGAGGGCTTGCCGGAAAGCCGGGAGGATGTTCTGCTGGCACTGAAAACGGAAGGCGTGCGCAGCATTGAACTGCGTACGGTGCGGGAATATCATACCGCCGCCGATGTAAAGGGTGTTGCACAGCTTTTGTGGGATTATGGATTTTCTATCTCCTTGCACGGGGATGTGAAAACCCAGGAGAATGCCGTTTTTGAGCTGTTTTGCCCCTTGGAAGAATTGCTGAAAGACCTGCGCCAGCCATCTGTCAATATCACGGTGCATCCCATTGCAGGCGACAATGTAAAAATGCTGAGATCCATTGCCGATCACATTGAAAAACATGACTTGCCGGTTACGGTGGCCCTTGAAAATAACCGTCTTATGCCGGACAAAACCGAGGGAGATAGCGCAGCATATGTGTTTGGGATCGTAAAAGAAGTTGACAGAGCTGCAATCGGTATTTGTTGGGATATGGGTCATTATATGTATTGGTGGCAAAAAAACCACAGCAGTGAGCCTGTCCGCTTGCCCGATAATGCGTTTTTAAAAAGCGTGATTCACACCCATATCCACGCTTTGTCGGATCTGCAAACCCATTTCCCTTTGGATTCCCATGCACTGCCGCTAAAGGAATTCCTTGGTGGACTGTATTTTGGATACTTCGGATTATACAATATAGAACTGGAATACAACAGATTTAAGGAGCTTCGGCCGCTGATCCCGTCCTTAGTTGGCTCGGTCAGGGAACTGAAAGCCAAAATGCCTATATGCGCAAAGCTTTATGATGAAATAAGGGAGCATTTTGACGATTGGTTTGCGTCTGCGTGCAAAGTGTTTGATGCAGACGGCGCAAAATTCGGGCTGCTCCATTCGTCATCCTATCTGTTTCACTTTAACGGCTATCGTGTAGGAATGGATGTTGTGTTTAGAAACGCGCGTTTTTTGGCGGCTGCGCCGGAAAAATGCGTGGACTATTTAAAAAACCTGCATTTGATGGTGATATCTCACAACCACGCCGATCATTTTGAGGAAAGCGTTGTACGAGAACTGGCAAACACGCAGATCAGGTGGGTAATTCCTGATTTTATGTACGATATGGCACTGGAGTGGGGGCTATCTCCAGAAAAAATACACATTGCGAAAAAAGACGAGCCACTCACGGTGGGAAATCTTACGATACTACCCTTTGAAGGAAGACATTTTCGCCCCGGCACCCAAAGAGGAACAGCGGAATACGGATATTATATTACAGCGGAGGGTATGCCGTCTGTTGCGTTCCCTGTTGATGTCCGGGATTTTTCTCTTGAGAATCTGCCCAATATTCCAAAGGCTGACTATTGTTTTGCGCATATATGGCTGGGCGACGGAAAGGGACTTGATGCAATCTGTGAGCCGATAGCCCAGGATTTTGCAGAGTTTATGCTGAGATTTTCCAATAAAAACATTATCTTGACCCATCTTTATGAGAACGGAAGAAGAGATAAGGCTATGTGGCGTAAGGAGCATGCTGAATTCGTGGCAGCAAAGATCAGCGAACTGTCGCCGAAAACGAATGTTTTTATCCCTGACTGCGGACAGATCATAGACTTGAAATGAGAATGGAAACGTACATCTAAATAACGCAATTTGCTTTTTATCGGATATATGCTATAATCAAAAACCACAGAAGAGGAGAAAACTACTGAGATGGAAAAGCCTACATATTTTATTCTGTTTATCGGAAACAGCTATACCTATTACAATGATATGCCAACAGCGATCTTTGAAAAAATCGCTGAAAAAATGGGTTACCAGGTTGATGTCACTGCCATCACCAAGGGCGCACATAAGCTTTCTCAATTTGCTGACCCCAACGATGAATATGGCGCAAAGGTGGAAAAAGCATTAACAGGCGCGAAAAAGTACGACTATGTTGTGGTGCAGGAACAGAGCGTTCTTCCTGCTGCGGAGAATGCGCCTGCCTTTTACGATGCCGTCCGAAACTTTGCTGCAAGGATCAGAAGCACAGGCGCAAAGCCCGTTCTGTATGCCACCTGGGGCCGCAAGACAGGCAGCTCGACCCTGACCTCAAAGGGGTGGACCAACGAAAGTATGACGTGGAAATTAGCCGCAGCATACCAGGCCATCGGTGATGAGCTGGAGATACCCGTAGCCCACGTCGGACTTGTGTTTTACGATGTTTATACCAATCAAACCGGCCTGGAGCTTTATGACGACGATAAATCTCACCCCTCTACCACGGGAAGCTACCTGGCTGCAGTGACTTTATTTGCAAAAATCTTTGCTGCTGATCCAACCGAAGTAACATACACCGGCGGTCTGTCGGCAGATAATGCCCGCATCCTTTGTGAGGCGGCGCGGAAAGCGGTCTTTGAAACACGTCAAATCCCACAGGAATATCAAACCACATCCGAAAAAAGTGAATAATTTACACAGATTAAAGGAGTCTTGAAAATGAAAACTGCTTATGAACATAGTAAAGAGTTGATACAAAAGGTTACCCCCTCTATGTCCTGCGATGTAGCTTCTTTTCAGCAGTGGCAGAGCGCAGCGAGAGAGAAGCTCTCCCAGCTGCTGGGGTTGGATAAGTTCCAAAAGACAGACCTGGACGTAACCATTGAGTATGAGCAAAAAACGCAGGGCGCTACCGAGATCCGCTTTACATATCAGAGCGAAGCCGGTTACCGTGTGCCCTGCCATATGCTGCTTCCCGACGGGATCCAAAAACCGCCTGTTATGATCTGTCTGCAAGGGCACTCAAAGGGTATGCACATCTCCCTGGGTAAACCGAAATACGAGGGAGATGAAAACACCATAAAGGGCGGCCGTGATTTTTGTGTGCAGGCCGTAAAAGAGGGGTTTGCAGCCATCGCCCTGGAACAGAGAAACTTTGGCGAATGTGGCGGCAGTGAAAATGGCCCCAATTGCCTGGAATCCAGTATGACAGCGCTTCTTATGGGCAGGACTACCATAGGCGAGCGTGTGTGGGATATTTCCAGACTTATCGATGTTCTCCATAGCCAATTTGGTGATGTGGTGGACGTAAATACGATCTGCTGTATGGGCAATTCCGGCGGCGGTACGGCAACGGCGTATGCTGCTGCCCTTGAGGATAGGATCGCTCTGGCAATGCCATCCTGCGCTATGAGTACCTTTAAAGACTCCATCGGCGCTATGCGCCATTGCTCCTGCAACTATGTCCCTCACATAGCGGAATACTTTGATATGGATGACCTGATGGCAATGGCATACCCCAAGTATTTCGTACAGGTATCCGGCAAGGAGGATAACATTTTCCCGATCTTTGCTGCGGAGCAGGTCTTTGAAAACGGAAAACGGGTTTATGATGCGTTTCAAATGGGAGATCGTTGCGCCTTGGTGAAGGGCAACGGCGGCCATAGATTCTATCCCGATGATGCGTGGCCCATCGTCCATAAATTTCTTGGTATTTAAAAGCAGAACAAGCCATCCGAACGGATGGCTTGTTCTGCTTTTAAGGCAAGCGGTTTCGCGCCGCATTTGTTGACAAAAAGGGAAGGCCTTATTATAATCACTTTAGTGTTGAAACTATGGAGGAAAGCGTATGAACACGGCAGAATTACTGGTTGATTTTTCTAAAACGGTGGGCACTATCAAGCGTATGCACGCGGTAGGTCAGCCGCCGTTCACAGGCGGTTTCCGCAAGCTGGATTTTTCACCCCTGCAGATATTGAAGGATGCGAACATTCCCTATTCCCGCCTTCACGATGTGGGCGGCGCTTTTGGCTCTAACCGCTACGTGGATATTCCCAACATTTTCAGAGATTTTGATGCGGACGAAAATGACTCGGAATCCTACGACTTTGCCTTTACGGACGAGCTGATAAAAGCCCTTGTGGAATACGGCGTTGAGCCCTATTTCAGGCTGGGTGTTACCATTGAAAACCAGTGCAACATAAAGGCTTATCACATTCACCCGCCGAAGGATTACAACAAATGGGCGAGAATTTGCGAGCATATTATCCGCCACTATAACGAGGGCTGGGCAAACGGTTTTCACTTCAACATCAAGTACTGGGAGATCTGGAACGAGCCCGAAAACGACGATGTTTTACACCTGAACCAAATGTGGACGGGCACAGCCCAGCAGTATTACGAGCTGTACGATGTGGCGGCCAGACATTTAAAGAAATGCTTTGGTGACAGCATCAAGGTTGGCGGATATGCAGCCTGTGGCTTCTATGGCATATTCTCCGACCCCGAAAAATACGGTATGGCCATTGAAAAGCGGGAGGGAAAGCACTATAGCAGCTCCAAGCAAATCTACCGCGTGGAGTTTTTCCTGGGATTTATGGACTATATCAAGACCCACAATTCTCCCATAGACTTCTTCTCCTGGCATACCTACGGCACGGTGGATGTGGTGGAAATCGAGGCGGATTTTGTTAAAAAGACCCTTAAGGAACACGGTTACGAAAACCTGGAAACCCACCTGAACGAATGGAATCTGTCCCACGACAGAAAGAAGAATCTGGCCTCGTCCTATGCTTCGGCAAATGTTATGGCGATGATGCTTGCCATGCAGCATAAAAGCACCGATATGCTGATGTATTACGATGCAAGATACATCAATGTTTCGGCATACGGCGGCTTTTACGATATTGTGACCCGTGAGCCCTCCTGCATTTATTATGATTTCAAGGCCTTTGGTGAGCTTTACGCCCTCCAAAACGAAGTACTGTGCAATTGCGAGCAAGAGGGTGTTTATGCCCTTGCGGCCCAAGACGGCGATAAGCGCGCGATCATTCTTTCCAACATAAAAGAGGATGTGCAGATCACGTCCGAGCTTTCCGATGATTTCAGCGTTTATATGATCGACTATGATCACTTCATCACCAGAACAGAATTCGATCCCAAAGCATTTACCCTGAAAGAAAACACAGTGGTGCTGATCAAAAATTATTGATACCTAAAATGGTGTTTGAGGAGTTTGCTATGCAGATTACAGAAAAAATTATCACACAGGCAGAGGCGCTGCAGCCGGAAATGGTTGCCCAGCGTCGGGACTTTCACAAGTACGCAGAATCCGGCTGGTTTGAGATGCGTACGACCTCTATCATTGCCCGCAAGCTGACCGAGCTGGGTTACGAGGTTTTAACAGGCGAGGATGTGTGCGACCGGGATGCCCGTATGGGTGTTGCGGATGATGCTACCCTGGATAAGCAGTACGAAAGAGCCATTGCCCAGGGCGCTGACCCGGAATTTGTGCAGGCTACCCGCGGCGGTATGACCGGCGCTATCGGCATTTTGCGCTGCGGCGAGGGCCCTACGGTGGCGTTGCGCTTTGATATCGATGCGCTGGGTGTGATCGAATCCCAGGATGCGGACCACCGCCCCTTTGCTGAGGGCTGGAATTCCGTGAATCCCGGTATGATGCACGCCTGCGGACACGACGGCCACGCAACGGTAGGCTTGGGTGTTGCCAAGGTGCTGATGGATATCAAGGAGCATCTGCGTGGCACCGTAAAGCTGATTTTTCAGCCTGCAGAAGAAGGCGTTCGTGGCGCAAAGTCCATTGTTGCCAAGGGCCATTTGAATGGTGTGGACTATCTGCTGGGCACTCACGTGACCGGTAATACCAAATATCCCAATTGTATGGTCTGCCCCGGCGCCAAAGATTCCCTCGCCACCTCCAAGTACGATGTGATCTTCCACGGCAAGTCTGCCCACGCAGGTGGCTCGCCCAACGGCGGTAACAATGCTATGCTGGCAGCGGCTACAGCGGTGCTGAATCTGCAGGCCATTCCTCGCCACGGAGGCGGCGCTACCCGCATCAACGTGGGCAAACTGGTGGCAGGCTCCGGCAGAAACGTGATCTGCGACGAGGCCTTTATGGAAATTGAGACCCGCGGCGCAAACACCGAGCTGAATACCTATGTAGAAAATTACGCTCTGCGGATTTTGGAAAATGCCGCCGCTATGCACGGCTGCACCGTGGAGTATAAGCTGATGGGCGCTGCAGAGTCCCTGACCAGCGATGTAAGTCTTGCCCAGCGACTGCGTAAGGTTTGGGAGGCTGCCGGCTTCACGCTGACTGAGGAGGATATGATGACTGCGGGCGGCAGTGAGGACTTCTCCTATATGATGAACGCTGTCCAGCAGCAGGGAGGTCAGGCTACCTTCTTCCGAACCTTGACCAAGCTCTCCGCAGGCGCGCACAACCGCCGCTTCGATTTTGACGAAGTGTTCCTGCAAAACGGTGTGAAGCTGTTCTGCACGGCAGTGTACGACCTGCTGAAAACAACCACCAAATAAACAAAGAAAACGCCATTCCGAAAGGAATGGCGTTTTTTATTTCACGATTCAGGCAACCAGCTGTGCCCGCTTCTTTTGGATAAACTGAAATGCCACAACAATACCAACCAGACCCAGACCGATCAAATCGGTTACCAGACCGGGGTAGATCAGCAGCAGACCTCCTACGACGCTCATGATCCGCAGATACCAGGGAATCGGACGCATCAGGTAGCCCTCCAGAGCCGCAGACACACCAAACATACCGACCAGGGAGGTAACAGCGATTTGAACGACCTCCCAAACGTTGGTGTCGATGAACAGCATTGCCGGGTTCAAGGCGAACACATACGGCACGATGAAAGCGCCAATGGCCAGTTTCGTAGAAGTTATAGCGGTCTTCATCGGATTGGCCTGGGCGATAGCCGCGCCGGCGTAGGCAGCCAGCGCCACGGGAGGCGTCAGGTCTGCAACGATGCCGAAGTAGAATACGAAGAAATGGGCTGCGATCATAGGAACGCCCATCTGCACCAGAATCGGCGCGCAGGTGGCGGCCATAATGCAGTAGTTGGCAGTGGTGGGAACACCCATACCCAGCACGATACAGCAGAGCATGGTCAGGAACAGAGCGATGATTATCTGGTTACCGGCTAAGGTGACGATGCCGTTAAACAGCTTGTAGGCAAGGCCGGTGGAACCGATAATACCGGCAACGATACCGGCCACGCCGCAGGCAACAGCCACGGTGATCATACCCTGACCGCCGGCAGACAGCGCCTCCAGCAGGCGCTTGGGTGTGATACGGTTTTCCTTGTTAAACATACTTACCGCAATGGCAACCACGATTGCAATGGCAGCAGCATAGGCAATAGATTTGGTGCTGGTAGCCACCAGATAGATCAGCAGGATCAGAGGCAGCAGAAGGTAAACCTTCTTCAGCAAGGGCTTCAACCGGGGCAGCTCTTCCTTGGTCAGTCCACGCAGACCTTCCTTTTTTGCCTCCAGATGGACGGTGATGAATACGCCCGCAAAGTACAAAACAGCAGGCAGGATTGCCTTGAGTACCACATCGGAGTAGGGAACACCTACGGTCTCTGCCATCAAAAAGGCAGCAGCACCCATAATGGGGGGCATAATCTGACCGCCGGTGGAGGCAGAGGCCTCTGCCGCAGCGGCAAACTCAGGCTTGTAGCCGGTCTTCTTCATCAGGGGAATGGTCACAGCGCCGGAGCCAACGGTATTGGCAACAGAAGAGCCGGACACCATACCCTCCAAAGCAGAGGCAACTACAGCCACCTTGGCAGGACCGCCGGAGAAACGGCCCACCAATGCGTTGGAGATCTGAATGAAGAAATCCGCGATTCCGGTGCGCTCCAGGAACGCGCCGAAGATAATGAACATTACGATGTACTTGGAGCAGACGTTGACCGGCGTGGAGAGGATACCCTCCTTGGAATAGAACAGAACGCGGACGTATTCCGTAATCCGGGCCAGCATATCGGGGTTGGTGGAGCCCCAAATCAGAGCGTACACCAGCAGCACACCGGCCACGATCAAAATGGGCAGGCCGACGCAGCGGCGGCAAAGCTCTACCAGACAGGCAATGCCTAAAATGCCGATCACCACTTCATAGGGCGCAATGGAGAAATTGGCAACGATAGCGCTTGCGTTAAGCGCGTAGTAAGCAAATGCGCCGGTGCCGATCACCATTAAGAGGATGTCGTACCAGGGCATAAAGTTTACCCGTTGTGTACCCTTCTTTGCAGGGAACACCAGATAACCGATGAGGGTAATGAATGCCATAAAACTGGTCAGGCGGATCTCGTCCAGCCAGGTGGCAATGAGTGTTACATAAATGCAGAAAATGGAAAAGCAGGCCAGAATACAGGTGACAACCACCTTGGGTGTGCCTTCCCAGATACGTGTGTTCGACTCACGGTCGAATTTCTTCATGACCTCGTCCAGCTCCATAGGCGCTTGGGCGGGGGCATCTTTTTTCTTAAATAGCGCCATAAGGACCTCCTTGAATAGTAGCGGAAAAGGCTGCGGCCAAATCAGCCGCAGCCCCTGAAATTATACCTTACTTGGATTCTACGGTAATGTTCTTTTCCGCAAAGTATTTGGCGGCGCCCTTGTGGAAAGGTGCAGTCATACCGCTGGTAGCGTTCTCTAAGGAGAGCTCGCTGCCCTTGGCGTGGTTGGCGGTGATAGTAGAAATGTTATCGAAGATGGCCTTGGTGATGTTGTAAACATCCTCCTCGGAAGCGGAGGTGCTGACGATCAGGGTAGCCTTAACGGTAACGGTGGTGACGTCAGCAGTCTGTCCCTTGTAGGTCTCAGCGGGGATCACATAAGTAGTGTAGTAGGGGGAGCTTTCCATCAGCTTGGTGGCGATGTCACCATCGATGGGAACCAGGGAAGCGCTGGAGGCCAGACACAGCTCGGTGATAGCGGGGGTGGGAGCGCCGGCAACGATGAAGGCAGCGTCGATCTTGCCGTCCTTCAGAGCGTCAGCGGAATCGCCAAAGGACTGATACTGGGCCTGAATGTCACTTTCAGACAGACCGGCAGCAGCCAGAATGTCCACAGCGTTGAAGTACACGCCGGAGCCGGAAGCGCCGATGGAAACCTTCTTGCCCTTCAGGTCAGCAACGGACTTGATGGAAGGATCCATAGTGATCAGCTGCACAGCCTCAGCATAAAGACCGCCGATGACGCGGAAGGAATCCAGCTTGCCTTCCTTTTCGAAGGAACGGGTGCCGGCAGCGGCATAAGCCATAACGTCAGACTGAACAGTGGCCAGCTGATAGTTGCCGGAGTTAATTCCCAGAATGTTGGCCTTGGAGCCGTCGGTGGAAACCACATTCACGTTGATGCCGGTAGCGGTCTTGATCTGGTTGCCCAGAACGCCGCCGTAGGCGTAGTAGGTGCCGGCAGTACCACCGGTACCCATGGTCATATTCTTGCTGCCGCCGCAGGCTGCCAAAGACAGCACCATCAGCAGGCACAGAGCCAATGCAAAAACTTTTTTCATAATCTTTTCCTCCTTGATTGCATATTTCTTGGAATGCACCAAAAATATTTACAATTATATAACATTTTCCAAGTGAATGCAAGGGTAATTTCATATAAATCAGGTTTTCTAACGATAAACGGCTACCTTGACAAAAGACGTACGCCTGTATACAATTTTTATGGAGATATTATATAAAGGAGCAAGGTTATGAGAGAGATAAAGAAAATAGAGGAATCCCTTACCGAGCAGCAGTATTTGATTTGTCCGGCCCACATCAATCATTACGGAAGACTGTTTGGCGGGCAGCTGCTGAAATGGATCGATGAGCTTGCCGGAATCGTCGCTATGCGCCATTGTGGGTGTACCGTAACAACAGCAGCCATTGACAATCTGCAATTTCGCGCGCCGGCTTATACAGGCGATATGATCGTATTGCGTGGATGGGTAACCTGTGTGGGCAAAACGTCTATGGAAGTCCGGGTGGACACCTATCGGGAAGCGCTGGACGGACACAGAGAGATGATCAATAAGGCTTATATCGATATGGTGGCGATCGATTGTAAGGGCAACCCCAAGGAAGTGCCGGAAATTGCAATCGAAACACAGCAGCAGCGCCAGGAATGGGAAGCCGCCCAAAAACGTCGCCAGATCCGCAAGCAAAACCGTCAGCAACAATAAAGAGAGCTTGCTGCGACCCCACTAAACCAGCGGTAGGTGTTGTTTTCCTCAATGATTCTATATACTGAACACGAAAGGAGGCGCCTTATGAACCAAATCAAAATAGGCAGGTTTATTGCAGCGTGCAGAAAGCAGGCAAATTTGACCCAGCTGCAGCTTGCAGACAAACTGCATATCACCGATAAAGCAATATCCAAGTGGGAAAGGGGCATCGCAATGCCCGACACTTCTATTATGCTGGAGCTGTGTGATATCCTTAACATCAGTGTAAATGAATTATTAAGTGGGGAGAGGATCATTATGGAAAACAAAAATGAAAAGAACCAGCAGCTTTTGCTGGATATGGCAAAGGAACTGGAAGGGAAAAACAAAACCATCTGGACTACCATGTGGGTAATTATGGGCGTAAGTATGACAGCTTTGTTTGCAGGCCTCTTTCTTGCTGCGTTTTTGATACCCGAGGGCGTATGGCAGCTTGTTGCCATTCTGGGACTATGCGTTGTGTTTTTGATCCCGTGCTTCTATGCATTAAAACTGGAAGTTAGTGTAGGTGCTTACAAATGTAAAAATTGCGGCCACGAAATCGTGCCTACCTATACCCAGGCGCTTAATGCGATGCATATGGGAACGACCCGTTATCTGAAGTGCCCCAAGTGCCAAAGGCGCACCTGGTGCAAGAAAGTATTGAAATAAGCAAAAGCAAAGGCAGCCACTCCTCGGTGGCTGCTTTTTTGCGCAGAATGCGGTGGAAAATTTTGCAGCGCTATGCTATAATGGTTTACAAATAAAAAATGGAGCTGCTTATGGATCAATCAAAGTTTAAAAGAACAAAGCTGGCCTGTTATTCTGCCTACTTTACCATGGCATCCGTGTTTTGCCTGCCACCGCTGCTGTTTGTGACCTTTCACCAGATGTACGGTGTTTCGTGGACGCTGCTGGGCACACTGGTGCTGACAAATTTTTTCACACAATTAACGGTGGACTTGATCTTTACGGTCTTTTCAAAAAGGTTCAACATACAAAAGGTTGTAAAAGCTATGCCCCTGATCACATCCCTGGGGCTGCTGATCTATGCCATAGTCCCAACGGCTTTTCCGCAGATCGCCTATGCAGGCCTGCTGGCAGGCACGGTTATCTTTTCCGTTTCTGCGGGTCTTTCTGAGGTTTTGCTGAGCCCCATCATTGCGGCAATTCCGTCCAAAAATCCCCAGCGGGATATGAGCCTGTTACACTCGCTGTATGCATTCGGTGTGCTCAGCGTTGTGGTGATCGGCACGGTTTTTGTGAAGCTGATCGGCGCAGAATACTGGATGTATCTGGCTATATTCTTTGCGGCATTGCCTGTTATCTCGTCGGTGCTTTTCGCCATTTCTCCCCTGCCGGATATGGGCGCGCAGGAAGACACCGCCCACGTGACGAAGAACCGCAGAAAAACCATCGGCATCGCTCTTTGCGCAGGCTGTATTTTTCTGGGCAGCTGCGCAGAAAACGCAATGTCAAACTGGATCTCGGGATATATGGAAGCTCAGCTGCATATTGACAAAGCCCTTGGGGATATCCTGGGCGTCGCGATGTTTGCCGTTTTACTGGGGCTCACACGGATCTACTATGCAAAATGGGGTAAAAATATCGGCAGATTCCTATTTGTGTGTATGATAGGCGCGGCAATATGCTATCTTGTGGTGGGATTTTCCGAGCATATTGCGCCTGCATTTATTGCCTGTGTGCTGACAGGTATTTTCACATCTATGCTTTGGCCGGGAACGCTGATCGTGATGGAGGAGAATATTCCCGATGCGGGAGTTGCAGCCTTTGCGCTGATGGCAGCCAGTGGTGACCTTGGAGCGTCGATTGCGCCGCAGCTTATGGGTGTGGTGGCGGATAGTTCCAATTTGCAAACGGGAATGCTTGTGTGTTCGATTTTTCCTGTTTTGGGAATCGTTCTGGTTTTCGTAATGACCCGGTTTTTTAAGAAAAAAAGCGTTTGAATCCAGGCAACCTGCCAAAAGGCAGTCACTCCAACGGGTGACTGCCTTTTAAAAAGCTCGGCAATATTGACAAGCATACACTTTTGTGTTACCATAGCTTAGAACGATAGAGGCGCATCTTGCCAAGAGTATCGCACATAACTCTACGAGGGCTGCCAGGCCGTGCGAAAAAGGGGCGGATGCCGAAGTGTGCGCTGTGGCGGGCGTATTGCTGGCAATGCGGAGAATATCCGTTTTGTTGTCGCAGAAATGCGGAGCGCTATCATCCAAACAGATTCTTTGTAGATTTGTGGTGTTGGAAGATAGCCTCAGGGCTATCTTTTTTGCTTACACAGGCCAGGAAAGGAAGATAAGAAAATGAAAAACACAGTATTTACAGGTGCAGCAACTGCGATCATCACCCCTATGAAGGGCAGCAGAGTGGATTATGAGGCCTTTGAAAAGCTGATTCAGTGGCAGATCGCCCAGGGCATCGACGCCATTGTTGCGGTAGGCACCACAGGCGAAGGCCCCACGCTGACCGATGCAGAGCATAAAGAGGCCATTCGTTTTTGCGTGGAGAAGGTAGCAGGCAGAGTGCCTGTCATTGCAGGCACAGGCTCTAACGACATTGCCTACGCCATTGAACTGACAAAATTCTCCTGTGAGGTAGGCGCCGATGCTATGCTTTTGGTAACACCTTATTATAACAAGGCGACCCAGCAGGGCTTGATCGAATCCTTCACTGCCATTGCCGATGCAAGCACAAAGCCCTGTATTCTTTACAATGTTCCCAGCCGGACAGGCTGTAACATTGCTCCCGAAACCTGCGCGGTTTTGGCAGAGCACGAGAGGATCGTGGCCATCAAAGAGGCCAGCGGCAATATTTCTCAGGTGGCTAAGATCGCGCAGCTTTGCGGCGATAAGCTGGATATTTACTCCGGCAATGACGATCAGATCGTTCCCATTCTGAGCCTTGGCGGCAAGGGTGTGATTTCGGTTTTGTCCAACCTGCTGCCTAAGGAAACCTCCAATATGTGCAAGCTGTTTATGGAAGGCAAGGTGCAGGAGGCGCTGAAGATGCAGCTGGAGTACCTGCCCCTGGTGGACAGCCTGTTCTGTGAGGTGAATCCCATTCCTGTGAAGGCTGCAATGGCAGCTATGGGCTTCTGCGAAAATACCCTTCGCCTGCCCCTGACACCTATGGAGAAGAAGAACGAGCAGGTCCTGCTGGAAAATATGAAAAAGGCCGGCTTGTTGGCAAAATAAAAGATAACAGGTGAACAATATGAAAATTGCCATTTATGGATACGGAAACTTGGGTAAGGGCGTGGAGTGCGCTGTTTGCAACGCGGAGGATGCGATACTCACAGGCATTTTTACACGTCGGGACCCCAATAGCATAAAGACTCTGTCCGGCGCGCCGGTATATTCTGCAGATGATCTGCAGAAGTTCAAAAACGATATCGACGTGCTGATCATTTGCGGCGGTAGCGCCACAGACCTGCCCGTAATGACCCCTGCGCTGGCTAAGGATTTCTGCGTGGTGGATAGCTTTGATACCCACGCAAATATCCCGACGCACTTTGAAAATACCGACAAAGCTGCAAAAGAGGGCAAAAAAATCGCGGTGATTTCCGCAGGCTGGGACCCGGGTATGTTCTCCATCAACCGCCTGTATGCCTCCGCCATTTTGCCCAACGGCAATGACTATACCTTCTGGGGCAGAGGCGTGAGCCAGGGGCATTCCGATGCCATCCGCCGGATCGACGGCGTGGTGGATGCCAGACAGTATACCGTTCCCGTGGAGGGTGCTATGCAGAGCGTGCGCGCAGGGGAGAACCCCACCCTCACCACAAGACAAAAGCACACCCGTGAGTGCTTTGTTGTGGCGCAAGAGGGGGCAGATCTGGCAAAAATTGAGCGGAGAATCAAGGAAATGCCCAACTATTTTGCAGACTACGATACTGTGGTGCATTTCATTTCCCTGGAGCAGCTGCAGCGAGAACACAGCGCGCTGCCACACGGCGGCTCGGTGATTTACACAGGCACTACCGGCCTAAACCGGGAGCATAAGCACTGCATTGAGTATAGCCTGAAGTTGGATTCCAACCCGGAATTCACTGCCAGCGTTCTGCTTGCCTGCGCCAGAGCGGCAGACAGGATGCATAAAAGGGGAGAGGTGGGCTGCAAGACCCTGTTTGACATTGCGCCTGCCGACCTGTCTCCCCTTTCTCCCGGGGAACTGAGAAAGAGAATGCTTTAAGAGGAGTCGCGAACAGTGAACGATACAGATATGATTTGCCAAAACCTGTCGGTAAGCGATGATGGTATTTTACAGTTTGCCGGTCAGAGCACCGCAGAGCTTGCGCAGCAATACGGAACGCCTCTGTACCTGATGGACGAGGACCGTATCCGCGATCGGATGCGCACCTATGCAAGGGGTATGCAAAAGGCCTTTGGCGACTACGGCCACGTGCTGTATGCCTCAAAAGCGGCATCCTTTAAGCGGATATACGAAATTGCAGCGCAGGAGCAAATTGGCATCGATGTGGTGTCCTCCGGCGAAATTGCCACCGCCGTCTGCGCAGGATACCCCTTGGAAAACGCTTATTTCCACTCCAATAACAAAACCGATGCAGATATCCATTACGCCATTCAAAAGGGCGTAGGCTTCTTCGTGGTGGATAACGGAGAGGAGCTTTCCGCCATCAATGACATCGCCGGGCAATACGGTGTGAAGCAGCCGGTGCTTCTGCGGGTAACGCCCGGCATCGACCCCCACACCTACGCAGCGGTAAACACCGGCACAGTGGACTCTAAGTTTGGCTCAGCCATAGAAACGGGACAGGCCGAGGAGATCACAAAGCTTGCGATCTCTATGCCCAACATCGACTTGCAGGGCTTTCATTGTCACGTAGGCTCACAGGTGTTCGATTCGCAGGTATATCTGCAAACGGCGGATGTGATGATCGCCTTTGTTGCGGATATGCACCGCAAGCTGGGCTTCATCACCCAAAAGCTGGATATCGGCGGCGGATACGGTGTGCGCTATACCAGTAACGACCCCTGTATCGATATTGAGAGCAACCTGCTTTTGGTCGGCCAGCGGGTGAATGAGCTGGTGGCGGAATACGGGATCCCTATGCCCCATATCTATATGGAGCCGGGCAGAAGCATTGTGGCGGATGCAGGTATGACATTGTATACGATGGGTACATTAAAGTCCATCCCCGGATATAAGAACTATGTGTCGGTGGACGGCGGTATGACGGACAACCCCAGATACCTGCTGTACGGCTCTGCTTATACGCTGCTTCCTGCATCCAAAATGCACGAGCCCAGAGATATGGTATGCTCCGTGGTGGGAAGATGCTGCGAAAGCGGAGATGTGATCCAGAGCAATGTGTGGATGCCTGCGTCGCTCAAACGGGGGGATCTGATCGCCTGCCTGACAACAGGCGCTTATAACTACTCCATGGCTTCCAATTATAATCGCATTCCCAGACCTGCCGTGGTAATGCTGCAAGGCGGCTCTTCCTATATAGCCGTAAAGCGGGAGACCCCGGAGGATATGGTAAGACTGGACGTTTAAAACGTAAAACACATCCGCCTTTGGCGGATGTGTTTTTTTACAATAATGCTCAAAACACAGCGTCAAAACCACAAAAAAAGCACATTTATCCAATCGCAAAAAAGAATGTAAAACGCAATCAAAAGAGGGGTTTACTTTCAAAAAAGTATGTGATATCATCAGCCATAGAAAGGCTCTGAAACTATAAAACAACAAAATTCAGGAGGAGCAAAATGGTTATTACAAGCAAAAGCGCGCTGACGATTTCTCTGCCTGCCCAGAGTACAAAGCGGGAGCAATTTGCCGCAGAGGAACTGAAAAAATATCTGAAAATGCTTTGCGGTGTGGAGGCTGAAATTTCCCAAACTGCGGGAGAGCTGACCATCGCTGTAGGCGGCCCGGAGCGCAATGCGGTCACTGCCAAGTACATCACTGAGGCAGAATTTGATGCGTTGGTTCCCGGCCCGGAGGGTATCTTTATTAAGGACTACGGCACCTGTTTGGTGGTTGCCGGCAGCTCCAAGAATGAAAATGAACGGGAGCGCGGCACCATTTATGCTGCCTATGAACTGCTGGAACGGTTTGCCGGCTGCTCATTTGCTACTTACATGAATCCTGAGGTCCCCGGCGGCGAATACGTACCAAAGGCGGAAAAGTTGGACTTTACCGGCATTTACTATGTGAAAGCAAAGCACGATGTGGAAGTTCGTGGCGCAATCGTTCAGAATTCCGTTCACGGGGTGCGGGAGAACTTTACCCTCGCCCGTACCTTCTGGGATTGGCTGGGCAAAAACCGCTTCAACCATATTTATACCTGGAACAGAGTGTATGAGCACTTTAAGGAGAACGGCCTGCTGGAAGAAACCGAAAAGCGCGGCTTCATTTTAGAGGTAGGCCACCACGACTCCATCGACACCATGCTCCCCCAGCGGGGCAATCAGTACTTTCCCGAGCACTATTACGAAACCCACCCGGAGTATTACCGTTTGAATGAGGACGGCACCCGTTTTGAGATGGTGGATAACTGGGGTCAGATGGTGCTTTGCTCCCGCAACGAGGAGATGATCGGGCAGTTGGCGCAAAATATGATCTCCTGGCTGGATCAGAATCCCCTGGTGAAGGTTTATAACTGGTGCGATAAAGACGGTATGGCGCCCCAGTGCTGCTGCGAAAAGTGCAAGCCCTATACAAAATCCCAAAACAGCCAGTATATGCTGAACAGACTTGCCGAGAAAATCAAGGACAAGCATCCGGATGTAAAGCTTTCCAGCCTTGCCTACGTGGATAGCTGGGAGCCTCCCGAGGGCGTTGACGAAATGGCCTCCAACCGTATGGTCTGCGAGGCGGTTTGGCACAGCACCGGCCTGAGAAAGACCGGCAAGCCCGACGGCTCCTGCCTGGCAGGCACTCTGTATGAGGATAACCTGCTGGCCTGGAAGGAAAAGTACAACATCCCCGTGTTCTATTACGATTACTTTATGGGTGTCTATCCCGGCAGACAGCGGATCGTGCCTATGGCAGACGAGATCCAGGCAATGTACCGCCGCTTTATGGAGAAGGGCATTGTGGGCTCTGAAACACAGATCGAGGTATTCAACCTGTGGAATAACCTGCTGAACTTCTATACCTTTGGCCGCACCGGCTACGATACAGAGCTGTCTTTGGAGGATAATATCCAAAAGCTCTGCCGTATTTTCGGCAAGGGCGCTCCCTATGTGGCAGAGAACCTGCGTTACTTTGAGGAAGTGCTGGACGGCCAGTGTGAGATCATGACCGCCGGCGTATACTTTATGCGCCACGTGGATAAAGCGCGTGTCTATGCCAACTACGATAAGGCGTTGGCTGCTGCCGAGGGCGACAGCGCTGCCCGGAATAATATCCGTATGATCCGTATGGCATTCCGCTATTCCGACCTGGAGACCCGTGAGGAATACGCAATGGACGAAAAGGGCTTCAAGGCGCTGAAGCATTACGATATTCCCGAGCGTGGCGAGCTGCTGTATATGCGTGATCATTTCGATAGCTTTGTAAGCCACGGGGGCTTTGGCATTGCTGTTCCCGTGGAAGGTGAGCCTGCTCTCTTCACCCCGGACAACTGGTATGAAATGGACAAATAAAAACGGAAGACCGGCTGCTTTCCATAGTGGAAAGCAGCCGGTTTTTGTGGTATAATACAGGAAAAATTGCAGCAAGGATGGGAAACAATATGGTTGCGAATATCAGAGTAATGACAAAGGAAGATAAGCAGGCGGTTATGGAGATGATGGAAACCTTCTATAACTCACCGGCGGTATCCACCAATGGCTCCCGGGAGATCTTTGAAAAGGACATTGCAAACTGTGTAGGCGACAGCCCCTACTTAGAGGGCTTTATCTTTGAAAACGGGGGTCAGATCCTGGGCTACGGAATGATCGCCAAGAGCTTTTCCACAGAATTCGGAAAGCCCTGCATTTGGATCGAGGACCTGTATATAAAGCCGGCTTATCGGGGAGCAGGCATTGGCAGTAGCTTTTTTGACTATTTGGAGGCGAAATTTACCGATTGTATCTTCCGCCTGGAGGTGGAGCCGGAAAACACCCGTGCCGTTTGCGTATACCAAAAGAATGGCTTTACCACCTTGCCCTATATGGAAATGAAAAAGGAATAAAGAAATAGCCATCGACGGTCTTGAATCGTCGGTGGTTATTTCTTTCGTGTGTTCAACCAATGTAAAATCGCAATCCGTTGCTTTTAGCGGATCAGCAGGGTAGCAGTGGTTTGCGCTTTGCGTTTGTACAATTCGATTTTTATGTTTGCCTTGCTTTTTTGATGCGTATTTGCTATAATTTTGCCACAAGGAGTGATATAGAATGGAGTTTTATAAAGAATTTCTCATTAATTCCGTATCTGTAATTGTCAGAAAAAAAGAAAAACCCTTCTATAAGAGGGTCTTTGCCCAACGGCTGGCCGGAAGCGGTTTTGTATATTTTTTAAGCGGCTACGGTACATATACCGACCAAAACGGAAATGTTTTCCCCTTTGAGAAGGACGATTTTCTGTTGGTGGAATACGGCAGCTGCTACACGGTGGAAACCGGCGACTGCGAAAGTGAGTATGTTACCACCGCATTTGCCCTGGATCCAAGCTGCTCCTTCAAAGAGTTTGGCCTTCCAACCTTTTTTAAGGCCGGGCACGACCCCCTTTTCCGGCTGAAGGTGTTGTCGCTGCTGCGGGTGTGGGAGAAGAATTCTGTATGCTCCAAATTGGAAGCGCGGCTGCTTCTGAACGAGATTTTTCTGGATATCCGCAAGGCCGTGGGCGGAGATGCTGCCCCATCTCCCATTTCTCCGGTCGCTCCGGCCATTGAATACATTAACAAGTACTATAACAGGGACATCAGCCTGCAAACGCTGGCGCAGCTTTGCCGGATGAGTGAATCATATTTCCGAAGTCAGTTCCGGGAATATGTTGGCCTGTCGCCGCTAAAATATCGTGAGTCGGTGCGCATTGGCTGGGCAAAGCAGTATTTGGATTCAGAGCTGTTCTCCGTGACGGAGATCGCGGAGAAATTGGGCTACTGCGATATTTATCACTTTTCCAAGGTGTTCCGCCAGCACTGCGGCATATCCCCCAATGCCTACCGGAAACGCCCTGGTTGATTTCCAATGCATCAAAATTTCACCATAAAGAATCTTGCTATTTAGAGCGCGGTATATTAAAATATTGACATACACTTGACCCTTGGGAGGGTATTTATGAACAACTATGTCACCACCCCGGATTTTTTTACCAGCGTTTCTTCCGGCAATACCCATACCTCTATGCACGATCACGCGTCCTATGAGCTGTACTATTTGCAGGAGGGCCGTCGGGATTATTTCATTGAGGATAAGCTCTTTCCCGTCACTGCCGGAGACTTTGTGCTGATTCCTCCCGGCAAGCTTCACCGTACCGGCGGTGAATACGGTAAGCGGATTTTGGTGGGCTTTACCGATGCTTTTTTAGAACGTTTCTACACCAAAGACACCTGCGCTCTCCTTGTTTCCTGCTTTGACAGCTGGAAGCGAACTCCCTCTGCTGCGCAGCAAAAACGGTGCATCGAATATCTGCAGGAGCTGCAGGAGTGCGCCGATGAAATGCGGTCCGGCTTGCTTTTAGGCGCGCTTTTGCTGGAGCTTTTATCCTGCAAAAGCGAGGAAATTCAAGAGGATTTCCCCAGCGCCATTGTGGCATATCTCAACAAAAACTACGCTACCATCAGCTCCATCGATGAAATTGCAGCCGCCTTCTTCATTTCCAAGTTTCACCTGTGCCGGGTGTTCAAAAACGCAATGAAAATTACGGTCATCGATTACCTCAATCAGATCCGCATCAAGAATGCCTGCCAAATGCTTACCTTCTCCGACAAAAGCATCAGCCGGATCGCAGAAAGCTGTGGCTTTCACTCCACCTCTTATTTTAGCTTCCTCTTTAAGAAGATGACCGGCAGATCCCCAACCAAGTATGCTGCCGATACAAGGCCTGCCCCCAAATAATGCGGGCAGGCCTTTCTGCTCGTAAAAGAGCAATATATTTAAAAACAAGCTGCAGAATATCAAGATATTACATTTACTTTCCCCCTGGTGGATTTTATAATTCAAATGTAGTCTGCAGGACTCCGTATTTCAGGACGGGTCGTCCTGCAAAAAATTGAGAAGTGAGGTACTAACTATGGAAGTTCGTATTTGTAAGGATAAAGTCGCGCTGGGCGCAAGCGCTGCTATGCACGTGGCAAGCCGCCTGAATGCTATTATCGCCCAAAAGGGTTACGCACGGATCGTTCTGTCCACCGGTGCATCCCAGTTTGACACCCTGGATGCTTTGACCCGGGAAAATGTGGATTGGAGCAAGGTGGATATGTTCCACTTGGACGAGTACGTTGACCTGCCCATTACCCACGGGGCAAGCTTTCGCAAGTATCTGCAGGAGCGGTTTGTGGATAAGCTTCCCTGCGCTCTGCGGTCTGTGAATTTTGTTGACGGCACACCTGAGGGCATTGCCCAGCTGACAGCGAAGCTTCGCGAGGATGAACTTGACATTGGCCTGATCGGCATTGGCGAAAACACCCACATCGCATTCAACGATCCTCCTGCGGATTTTAATACCCGGGAAGCCTACATCATTGTGAACTTGGACGAGAAGTGTAAGCGCCAGCAGATGGGCGAAGGCTGGTTTGCCACCATCGACGATGTGCCCAAGCAGGCTGTTTCCATGACGCCCTGGCAGATCATGCAGTGCAAGGAGATCATTTCCTGCGTGCCCTATGCCGTAAAGGCCGAGGCTGTTCGGCTGACTCTGCAGACCAGGGAGACCACACCCAATGTGCCGGCAACACTGCTGAAGGAGCATGACAATTTTATTGTGTATGCCGATGCAGATTCTGCAAAGCAGGTTATCAACTGGGAATTCTGATATATTAGACAGCCGTAAGACAAAAATGTTCTGACAGGAGAGTTCGTTATGAAAAGGATACTACTGGTTGGTGACAGTATCAGTCTTTATTACTCCCGCTTCTTGGCCACATATCTAGCCGGAATTGCGGAGATCTACACCAAGGCCGGTATGCAGGAGGCTATGGAGGATCTGGATCTGCCCAAGGGCGCTAACGGCGGCGACAGCAGTATGCTGCTGGAGTATATCCGTCAGCGGGAGGCAGAAGGCACGCTGGACTATGACCTGTTTGTGTTTAACTGCGGACTTCACGATATCAAGCGAGTTGCTCCCGAATGCACCCTGCAGGTAGGCCCTGAGGATTATCGGAGAAATCTGCAGGAGATCATTGCCATCACCAAACGGCTGGATCTGCCTACCGTTTTTGTCAACTCTACCCCGGTGGAGGATGAACGGCACAACAAAGCCACCCACTATTGCATCAACCGGCACAATAAGGATCTGCTCCTGTGCAACGAGATCGCGGAGGAGGTTATGGCAGAAAACGGAATTCCTGTCATTGATCTGTATGGTTTTACGGATGCCCTGCCGGAGCCAAAGTACTGTGACCATGTTCACTACATCCCGGAGGTGCAGAAAAAGCACGGCCGGTTTATCGCGGAGATTCTAAAAAACCTCTTGACTTTAACGTAACGTCATAGTATATGATAGAGCCAAGAGGAGGGATGCGTATGTTAGAAGTGGAACGCACAGATTTTGAAGGCTTTGACCCCAAGAAAATTGAGCAGTACTGCCAGCAGGCCAAGGCGCTTTACGGCAAAACGGACGCCTACAAAGAATTCCAGCAGAAGCGAAAGGTGCGCACCAAGGAACAGGAAAAGAACCTGAACGCACAGGTGATGGACTTCTTTGTGCAGCTGGGCAAGCTGCGCCCCTGCGCCCCGGACAGTGAAGAAGCCCAAAACTGGGCGATGGAGCTGCAGGCTTTCTTTACGGAGCATTTTTACACCTGCACGCCCCAGATCCTGGGGAGCTTGGCTGAAAGCTACGCCGGTGGTGGCAGTATGACGGAAAACATCGACAAAGTCGGCGGTGACGGCACAGGCACCTTTGCCAAGCAGGTTATTGACATCTATCTTTCGCGTTTATAATCGGCAAAAGCGGATGCTTCGGCATCCGCTTTTTGTTGCGATACCTAGAAAAATGCGGTATAATGCCGTTAAGACAACTTATACGATCAAAGCAAGCAAATGAGAGGTGTGCTATGAAAAAAGTTAAAATCACTGCCGTCCGAAAGGCAAGTTACCCAGATTTAATGGAAAAATACGAAAATCCCATCCAGCATGCCTGTGATATAGAAGAAGGGCAGATATGGATCGCCAACGGCTGGGCAAAACCGGAAGGTTTCTGCGACAGTGCCTGGGACAGCATTTCTGCCTTTGTGATGACCCTGGCCCATGGCGGCGGGAATTTTTATGACGGCTGGATGAAGAACCCCAAATCCGCTATGATCTCCTGCAACGACGGCTTCCGGCCCGTCAGTTTTTATCTGGAAGCCTTGGACGAGGAGGCAGACGCATGAAAAAACTATATGAGAAAAGTGAGATTTGGTTTGCGGTAGCATGGATTATTGCCTATGTTGTTCTTGCATCCGCAGGCGATAATATTTCGGCAGATTTGGGCATTGAAAAGATCGTGACTTTGCCGATTCTGATCCTACTGTCTGCAATTCTGTATTGCTTTGTCCGCAGGAACGGTCTGACGGAAAAATACGGCCTTTGCAAGCCCCAGCTTCCTGCCACGAAAATGCTATTCTATATCCCGCTCCTTGTTCTGCTGACAGCAAATTTGTGGTACGGCGCGGCGATGAATCTGTCGCCCCTGGAAACGGTGCTGTATGTCTTGTCTATGTTCTGCGTCGGTTTCCTTGAGGAACTGATCTTCCGGGGTCTTTTATTCAAGGCCATGGCAAAGGACGGCGTGAGATCCGCCATCATTGTTTCTAGTGTGACTTTTGGCATTGGACATATCGTGAACCTCTTTAATGGCTCCGGGGCGGAGCTGCTGCCGAACCTTTTGCAGGTGGTGTATGCCATAGCCATCGGTTTTGCCTTCGTGATGATCTATTGCAGAACTAAGAGCCTGATGCCCTGTATCCTCACCCACAGCGTTTTCAATGGACTCAGTGCTTTTGCCAACCAAGCAGCTATGACACCCCAAAGAGAGATCATTTCCGGCATTTTGCTTGCGGTGATCGGTGGTGGCTATGCGCTGTATCTTGCCCTGGCAGTGAAAGAAGAGACAACAAAATGATGAAAACGGAAAACACCTTTTATACAAGCAACCGGGCTGAGTGGCGGCGATGGCTTGCAGAGCATTTTGAGACGGAAACGGAAGTTTGGTTTGTTTTTCCTCTAAAGAATAGCGGTCAGCCGGGGCTTTCTTATAACGATGCCGTGGAGGAAGCGCTGTGCTTTGGCTGGATCGACAGCATTTATCGCGCTGTAGATGGGGGACGCGCCTTGCGGTTCACGCCGAGAAGGGCCGGAAGTCCCTATTCCCGTCCCAACATTGAACGTCTGATTTGGCTGGACAAGCAGGGAATGATCCACCCCAGTGTACGGGAAAGCGTTGCTGATCTGATCTCTGCGCCCTATATTTTTCCGGAGGATATCCTGGATGCGATCCGCGCAGATGCGGCAACGTGGGCGCATTTTGAAGCCTTCTCCCAGCCCTACAAGCGCATCCGCGTTGCCTACATCGATGCGGCAAGAAAGCGTCCCGAGGAGTTTCAAAAGCGGCTGGATAGCTTCCTGCGAAAAACTCGGGAGGGTAAGCTGATCCCCGGCTACGGCGGCGTGGATAAGTATTACGATTGAAATATCAAATTGGAATTGGACCGGAGGTGAGAATATGGCAATG
>JAFQCX010000048.1 GCA_017416245.1 Oscillospiraceae bacterium | reverse complement strand
CTCCTGCCGCGACAAGGACTGCATCGAGGATCTTCGGGTTTACATGACCAGAGGCTCGCAGAGTCTGCTGGATACGGCGGCCAGCGCCCGGGTGCGCTGCGCAGAGCTTTTGTACACATACATTGATGTGGAGCCGGTGGCGTTCGATCGCAATCACTACTGCATCGATGTAACCTTCTACTACCGAATTTTTGCCGATGCCACCATCGGCACCAACCGTCCTGCTGCGCTGTACGGATTGGCCGTGTTCACCAAGCGGGCTGTGCTGTGCGGCGAGGATAGTCAGGCGCATATCTATCGCAGCGATACCCGCATCTGCGAGCCCGACGGGCTGACCCGCTATATCGCCAATCGTCCCACCGCCGTGGTGGAAGTGCTGGATCCGATGGTACTCAGCTCCAAGATCCGGGAGGTCTGCGATTGCGGCTGCCGGGAGGATGCATCGCTGCAGATCCCTGCTGCCATCGCTGCCCAGTTCGACGATGAGCTGGTCTACGCTGGCGAGCGCCGCCGGATGTTCGTCACTTTGGGTCAATTCTCCATCATCCGTCTGGAGCGGGATGCACAGCTGATCGTGCCGGTGCTGGATTACGCACTTCCCACCAAGGAATGCTGCGACAGCGCCGGCTGTGCCGAGGATCCCTGCGAGATGTTCAGCAAGATCCCCTTCCCCGCCGCCCAGTTTGCACCCACGGGCTGTGATCCCTGCCCCGGTGTGCCGGACTCCGGCTACCAAACCTGCCCCTGCAAGGATTGATACTATATGATAAAGGCTCCCCGTCTCCGGGGAGCCTTTGATTTTACATCGTGCTCTAATACGATTGCTCATAATAGTAGAAATTTCCGCAAATATGCTCCGCATAGTATCTGTTGTCTCCATCCGGTTCCAGCCATTCGTAGCCATCTCCCAGTGGGATCATTTCACTGGACGGCACATACCATACTGCTGTCATATCGTTGTATGCTGTGTAGAAAAAGCCCACATAGGCAGTATTTGGGCCATGACCTGCGCCGCCGCAATGAAAATCGACAACCAGAGCATCCGTATTTATGTCATTAATAAAACCTTGATTTTCAAATGCAGAAAAGTCCCCGGCTTCAATTGCGCCGAGCAATTCTTCCTCGTTTTCGCAAACAAACGCCACAATTTCATCTTTTTCTGCGCGGTCATCCCCGATTACATCGAGAACAAAAAAGGCAGCAATACCGACGAGGTCCGAACATCCGGACATGGAAAACAGCATAAGGAACGCTACAAGCAGGCACAAGCCTTTTCTCCACATACGCTCACTCCCGTCCCAACAGCAGTGCGTAGCGGTTGGACAAAAGCTTTGACAAAAAGCACAGCACTGCAGACAGTGCAACACCGACCCAAACCAAGGGGGAAAGGACTGAAATCTTGCCGCCATAGTGGATTGCCGCCCAGGCATATCCTGCAAGCGTGAATCCCAATGTTACAAAGCAAGAGCAAAACGAAAATATCTTCCGATTTTTATATATCCGGAGAAAAAACCAATTAGCCAGCGAAAGCAGATATCCGGTCGCCGGAACGATCAGTGCAACCGCCCACAAGCCGTTGGTAGCGCCGGTGGGTGTAGCACCTTCCAGGATAACGCCCAGGGTAAGGATCGCAAAGGAAACGAACAGCATTACCGACTGCAGCAAAGATGCCTTCCAATCGCTGATGCGTTGCAGCGGTGCCGGTTTGGGTGTTTCCTTCTGAGGCTGACAGGTCTGCAGCATTTGGTTGTGCGCCTTGCGGCAGCTTTCGCAGGTTGCCAGGTGGTCAGCGACCAGTTTGACGCTTTCCTCCGAGCAGCATTCATCCACATACAGTGGCAGCAAATCTTTAATTACATCACAATTCATATTATCGTCCCAATCCTTCCATAATTTTTTGCTTTGCACGGTAGTATGTAACACGGGCCCAGCTTTCACTTTTCCCGAACATTGCGCTGATGTCCTTGAGCGAAAGACCGCCAAATACAAACAGCATAAATACCTCTTTGTAGGGCTCTTCCAAGGCGTGCAGTCTGGAAAAGGCTCTGCCGGCAAGCTCCTTTTCCTCGAAAAACTCGGCGATATCCGGCGTGCTGTCATTTGCAAGTTCTTCCGCCATCGGCTGATTCTTTTTCTGCGCATTAAACCAGGCAAAGTAAGTATTCTTGGCAATTTGACACAGCCAGGCAGCCACCTTTTCCTCATTGCGCAAGCCCGAAATGTTCATATAGGCACGGAAAAAGGTTTCCTGGGTCAGCTCCTCTGCAAGGGATACATCCCCACAAAGCTTCATCAAAAAGCGAAAAACGAACTGATTGTTTTCTGTAAAAACCTTCTCAAAATCCAGCACGCCATCACCACCTTTCACTTATTAGATTGGGAAAATGCGAATTCGTTACAATGATTATATAAAAATCCGCCGTTTTTTTCAAATTTTTTCTTTTGCTGCTTTCAGCAACTGCAAAACCTGCCCCTGCAAGGATTGATACTATATGATAAAGGCTCCCCTTGTCAGGGGAGCTGTCAAAAATCCTTAATTTTTGACTGAGGGGTAGTATTCTCTCCCCCAGTCTGCCTTTGCAGGCATCCAGCCCCCTCGTCAGAGGGGGCCTTTTGTGCTGAAAACAGGGCGTTTTTAATTTCATTTTTCCCCTTTACAAATTCCCAAAAGCTTGCTATAATAACCAAGCTGTAATGCAGATGCACCGGTGGCTCAATGGATAGAGCATCGGATTCCGGTTCCGAGGGTTGGGGGTTCGAGTCCCTTCCGGTGTACCAAAACATTCAAACCCGAACCTTTTGCCGATCGGCGAAACGTTCGGGTTTGTTGTTTTCTTATGATGCCACAAACGGCGGAAATGAAAATCAGATTCCCTTCGGCCTTGCTTAGTGGCACCAGAGGTAACCGCGAGCCCACCATAGTTTTATAAATTACGCGATATGCTTAATTGAAAGGGTTGAAAATAGATGCCAACAGAAAATCGAGAATTTAGACGCTTACTTGGTTTTACCAATCAAGAGCAGGTCAGAAAATTCTTCAAAGCTACCGATTTCGTTATCGTAAATTTGGCCCGGGTTGAACGATGCAATGAGCGACTGAAAGAAATTTTCCGCGCCATTCATCAAGCTGTACATACGGAAATTCGTGTAGATAACATTGATCAGTTCTGCAGTAAAGTAGATGTAACTTATCAAATTCTAAACGATAACAACATTCTTCCCAGAATGAACAACTATGGTCGTGCGCCAGATGATGTATATTACAGTTGGATGCGCGGATATTTGGTATGTGAATATTTTTCCAAGGCTCTTGCTCAAATCTTTGGTGTAGAAAAAGAGGCTATTGCCCTCGTAGGTGATGATCAGCTAACAAATATCGAAACATTCTCTCAGTCACCTACAGCAGACTTAGAAATCACTCTGCCAGACCGCAGTATTCGAATAGAAGTTCAATCTGGCTTTACCGGTACTAATGATATCAAAAAACACAAAGTAGTTGAGGCAAAACGACTTTTAAGTGAAACAGGTACACTCTCTTATGTTGTGCATTTCGATTTATTTAACGGAAAAGCAGCTTTGATCGACATTAGCAGTATTTCCGATACCGGCGTTCACTGGGAAAACCGGGCGCAAATGGAAGATCAGCAAGTATTCTCCATTCCTCAAAATGCCTTTTTGTGGGATCTAACAGACGCACCCCAAACCTATACCGCAATTCTATATCAGGAATAAAAACAAGGCTGCCGTAAGCAGCCTTGTTTTTATTTACTTTTCTTCCACCGCTCTCAGCATCTGCTTTGCGATAGCCATCGAGAGCAACGGAGGCACCGCATTACCGATCTCCAATCGCTTCATACTATCGGAGCCATAGAACTTATAATCATCCGGGAAGCTTTGCAGTCTTGCGCCCTCTCGAATAGACATTGCTCTAGAGTCTCTAGGATGAATACATCTAGACGAAGAAGGACATGCAAAGTTTCGGGTAATTGTAGTGGAAGGACGATCCCACCACAATTTTGCATAAGTGTTACCATATCCGCTCTTCGGACGGATATCTTCCGAGAGATCATCTTTGCATTGACCATCCTTAAGCGCTTCCATGATCTTGATAAGGTGATCACCATTTTTTGGTGCACTATGTTCAGTTAATCCCTGGGATGCATCTCTAACAAAATGCAGGAAATCATTATCTGCCTGATATGCATATGTGCTACTAGATTGACCACTTTTTATTACAGGTAAATCACCAATAGCTTGTCTAAGTGTAACATGGGGCTTTAATCCTTCACCATGAGTAGGTATAGGATATTCAAAGTTGTTTTCCCCTCTGAATCCAACTAGGATCACTCGTTCTCTTTGCTGAGGAACTCCGTAATCAACCGCATTTAGAACCTTGTATTTGAGTTTATAACCAAGTTCTTCAAACTCCGCTTGAATCTGCTTGAATAACTTACCTTTGTCCATGCTCAAAATGCCAACAACATTTTCAAAGACAAATGCTCTAGGCTTTAGAATCTTTAAGACGCGCTTATACTGCAAAAACAAGTTTGCCCGATCATCTAATCGGCGCTTTCCTAATGTGGAGTAAGACTGGCAAGGGGGACCACCAACGACGATGTCGATTTGTTGACCCTTTAATGCTTCTCTTAGGATTTCTTCCGTTAGATCGTTAATATCACAATTTATCATTGTGACACCAGGGTGATTAAGCTTATATGCGGTCGCAATATCTTTTTCTATTTCATTTGCTGCAACAATCTCAAACCCCGGCAATTTTGAAAAGCCGTAGCTAAGACCTCCCACGCCCGCAAAGAGATCCATTATTTTATATCTAGACATTATATCTTCCTCAATTTAATAATTTCACGATATTCTCTGCTACTCTCCTGAAATCGGTACACAAGCGGTGTTTCCGATCTGCTTAATCCATTATTTGTGTTTCTTCAAATTCTATATATAAGGACACTGCTCTTTTTAATTGAGAACGAATAAATGTAGAACTATTTTGAAATTCGTCATTCGCTTTTAATAACTCAATTGTATCTGCTCTAAGTTCATTATTTCCGAGCAATCGGCTTATCCGGCCACATCTGGACACAACATCCTTTGCCGACCTCGCACCCATAGACTTTTCAAATTTCAACCATTCAAGAAATTTTACGGTATCCATAAATGCCTCCCCTTAATTTATGCGTTCATTATACCACTGATTTACGTCAACGTCAATCTTTTTTTACGGCTTCTCTTTGCACAAGGGTGCTTTTTTCTTGCAATCCGCCTGTCCCCTTGATATAATGAAGAAAATCCGCACATTTTCGATCTTCACCGCATAGCATCTTTTGTAAGGAGGAACGGATATGAGAATGGTTTTACTCACTGCCCTTGGCGTAGGCGGCGCAACCGTTTTTGGCTCGCTTTTGGGCTTTGCTTTTAAGAAAATTTCCCACAAATTCAGCGATATCGTGCTGGCTTTTGCCGCAGGCGTTATGCTGGCTGCCGCGGTGCTGGGACTGATCGTCCCCTCCCTGGAATACGGCGATAAATGGGCGCTGCCGGTAACCGTGATCGGCATTTTCTGCGGCGCGCTGTGCCTGAACTTTCTTGACCGGCTCGTTCCCCATCTGCACCGGCTGTCCGGCGTGGATCAGGAGGAGCATCCCCATCAATCCAATCAGCTGAACAAAGTGCTGCTGTTTGTAATGGCCATCGCCATTCACAATCTGCCGGAAGGCATCGCAGCCGGCGTGGGCTTCGGCACCGGCAACACCGGCGAAGCCATGACCATTGCTCTGGGTATCGCCCTGCAGAACATCCCCGAAGGCATGGTGATCATCGCTCCGATGCTGGCAGCCGGAATGAAGCCCGGCAGAACATTTGTCATTGCGCTGTTCACCGGCATTGTGGAGGTTTTTGGCGCGCTGCTGGGCTACTTTGCCGTCAGCATTTCTTCTACGATCCTGCCCTTTGCCCTGGCTTTTGCCGGCGGCACGATGCTGTATGTCATCAGCGACGAAATGATCCCCGAGACCCACGCCCACGGCGTAGAACGGGGTGCCACCTACTCCCTGCTTGCCGGCTTCTGCCTGATGCTGGCGATGAGTTATTATCTTTAAGCAAAAAGATCCGACCTCTCGGCCGGATCTTTTTATTTGCTTTCCTCGATTGCGCAGGCCAGTTCAAAAGCCAGCAGGGCAATTCTCTCTTTTTCGTCCAGTTTCGCGAAGCCGCTGAGGCTTCTGGGGTCCCATTGTCTGTGATCCAGGCTGTCGCCGGCATAGAGAAACTGGAAAAACTCCACGCCGCGAAAGTCGCACATTGCCTGCATCGCCGCACATTCCATTTCCACGCAAATGGCGCCCATTTCTTTCCGCTTGGCGATCTTACCCCGGGTCTCCCGGTAAAAGGCATCCGTTGTCCAGGTAGTGCCGGACACATAGGGATAGCCGTGCTTCTCCAAGACGGTTTGGAACAGCTCCACATACTTTTTGTTGACCTCGATGTAATCCGCCGCCGGTGCGTAGTGGTAGCTTGTGCCCTCATCCCGAATGGCACGGGTAGGAATGATAATGCCGCAATCGTCAACGCCCCGATCCAGAACGCCGCAGTTTCCCAGCAGAATGATACGCCCGGCACCCATAGGGATAATGTCCTCAAAGCCGCCTACGCAGGCAGGTGCGCCCAGCCGCGCCTTGTACATAGCAAAGCGGTAGCCGCCGTATTGCACCGCATACACAGGCCAAACGCCGTCCACATCGTGGGTCTCGGCGATCTGCACGCCGCCCAGCGCCTCCACCACTCGACCAAACAGCTGGTGGGAGAAGATGGAGATCACCGTTTCCGGAAAATCCGCAACGGGCTTATGTACGATATCGGGATTGATCACCGCGTCTTTCTCAAAATCAAATTCTGATAACAGCATTATTCGCTCCTTTCTAAAATTTCCACTCGCTGCGCAGGATTGCGTACTGAGCTGCATCACAGACACCCTGATTATTGCGGTCACAGGCCCGATGTGTGCCTTCGTACTTCATCCCGCACTTCCTCATTACGCCACCAGAATGAGGGTTGTTGGGGTCGTGTCTGGCGGCTACACGGTTCATTCCGACTTCTGTGAAGAGAAACTCGATCACAGCGGTCAGCGCCTCGGTCGTAATACCCTGATGCCACCAGCGACTTCCAATGCAGTATCCAATCTCTGCCTCCTCCACGCGATCATTCTGACGAACCACACTGATGGAGCCAATCGGTTCTCCAATTTCTTTCAACTCAATCATCCACTGGTAGTAATTGTCTCTTTCGTACTCCTGAAGCCAGCTCCCAATCACCATTTCAGAGACGGCAATACTACCATGGGCAGGCCAAGTCAGAAATTTAGTAACTTCCGGATCAGATGCCCAGTTGCGGAACATCGGCTCAGCATCCTCTCGGATTGCCCTGCGCAGAATGAGTCTGGCAGTTTCTATGGTTTGGGTTCCTTTATGTGTCAACATCGGTATTCGCTCCTTTCAGGATGATACAGGATATACTCCATGGAATTCTCCACGGTATCGTATCTCGTTTCAAATTTGTTAGTCTTGATATACTGGAAGCCACACTTTTCAATCACACGCCTGGACTGTGCGTTGCGATCAAAATGACCGACGATAAT
>JAFQCX010000047.1 GCA_017416245.1 Oscillospiraceae bacterium | reverse complement strand
GCTGCCGATGGCGGGATTCGCTGCGTTGAAGGATCCGTTGTTGGAATACTGCAGCTCATAGGGGGTCGTATTACGGGCAAAATCGCTCAGGGCGCTGGCAGACGAATAGTAGTGGTAAGCACCGGTGCCATCCGCTTCAAACCGCCATAAATTGTTGGCAAGAATCGGTTCGCTTGAACCGGAGTAATACGATACCACATGATCCGTGGTACAGTTCTGCAGCGCGGTGCCGTGAACGGTGATGGTGATGAAGCTGGTATTGGGGGTAATGACAGCGGGATCCTCGGCAGAGGTGTTGCTGCTGTCATACACCACACCGTCGATGGTGATGCTCATGCCGGTGATCTCGGCCTTATCCTCCTCCGCAATCCCGTCGTCATAGGTCAGATAGATGCCGGTGGGAACGACGGTACGGTTGGCGGTGTCGGTATAGTTGTTGCAGTATGTAATTTCAAAATTGCTGCTCTTGGCGAAATCTCCGGTGGAAGGTGCATAAGTTGCGGTGGTGCCATCCTCGCTGATTTCAAAATAATCCGGGTTGACATACAGATATAAACCGTTGGCATAGTCCACTGTATGATCATCGCTGCCGCTGTGCAGGCTGGTACCGGTAATGGTAAGGATGACGTTGCTGTCGGGGGTAACGACAGCGGGATCCTCGGCAGAGGTGTTGCTGCTGTCATACACCACGCCGTCGATGGTGATGCTTACGCCGGTGATCTGCACGGGAGTGATGTCACGAACATAGCCGCATTCGTTGCATTCCGCATCCTCGGCACCGTCATAGACATGGTCGCCAACCTCACGGATTTCAGAACACACATTGCACTTGTCATCGCAGGCGTTATCGTAGGTGTGGCCGGGGCAGGGTTCCCCGCAGAGGCGGCAATTGCCCTCTGCATAGCCGGGATGGCTGCAGGACCAGATATCCGAGGAAGGATCGTAGCGATCCGCGTCGGTGGGCAGCTCGGGATAACTATCGCCGCCACCACCGCCGAGGTGGCCATCAAATGTTAAATAATACTTGGCATCAGCCGGCATCGTGTACTTTACCCAGCCGTCTTCCTGCTCTTCCCGCGTGGCGGTCAGCAGGTTGTTGTTGGCATCATAAAAGCGCGAGTAGCCGGAAGTAAGGAAGGTACTTTCGTCCACATAGATCACTCTGGTGGCTTCCGCAGCCGCTTCCGCCGCAAACACCGCGGTGGGCAGCAGTCCCACCACCATGACGATGGCAAGAAGCATGCTAAAAAATCGTTTTTTCATAATTGGTTCCTCCTTCAGGAATCAAATAATTTACATAGTTTTTCTTCTCAGCGGGGGCGTTTCCGCCTGCGCCCCGGTTTACCCGGTGGCTTGTTTTCTTTTGAGCAGATCGAAAATCGCCTGCTCTGTGGTTTGGTCTACATACTCTCTGAACTTCTTCAGGGTGTTCATGCCAAGGGCCTGATAGTTCATGGCAAGCACTTTCCTGATTTTCTCGTCCCGCACCTCTTTGGGAATGTTGTAGATGGAGAGAATCGTTTTGAGCGCGCCGCCTACGCGAATCTCCAGCGGTGCAGAATCGGATGTGGTGAACAGCGTGGCGTACTCGATGCCGGAAACCAGGGCTTCCGCTTCCGCAAAGTAATCGTCTGTCCAGTCGGGGCAGTATTCCTGAAAGACTTCCTTCGCCCGCTCCCGGTCATTCTTGCGAATCAGGTCCATACAAAGCTCGCTCCGATAGGCGGAAAGGAAAAAATCCTTCGCCACTTCGTCCGCTTCACAGGCAGAGGCAATGGTCAGCAGCTCCAGGCATATCGCCATGATGGAGCTGTAGCCTTCCTGGGCTTCCTCCTCCATCCGTTTCCACTGATACTTGCAGAGCATTTCCACCAGCTCTGCCAGCATATGCTCCTTCGTAGGAAAATAAAAGGTCATATTACCGGGACTCATATTCAATTTCTTGCACATGGAGTGTACTGTCGTTTTGGTATAACCGTCATTCAAAAAACAGTTTGCCGCAAGCCGAACGATCTCACTGCGCGTAAGCTCTTTCCTGTCTACCCGTATCACGCTGGCGATACCTCCCATCTTTGCCGGAATACAGCAGATATATTATTGAAATCATTCACGAAACTATTATAGTACATGTACTATGAAAAATCAATACCTAATTTGGATATTCTTTCCTTTATTTCCAACATGCCGTAAGCGCAACCGCAGCAGCATAAAACCATAAAATAAAGGAGGGCATTTGCCCAATGTCAGTAAGTTAAGATAGCAGTGTCATTCTGAGCGGAGCCGAAGAATCCGTATTTCCCCTTAGAGAACGGATCCTTCGACTTCGCGCGTTCCGCGCTTCGCTCAGGATGACATACTAACGGAATGACAATGGGCAAATGCTCTCCTTTATTATATAGTCCGAGTGGCGAGACTCGTTTGCATCTGCGCCCAAAGGCGCAGATAGCGGTAGCCACCAGTGTTTGCACTGGTGGCATCTGCAATAACATTTTTCATAGAAAGCGATGCAGAATGTAAAACACACCAAAAGCATTTTAGAACGCTTTCGTCAGAGAAATAAAGTGCATATCAAGGCAAAAGTGAGATGCTATAACCAAAGAAAAGGCCTTCAACATTCGGAAAGAATGCTGAAGGTCAAACTATTATCCTTGGGCATCGGGAGAAACAGAGGGCAGGTTGCCGAGGTTGTTATTTTCACTGCCGTCGGGGATGGACTTCAGGTATTCCGTATCTCCCCGGTGGGCGATTCCGACACCGGCAATCTGGCCCTGCTTGGCCATATTTACTGCCTGCTGTTTTTCTATAATGGAATTATCAGAAAGCTGATACCCAGTAATTCTGCCTCCCTCTTTCACAAGCCCGACGATCTGCTTTGCATTTGCGTTTGCCTGCGGAATTTGATCCAAGGTCTGCTTTGCAAGCTCCTGTCCAAAGTTGTTATTCTCCATATTCATCGCTCCTTTGAGGTAGTGTTTGCATCACTGTATAGAATATTCGGCTTTACAAATTGGAGAATTATGTGATATAATGCAAACATATGAGCGAGGTGATTGGCGTGCCGGAGAATTATTACAAGCCGTGCAGAGAACTGGATATATGCAATGAGCTGATTGAAAAATACTTCAATACCCAGCAATATGAGAAATGCTTCGAGGGCCATCTGGCGCTGGCAGAGCAGGGGTATCCGCTGGCGGAGTGCCAGGTGGGATATTTCTATTACGATGGTCTTGGTGTGGAAAAGGATCTTGCCAAGGCGGTG
>JAFQCX010000005.1 GCA_017416245.1 Oscillospiraceae bacterium | reverse complement strand
TTGTTGGCCGTCTGGGTAAGGTTCTGGGCCCCAAGGGTCTGATGCCCTCTCCCAAGGCTGGCACCGTTACCCCCAATGTCGGCGCTGCTGTTAAGGAAATCAAGGCTGGTAAGGTCGAGTACCGTCTGGACAAGACCAACATCATCCACTGCCCTATCGGCAAGGTTTCCTTCGGCGCTGAGAAGCTGCTGGAGAACATGGACACTCTGGTTGGCGCTGTTGTTAAGGCTAAGCCTGCTGCAGCTAAGGGCCAGTATATCCGCTCCTGCACCCTGGCTTCCACCATGGGCCCCGGCGTTAAGGTCTCCACTTCCAAGTACCTGTAATTAAATGCAATACAACAACCCGGAATGCATAAGCATTCCGGGTTGTTTACATTGATTAGGCTCCCTCTGACGAGGGAGCTGGATTTTTGCGCAGCAAAAAGACTGAGGGAGAGACGACTACCCCTCCGTCAAAAATCAAAGATTTTTGCCAGCTCACCTGACAAGGGGAGCCAAAAAATTAGTAAACAAACTCTACTTTGCCGTCATTTGTCAAATCGCCGTTGCCGCTGATGGGGATTGCTTCTCCGCCATAGGTAGGCTCCGGTTCTAAGTAGCTGAAGGCGAAATCCTTGACTCTCGCCAGGATCTCCCGCATTTCACGGCCGCCCTGACCGGAATAGCTGCGGTAGTCAGACGCAACCCCGTAGGCCTCTACGCCCAGCTTTTGTGCCAAATACAGCGCCCGGTACAGATGATACTCCTGGGTAACGATGATGATCTTCTTGGCCTGGAAAACATCTCTTGCGCGGATAATACTCTCGTATGTAGAGAATCCGGCGTGATCCATAAAGATATCTTCCGAAGCGATGCCCTCGGTGATGGCAAACTGCTTCATCGCGGCAACTTCGTCATAATCATCCTGACCGTGATCGCCGCTCATCAGCAGCTTGGGCGCAGCGCCGGCCTTATGGAGTTCTACGCCACGCTGCAGCCGGTCGTGAAGCATATCGCTGGGCTCGCCGTCGCTGTGAACAAGACAGCCAAGCACCAGGATGCAGTCCACACCCTCCAACTCCGCAGCGGCCTCCGGCGTCAGAATATGGGGCGAAGCCACCTCTTTGACATAGGCGTTAACCACAAATGCGCCACCGGCAACCAGCACGCCCAGAATCAAAACCAGCACGATTATTCCCTTGATCAGTTTAAAAAGTCGTTTCATTTTTATGTATTTGTGCCTTCCCCTATTGCTTCAAGTTCAAAATCTCTCAGAGTCTTTAAGTGATATTTATGGATCTTTCCAAGATCCTTGTCTGAGATCTTGCCCTGCTTATATGCATCCTCCAGATTGAACCGCATACCGTCCTTCCACACACCAATATTGTAGTTATTAAAGCAAAACATATGCTCTCCAATCGTTGTTATACTAAAAGCACAGGTATTTTTTTCACTGGATACAATATAGTATCCGTTGTATTTCCCATAGTAATATTCATAAACAATATACCCTTCTGAATTTGGATAATCTTCAATCGCCTTTTTAGTCCCCCACCGATTCCACAATGTCTGTGGTGCAGGAATGCAACGGACGGGAATGACGAATATAACCAACACAGCAATTAAAAGAATTGCTGCAACGGAAATGATAATTACTCTTTTCATCTCTAAATTCTCCTATAAGCGTACAAACTAGTTCGCTTTATCTTTATGTATCTGCACTTTCCTTAGCTTGCTTCTTTTAAGGATTCCATATAATTCGAGTACCCTTCATCCATCTTGGTGTGGTACGCATGGATCTTTGCCAGATCCTTATCGGTGATAAACCCTCGCTTGTAAGCATCAACAAGGTCAATCCCGGTTCCATCCTTATATGCCGTAAGATTACGCCCATTCAGTTCAAAATCATATTCACCTATGGTTACGGTTGTGGTAAAACACAGCGGAACCGTTTCGGAAAGAATATAATATCCGTTGTATTTCCCGTAGTATCGGTCTCTTGCATAGGAAAAAGGATCGTCAATATCCATCAAATTTGTAAATTTCTCGAAGGATTCCTTTCCGGCGGCTTCTGCCAGATCGTCCTTCTGCCAAATTCGCAACGGAGCAGGAAGATACTCAGTTGTTGCATGAACCAAACCAACCGCCAGGACAGATAATAGAACGACTGCTGTTACAATGATTATCTTCTTTTTCATAATACCGCCCCCTCTTATTTTCGCATATATGGCATTTCCTGTCAATAAAATCTTTTTCGGTAATTTATTGAAAATAATTGTTGACAAAGTGCAACATATGTGGTACTATTCATCTGTTGCCAAAGACAGCAGGTGTCGCAAGACATAAATCCTGCCGAGGTGCGTTTAACATTTTGATTGTTTGCGTGTCTTTCTGTCTTCTGGCAGGAAGACACTTTTATTTTTCGGAGGTGAAAAACCTATGCCCAACGCTAAGGTTCTTGAGAGCAAGAAGGCAGTTGTTGAAGCCTTGACCGGCAAGATTCAGGAAGCTACTTCCGTCGTCTTCGTCGACTACAAGGGCATCACTGTCGCTCAGGATACCGAGCTGCGTAAGCAGTTCCGTGAAGCTGGTGTCGAGTATACCGTCGTTAAGAACACTCTGACCAATTTCGCAACCAAGAATGTCGGTTACGATTTCTCCGAGGTTCTGAACGGTACCACCGCCATGGCTTCCACCACCGGCGACCCCATCGCCCCCGCTCGT
>JAFQCX010000046.1 GCA_017416245.1 Oscillospiraceae bacterium | reverse complement strand
CGCTGCTGTCTGATTTCCTGCACCTTGTCAAAGACTTCCTGTTTGATAATCGCAGGATGAGTGTTGTAGAAAATCCTTTGATTTTCTTCGGGATTCTCCCTCTGCTTCTTATCCCAAATGGATTTGGTGTAGGTTTTGAAGTTGACAGTAGCACCGATATGCTTATTGTAGGGAACGAAGAATAGCAAGCACAGCAGGTGTATGTACACTCTGCAATTTTTGCAAAAATCAGCTTCGCCGATTTTGCGAAAAATTAGAAATCTTCGATTTGCTTGCTAAGATGCTATCATCTGTAGCAAGCAAGGCACGGCGGTACCCACTTGTGCGTACTTGTTGGGAAACATCCCAAACCCTTTAACAATTTCCGAGAAATTGGCTACGCACCGTTGGTGCTGATTCTGATTTTTAGCAATCAGCTAATAGTTCGCGCCTAACAGATGATAGTATTACTTAAGTTCATTTTTTATTGAAGACGCAATAGCGTACACAAGTACTGCAATACAACTTGCTCCTACACCTATCCACAACCAGCCTGTGTTTAAAACTATTTCAGTGCCTAAGCAAACGAACATTGCAGCAATCAAAGCAAAAGCAATGGCACTTTGTCGATAATGCGGCTTCTTGTTCATTTGTTCTCGCTCCTGTTTTGATGCCCATATGTATGCATTGTTGAAAAGGAAGCCCTTTTCTTTGAACGACCGAACACTAATAACCAAAGCTATTAACGCAAGAATTCCGCAGATCATTGCACATACTATCTCTGTCATAATATAATCTCCATAACATCACCTTTAAAAACTTATAAGCAATTATTTTTGTGAGCTATCTGTTTTATAGTATTGATACGAGGCTATTACACACAAAGTAATCCAAACAATCACTATAACAGTCGTTACAATTAGATTCCAAACACCTGGTATGATAGCCGAAACGATAATCATTGCAAGCCCACACAATACCGAAGTTATCCCTCCGAAACGCTGACTTTTTTGCCATACATTATCGTTTGCCATACTCCATTTTGTCCGCAAGCCATACATCGCATTGCGTCGTGCTTTAGGCATGATATTTCCGAGTATAACAAGCATTATACCAATTGCAATGCCAGTAAACTTCATTACATCTATACTAAATGTAGCGGTTGCGTCTGGGTCATATCTGATAGCTTTAAACATGAAATAGAAACCGAGCACCGTGAAGAAAAGTAGGGTACATATCCCGGTATAGAGAAGGATTTTCTCGTTTGCGGCAACCCCCTTTTTGTGCTGTAGTTTTGCAAGCAGAATGAAAAATGCGCCCATTATTATGGCAAACAGAGGGAAAATTAGATTTTCATACTTGCTTCCAAAACGGTCAACCTCGCCGGCAAAATTGTAGTGGGCTGGTATGGTATCCGGCGTAAATATAAGGAGTATCGCCGTACCGATGATACACAACAAGATAACTCCGTAACAAATCGCATATAACTTTTTCATTATTCTCCTCCTCTTAAATCTGTGAGCCATAGCAGTGCTTCGTCAAGAACTGAGGCATTAAGCTCATAGAAAATGTACTTACCTTCTCGTTGGTCACGAATAAGGTCAGCTTCTTTTAAAATAGACAAATGTTTTGAAATCGCTGGTAAGCTAATATTGAAATGCTCTGCTATTTCTCCGGCTGACAACCGTCCCTTTTTTAATAGGTTAAGAATTGTTCTTCGGGTAGGGTCAGCCAAGGACTTCATTGTATTTTGGAGTCCCACCACATCACCGCCAATCATTTAACCTTTAGGTTAATTATACATATAAAAAGCATTCTGTCAATGAGTATGCTGCTAAAGTTACAAATTGTTCATATTCGTACAACGCATCACAGAGCAGAAAATAGGCGATTTTCAACCCTTAAACGTACAAAAACAGACGACACCCAACCGAAGTTGAATGCCGTCTGTTTTGTTGTCCAATCCTGTTTGACAGATGCCGATTTCGTAATTTCTTCAAATTACTGTCTTATCGGCACACGGGGAATGCTCCGTCTCTTTTTTGGTTTAGTCGGGCAATTGGAAGATCAGGATCCGCTCTCTGGGGTCTTTCCCCGGAAACAGCTCCTCACATTCGATCTCATCGTAAAACTCCAGCGCCTCCACAGTCATGAGATAGGAGACATACTCATCGGAGGGGTAGTAAAAGAACAGAAACATCTCCCTCGGCGCTTCGTACCAGGAGGCTAAGATCCTGGCCATGACCTTCCGCAGGATCTCCACGGAGAAGGGGTTAAAAAAGTAGCAGTGATCCACCGACGGCGGCACCCTGTACTGCTCTGCCCGTGTGGGCACAAACTCCGCCCGGGCCTGGGCGGTCTTTTGATTTTGCAGCGCCGCCTGATAGATCCGGGCATCATATTCAATGCCGATAGTTTGGATCTTCCGCTGCGCCCCCAGGAAAAAGCCCACCCGACCCTTGCCGCAGCCGTAGTCCAGGAGCGTATCCCCTGCCCGGATCAGGCCGAAGTCTGCCAGCCGCTCCAGCACGCAGTAGGGCGTGGGCTCATAGGGGTAGCGGTACTCGTCGGCATTGCTCTCGTCCCGACCGGCTGTCCGGATCTGCAAACGCTGATCCCAGGCGGCTTCCTTATTCTGTGAAATCGATCTCATGGCAGGAAAAGTCTTTCTCTAAAATCAAATCGTCCACAGGCTTGCCGTCTACCATATGGGCATCTTTGATCCGCTTGATCTCCCGGAAGCCCAGCTTTTTGGCGCAGCCCAGCATCTTGTGGTTACCGCTCCAGGTCTCGATCAAAAAACGGGTTTCGCCATGGCTGCGGTAGTATTCTATCAGGGCGGTCAGCGCCTTTGTGCCGATGCCCTTACCCCAGTAGTCCATCTCGCAGATCTCAATGCCAAGTCCTCGGATGGCATGGTTCTCCGGGGCATTTTTGCGCTGATCGATGGAGTCCCAGGGCGGATATTCAAAATTGCTGTCCAGAAAATAGGAGGAGACCAGGCCGATATGCCGCCCATCCACCTCGATCTCAAAGCGCCAGCGTATGGCATCCTCGGGCATGCCGGCCATAATTTCCATCATGTCCCCACGCAACTCTTCCGCATCCACCGGCTCCAGAGTCATCCACGGCGTGTCCGAGCGGAACCACTCCGTCTCCACATTGGTCCAGCGAACCTCGTCCTCCACATCCGAAAGAACATAATCCCGAAGGGTAATATTTTCGTATGTAAGCTGCATATTGTGCCTCCGTTTCTGCTGATAGGAAAAATCTACGGATCAAGTTCAATCTCAATGCAATGGGCAAACTCCAAATTCGGAAGGCTCTTGGGGGGCTTTACGGAAAAGTCCCAGACGCTAATAAAACCACCGACGGTGAGCAAATTGCCTTCTAAATGAATATCGTTGACACAGAAATACTTATGGCCCTTTGTAAACTCCCTGTGGGAGAAAGCGGCTTTCGTCTCCAGGGTTTCCGCCTGAAGGATCTCCCAGCGCCTTGCGGTGACCTGGCAGACGATGTGCCTGTGGTCAATGGCCGTAAAGCCCCAGGCGGTGGCAGGCCGCTTTTCCTGAAGCACTTCCCCCGTGTGAATGTCCACCAGCTGCAAGGCTTGCTCCCGCCGGTGGCAAAGGATCGTGCTGTCGTTCACAAACAGGCTTGTGATGCCACGCTTGCTTTTGCTTCTCCAAATCAGTTCGCCGCTGCGGGCATCCAGGCAGAACAGGCCCCTTTCCCAGGTCTGTGCAAAGACGTATTTTCCGTCAGAGGAGACCGCCACCCCAAACTGATTCAGATAGGCGGCATCGATCCATTTGCTCGACCACTGAGCACGGCTCCCGTCCGCAAACAGCACCGACACAACCGGCAGATCGGCAGGCGCAATTGCAATCAGCCGAATACCGCCTGCATCAAAGGCGGTAACAAAGCGATGAAAGAACAGGCGATAATTCTTATGAAAAACCACACGACCGTTTTCCACGGTCTGCTTGTACAGCTGATCCAT
>JAFQCX010000045.1 GCA_017416245.1 Oscillospiraceae bacterium | reverse complement strand
CTTGGAGGAAGCGTCGATCATGACGGAGGTAAAGCCGCCGTCGATGCAGGACTTGCAGGTCTCGAAGCTGTCGCCGTGGTCCAGGTGCAGAGCAACGGGGATCTCGGGGCACTCGATAACAGCAGCCTCAACCAGCTTTACCAGATAAGTGTGGTTCGCGTAGGCGCGAGCACCCTTGGAAACCTGCAGGATAACGGGAGCCTTTTCTTCCTTACAAGCCTCGGTGATAGCCTGAACGATTTCCATGTTGTTCACGTTGAAAGCGCCAACTGCGTAACCGCCGTTGTATGCCTTCTTGAACATTTCGGTAGTAGTAACAAGAGCCATAATGTACAATCCTTTCTTCACGGGAATACCCGAACTTTTTACAAATATCATTATAACACAAAATTCCCGCATTTCAATAAAAATATTTCAAATCAAAAAATATTGCAAATAGCTATTTACCTTTGGGCCAAAATACGCTATAATAACACCGAAATTTACCACAAGGAGTGTAAAAATATGAAACTTTCCCCCCTGCAAATTGCAAGATACCAGTATAACCCCAAGCTGCCCGGTATGCTGAGAAACGGCATTGCCGAGATCAGCGTAAAGACCGGTAGCCCCACCCAGTCCGTTGCCGACCAGGAGAAGATCGCAGCTCTGTTTCCCAACACCTACGGCAAGGAGGAGATCACCTTCCAGAAGGGTACTAACACATCTGCACCTAAGAAGCAGGTGGTTGGCGTGATCCTGTCCGGCGGTCAGGCGCCCGGCGGTCACAACGTTATTTGCGGTCTGTATGATGCTCTGAAGGCTACCAACAAGGACAATGAGCTCTACGGCTTCAAGGGCGGTCCCAGCGGTCTGCTGGAGGACAGCTATGTGATTTTTGATGACGAATACATCAACGCTTACCGCAACACCGGCGGCTTTGATATCATCGGCTCCGGCCGTACCAAGCTGGAAACTGAGGAGCAGTTCGCTGTGGTTGCTGATGTGTGCAAAAAGCACGGCATTACCGCCATCGTCATTATCGGCGGTGACGACTCCAACACCAACGCCGCTGTGCTGGCCGAGTATATGGCTGCCCACAACACCGGCGTGCAGGTGATCGGCTGCCCCAAGACCATCGACGGCGACCTGAAGAACGAGGACATCGAGTGCTCCTTCGGCTTCGACACCGCCACCAAGACCTACAGCGAGATCATCGGCAACATTCAGCGTGATGCCAACTCCGCCAAGAAGTACTGGCACTTTGTGAAGGTTATGGGCCGCAGCGCTTCTCACGTTGCTTTGGAATGCGCGCTGGAAACCCAGCCCAACATCTGCCTGATCGGCGAGGAAGTTGCCGCCAAGAAGATGTCCCTGGCTGCCATTGCTGACTACATTGCCGATTCCGTAGCTGCCCGCGCTGCTAAGGGTTGGAACTTCGGCGTTGCCATTATCCCCGAGGGTATCGTGGAATTCGTTCCCGAATTCTCCGTGCTGATTGCAGAGATCAACGAGCTGCTGGCTGGCAGCAAGGCTGATGCTTTCAACGCTCTGTCCTCTTGGGACGAGAAGTACGCCTTCATCGAGAAGGGCTTGAGCAAAGAGTCTATGGCCGTATTCTCCATTCTGCCCCAGTCCATTCAGCAGCAGCTGTTCCTGGAGCGTGACCCCCACGGCAACGTGCAGGTTTCCCTCATCGAGTCCGAGAAGCTGTTCTCCGAGATGGTCAAGGCAAACCTGGCCGCACGGAAGGCTAAGGGTGAGTATAACGGCAAGTTCTCCGCCCTGCATCACTTCCTGGGCTACGAAGGCCGCTGCGCTTTCCCCAGTAACTTCGATGCTGACTACTGCTACTCCCTGGGCTACAACGCCTTTATGCTGATCTCCTACGGCTACACCGGCTACCTGAGCAAGGTTTCCAACCTGCAGGCTCCCGCTGAAGAGTGGGTGGCAGGCGGTATGCCCATCACCAAGATGATGAACATCGAGCGCCGCCACGGCGCAGACAAGCCCGTTATCCGCAAGGCTTTGGTGGAGCTGGACGGCGCACCCTTCAAGTTCTTTGCCGCAAACCGCGAGCAGTGGGCTTTGGAGACCTGCTACCTCTACCCCGGCGCGATCCAGTACTTCGGACCCAGCGAGGTCTGCGACACCACCACCAAGACCCTGGCACTGGAGAAGGCATAATTCCACATTAAAAACACAAAACACCGCAAGCTCAAACAGCTTGCGGTGTTCTTTTTTACGGAAATAATCATACTTTCTCTCCGGAGAGGAAGTATGCAAAGAGCCGCGTGTTAAAAACACGCGGCTCTCATTTGTTATTTTTTGGGATATGGCGTTTTGACGTTTGTTCTGCCAATGAGATAATCCACACTCACGCCGTAATAATCCGCCAGTTTACCGGCGTACTCCAACGGTAACGGACGCTCATTGCGTTCATATTTTGAATACAGCGATTGATCGCACAATAAATATTCTGCGATTTGATTTTGCTTCAAATCATTATCTTCTCTCAAATCACGAATTCGCAATTTCATATACATCACCCATACAAGCATACAATAGGACGTTATGTCCTATTGACTTTTAGGACAATAAGTCCTAAAATAGTATTCCTGCAATTCGGCGGAGTATACACAATAAAAAGCCGCGTGAAAAACACGCGGCTCTCATTTGTTATTTTTTAGTTTCATCCATATTATCTAAGGCATATTGAATCATTTGGTTAATCAGTTCGTTTCGGCTAATGCCGATTGCGGCTGCCTTGTCGTCTACAGTTTTCAAAACATCCGTCGAAATACGCATAGAAATCACTTCTTTTTCCGGCTTGCGGGCAACAAATTTTTCCAAACTGATCACCTTCCTTCTTGTATATTGTATTCTATTTCCGTATAATATGATATATTCTAAAAAGAATATCTAAAATAGAATACACTTAACAGAAGGTTGGTATTTATTTTTCTATTCCCTGGGTTTCCAGCAGGTCCAGTACTTGCTGGCCCCGCTGGGTCAGAGCCATACTGCCGTGGACGGGATATTCCGGATACAGTCCCATTTTTGCCCCCTTTAAGGGCGTATAATCCAGGTAAATGAGATTTTTCTTCTCCAACAGCTGAATGAACAGGCTGTATTCGGCCTCTGTGTAGGCAGATTCCTCTCTGTAAACAGGCGTCATATCGTCCGCCTTTCGGGCAACCGGCAAAAAGGAATACTGCCCTAAGGCCTGCAGCAGGTCAATTTCCCCCTGGCTCAGCTCCAGCACCTTGCCGCAGCCGCTGCAGTTTCCCGAGCAACCTTTACAACCGCTCATTGTTACACTCCAATCAGCTCATAGTCACGGCTGCCGATGCCTAAGCTTTCTGCTGCCTCCAGGGTGTGGATGCCGTGGCGGGATTCCATTCTCTCGACCAAATCCTTTTTACCGGGGTCATCGGATGCATAGACCAGATCCACACAGGCCTGGTCGATTGCCACCGGGTCAAGGCTGGCAAGGATGCCAACGTCACCCATACAGGGGAGCTTTGCGCCTGCGCCCACGCAGTCACAATCCACGCTGAGATTCTTCATTACATTGATATAGGCTGCATTACCACCAAAGTAATCTGCAACAGACCAGGCGGCATCTGCCATTGCTTCTAAAAAGCGGTCCTGCTCTCTGTCCCAGAAATTTTTGGGATCGCCCACACCGTGGATATATTTCTTGCCATAGGAGGAAGCAAAGCCAATGGACAGCTGCTTCAGTGCGCCGCCAAAGCCGCCCATAGGGTGACCCTTAAAATGGGACAGCACCAGCGTGCCATCATAACACGCAAGATCCTTGCCCACGTAGTTTTCTTTGATCGCCTTGCCGTTGTGGATCTTCAGCGCCATATCCGGGCCTTCCGCATCCAGCAGATCCACAGGGTACATATCGCTCCAACCGTGCTTTTTGAACAGCTTTCTGTGGCGCTCGGCGGTATTTCTCGCGCCCTCGTAGGCGGTGTTGCACTCTACAATGGTGCCGCCCACAAAGTCTACCACCGGCTTCCAGAATTCCGGCCGCAGGAAGTTGGGGTTGCCCTCCTCGCCGGAGTGGACCTTAATGGCAATCCTGCCGGTTAATTCTTTATTCAGCTTTTTATATAACGTTAGTACGCCTTCGGGTGTGACATCCTTACAAAAATACACTTTGGATTTCATAGAATTTCCTCCTTCATAAAAAGGTATACACCTACTGTCATTCCGAGCCTGCGATAGCAGGCGTGGGAATCCCCATCGTTTTTCAGTCATTCTGAGGCTTGCAACGCAAGCCGTGAGAATCCCCATCTTATGTGGGGGATTGCCACACCAGTGACACGGTCACTGGTTCGCAATGACAATTTACTGTTTCTTTTATTGTACCCCAATTATTTTTCTTTGGCAACCGAAAATTCGATGGACAATTCCACAAAGATTATTCCACAATAGACCCAAGGAGGGATTTCTATGGACAAAAACATCAAAAAACGACTCATCAGCTGGGCAATTCCCCTGGCTGTGGGCATTTTGGCAACGCTCCTGTCCGGGGGAATGGATACTTATCGGGTGATCAATCAGCCACCCCTGTCACCACCGGGGTGGGTATTCCCTGTGGTTTGGACCGTTCTGTACGTATTGATGGGCGAGGCCGCCTATCGGGTACTTACGTCAGGCGCTGACAAGGAGCAGATTAAGGACGCGCTGACCGCCTACGGGGTGCAGCTTATCCTCAATTTCCTGTGGCCGCTGTTCTTTTTCGGCGGGCGGATGTATCTGACGGCCTTTATCATTCTTGTGACTCTGTGGATCGCCATTCTCGTCACCACCCGCAGGTTTTCCAAAATCGACGAAACCGCAGGAGATCTGCTGCTGCCCTACCTTTTGTGGGTCACTTTCGCCGGATATTTGAATTTTGGTGTATTTTTGCTGAATTAAATTGGAAAAACCACTTGTAAATTCTCCCATTTTGGCTTATACTCTTTATATTATCGTTTTATAAAGAGGTAATCACTATGGAACTGATTTCTGTTCGTGAGCTTTTCAAGAACACGGAAAAATACGCTGACCAAACGGTCACCATCGGCGGTTGGGTGCGAAATCGTCGCCCTTCCAAGCAGTTTGGCTTTATTATGCTGAGCGACGGTACCTATTTTACCCCGTTGCAGGTAGTTTATGACGACTCTATCTCCAATTTCCAGGAGATCTCCAAGATCAATATCGGCGCTGCTCTGATCATCGAGGGTACTGTTGTACTGACTCCCGACAGCAAGCAGCCCTTCGAGATCCAGGCCAAGGAAGTGACCGTGGAAGGCGCGTCCACCGGCGACTACCCCCTGCAGCCCAAGCGCCACTCTATGGAATTTTTGCGGACTATTACCCACCTGCGTCCCCGCACCAACACCTTCCAGGCGGTGTTCCGTGTCCGCAGCTTAGCCGCAATGGCTATCCACCAGTTCTTCCAGGACCGGGACTTCGTCTATGTCCACACCCCGCTGATCACAGGCTCTGACTGTGAGGGCGCAGGTGAGATGTTCCAGGTCACTACCCTGGATCTGAACAACGTGCCTAAGACGGAAGACGGCAAGGTAGACTTCTCCCAGGACTTCTACGGCAAGCCCACCAATCTGACCGTATCCGGCCAGCTCAACGGCGAGACCTTTGCTATGGCCTTTAAGAACATCTACACCTTCGGTCCTACCTTCCGGGCTGAGAACTCCAACACCACCCGCCACGCGGCTGAGTTCTGGATGATCGAGCCGGAAATTGCCTTTGCTGACCTGTCTGACGATATGCGTCTTGCGGAGGATATGATCAAGTATATCATTTCCTATGTGCTGGAGCACGCACCCGAGGAGATGGAATTCTTCAATAACTTTGTGGATAAGGGTCTGCTGGAGCGTCTGAATCACGTGGTGAACTCCGACTTCGGTCACGTGACCTACACCGAGGCCATTGAAATTCTGGAGAAATGCAACGACAAGTTTGCATTCCCTGTATATTGGGGCTGCGATCTGCAGACCGAGCACGAGCGGTATCTGACCGAGGAAGTGTTCAAAAAGCCCGTATTCGTCACCGACTACCCCAAGGAGATCAAGGCTTTCTATATGAAGCTGAATCCCGACGGAAAGACCGTTGCCGCTATGGACTGCTTAGTTCCCGGCATCGGCGAGATCATCGGAGGCTCTCAGCGTGAGGACGACTACGAGATCCTGAAAAACCGCATTGAGGAGCTGGGTATGAATCCCGAGGATTACGACTTCTACCTGGATCTGCGGAAGTACGGCTCTGCCCGCCACGCAGGCTTCGGCCTGGGCTTTGAGCGAATTGTAATGTATATGACCGGAATCAATAACATCCGTGATGTACTGCCCTTCCCCAGAACCGTCGGCAACTGCGAATTATAAAGCGCACAAAAACAGCCAACCACTGTGTGGTTGGCTGTTTCTTTGTTCTATGGAATTAGAAGGAATCTGCCTGCGCCTTTGTCACGGTCAGGGTATCGTCGAACAAGGGGGTGTTCGCATCCTCGCGGATAATATTGTTTGCAATCAGGCTTACATTGCCGTCACCGCCAAATACGGAGGTGAGCTTCTTGCCGGCAAACACATTGGAAACCACAATATTTTCTGCCTGTGTTTCCTTGAAATAGATGGCGCAAAGCTTGCGGTCTGCGTGAGGAACCAGAATTCTGTCCATATTGCTCATGCCCTTTTCCGCACGGTTGTCGTCAATATCACGGGGCGCGTGTTCCATAGGATAGCCAATATTGGAGACACGGACATTCTTCACTATGCCTTCGCCAAAGTGCACGGCTGTGCCGCCGTCGCCAAAGACCTGCACATTATCAATAAGCACATTGTCCAATGCGCAGCCTGCTTTAACGCCAACTCTTGCGCGTGAAACCACATTGCGCACGGTGATGTTATATGCCTCACCCGGCACGGCCTTATTGGCTACATCATCGCCGTAGTACCGATTTTCACCCAAACGGATACATGCGCCTACACGCCACTGATCTGCCTCCGGATCCAGGGGCGCTCTGTCCAGATCCTTTTGATGTGCCCAATTTCGTTCTGTAGCGGACACGATGTTCTCAATGATCACATCGTAAATCAGCTTTCTGTGATGATTCAGCGTCCGCACCATACAGCAGGGCGTGCTGGTGCAAATGTTGCGGATGATCACGTGGTGGATGGCATCATCCAGGCCTGCTGCCTTTGCCGCTTTATCGTAGTGGCACCGCAGGTTGGTCATTGCCACGGTATCGTCTCCGGTGCAGCCGGTGATGTTTTCAATGATGAAGTGAGAACAGCCGGTACGCAAGTTAATGCCGTCCTGATTGATCCAGTTATGGGTGGCATAAAAGTCGATGTTGGACACGTGACCGCGTGAGCAGTACTGGAAGGTAATTGCCCAGTAGCGCTGGTTGGTGATCCGCAGGTTGTCCACCTTTACACGCTCTACATTCACGAAATGAATGGGGCAGTTTACATACATGGGAGGCTTGCCGGGATATTTATCCGGCTCAAGCAAACCGTTGTGGTTGCCGCCGTCCAAAAGAGCATTGCCCAGGCCGTAGATCTTAATGTCATACTGACGGGTTTCGCGGCTGATTTCGCCGGTGTATACATTGCTGTTGGAGTTGGTGAAGATATTCTCCATCATACCGTCCACCTGCCGCAGAACGCAGTTATCCAGGCACACCACGCTGCCGGTATACAGGCGGATGGCTCTGCAAATATGCCAGATATTCTCGCCGGTTCTCTCGTTATGACGGGGAATGGTAACGGTTTCGCCGGTTTCAGCAGCTGCATCCACCGCTGCCTGAATCATTGCGCTGTCATCTTCCAAATGCTTATAAAAATTGGGATTCAGTTTATCCATTTTTCGTATTCCTTTCCTGTGGTTTTTCATTTGCTTCCCCCACGGGAATACTAAAATTTTACCATATTTGCTGTTTTATTGCAAGCGACGTCCCCCGCTGACTTCCCTCTATTTTTTATCCTTTATTGCCTTTTTCTTAACCTTTATTGTAGAAATCCTACGCCCGCTGTGCTATACTGAATATACTACGACGAAGGATGAGGAACTGCTATGCTGCCGGAAGCTTTTTTACAGCGGATCAAATGCCAACTGAATGAGGAATACCCCGCCTTTTTGGAAAGTTTAGCCCGTCCCCGGGCCGTGGCGCTGCGATTCAACCCCCTGAAGGGCGATGCCCCCCGGCTGCCCTTTGTGCAGGAGAACGTTCCCTGGGAGCCTCAGGGCTATTATTATGACCCGGATACCCGTCCCGGCCTGCACCCTTATCACGAGGCCGGCGTATATTACTTGCAGGAGGCCAGCGCCATGTCGGCGGTTGCGCTGCTTGACCCCCAGCCGGGGGAGAGAATTTGTGATCTGTGCGCCGCCCCTGGTGGCAAAACCACCCAAATTGCCGGCAGAATGGCTGGTGAGGGTTTTCTTCTGTGCAATGAGATCAACCCTAAACGGGCCAAGATCCTCAGCCGGAACATAGAACGCATGGGCGTTTCCAACGCACTGGTCACAAATGAGCATCCTGCCCGTCTGGCTGAGAAATTTGCAGGCTATTTTGACCGGGTACTGATCGATGCGCCTTGCTCCGGCGAGGGTATGTTCCGCAAGGAAGAGGCCGCTGTCACCGACTGGAGTCAGGAAACGGTGGAAATGTGCGCCCGCCGACAGGCAGAGATCCTATCCTCCGGCGCTGTGTTGCTGAAAGCCGGCGGTCGGCTGGTTTACTCCACCTGCACCTTTGCCCCGGAAGAAAACGAACTGACTATCGAAAACTTTTTGGCAACCCACCCGGAATTTGTCTTAGAGGACGTGTCTGCCCCGTGGTTTACCCCGGCAGGCACAGGTATGTTCCGGCTTTGGCCCCACAAGCTGTTGGGCGAGGGGCATTTTGCTGCCGTTCTGCGGAAAACAGATGGAGAAGAATCTGGCACTGCCTCAATCAAAGGCGAAAAGCTTCCCAGGGAGTGGATAGCCTTTGCCAAAGAATTGCAAATTGATTTACCAGAGGGTACACCCATTTCCTTTGGGCAGAGCCTTTACTGGGCGCCTTTGGATATGCCGGAGCTCCGGGGCGTAAAAGTGCTGCGTCCGGGCTTGGAGCTGGGCGAAGTAAAAAAGGATCGTTTTGAGCCGGCTCACGCCCTGGCTCTGTGGCTGAAAAGCGCTGCCCGTACAGAGGTTTTTGCCGCTGAAAGCAGCACCGCGCAAGCCTATTTGCGGGGTGAAACCATACCCAGCCAAAGCCGTGGCTGGACGCTTTTGCAGGTGGATGGCTACTCGTTGGGTTGGGGAAAAGGTGACGGAAAAGTGCTGAAAAACCACTATCCGAAGGGTTTGCGCCGATAATTACCCGTAATTTAATTCTTTACATCAAGCGCAACCTATGCTATACTTATCAGGTGAGTGATTTTTTTACAAGGAGTGAATCATCCTTGGCGAGATATGTAATTAACGGCGGTCGCCGGTTAGAGGGAACAGTTACCATCAGCGGCGCAAAAAATGCTGCAGTGGCTATTTTGCCTGCCGCCCTTTTGGTTAAGGGCAAATGCCGTGTGGAGAACGTGCCGGATATTTCCGATGTGCGGATCATGCTGAGAATCCTTGGGGATCTGGGCGCAAAAATTGAATACGAGGCTCCCAGCACCATCATTCTGGACTGCACGGATATTCACAGTACCCGTCCCAATCCGGAGCAGGTGCGGAAGATGCGCGCCAGCTACTATCTGATGGGCGCGCTGCTCAGCCGTTTCCACGAAGCCAATGTGGCGCTGCCCGGCGGCTGCAATTTTGCCTCCCGTCCCATTGACCAGCACATCAAGGGCTTCGCAGCCTTGGGTGCGGATGTGGACGAAACAGAAGATTATGTAAACCTGAAAGAAGGTCCCAACGGTTTGCAGGGCGCCAGAATCAGCCTGGACGTGGTAAGCGTAGGCGCCACAGTGAACATCATTATGGCAGCCTGTCTGCTTCCCGGCAAGACGGTGATTGAAAACGCCGCCAAAGAGCCCCACATCGTTGACCTTGCTAACTTCTTAAACACTATGGGCGCCCACATCTCCGGCGCAGGTACCGATACCGTAAAGATTTACGGTGTTGAATCTCTGAAGGGTGGCACGTATGCCATCATCCCCGATCAGATCGAGGCGGGTACATACTTAGCCGCTGTTGCCGCCACCGGTGGCAATGTGCTGGTGCAGAACGTGATCCCCAAGCATATGGAGTGTATCACCTCCAAGCTGCAGGAAATGGGCGTTCAGTTTATTGAATACGATGATTCTATCCGGGTCATGTCCGAGGGCAGGCTCCATCGCACCACGGTAAAAACCCGTCCCTACCCCGGCTTCCCCACAGATATGCAATCCCAGATCTGCGTATGTATGAGCATTGCCGAGGGTATCAGCCGTCTGACTGAGAGCGTTTATGAGACCCGTTTCTTCGGCTACTGCACAGAGCTGGCCAGTATGGGCGCAGACATCCTCATCAGCGGAAAGACCGCTACCATTACAGGTCAGGAGCACTTGACCGGCGCGGTAGTCCGCGCTCACGATCTACGGGCAGGCGCAGCCCTTGTGATCGCCGGTCTGGCAGCCCAAGGTACTACCGAGGTGGAAAATATCCACTTTATCGAGCGTGGCTACGAGCATATTGTGGATAAGATGCGCTCCCTTGGCGCGGATATCCGGCGCATTGAACATTAAAATCAAGGCTGTTCTATGAACAGCCTTATTTTTATTGCTTTACAAGCTGATAGGAATGGCAAGAATCAATACTATTTTTTGTCATCTTTCCCACTTTCTTTTTGTTACAACGGTTATTATAATATGTGTATATTATGCGTTATGATCTTAATGGCAATCCCAATTTCACCGCATCAGGAGGCAGAAAATATGGATCGTTATGCAGCGCAAGCTCTCAAAGAATACAACAGTGAAGAAAATATCATCCGCCAGGGTGGAATCAATGGACAGCCCTTCTGGAATGTATTCGCTTCCCAGTTTATGTTCATTCCGGCCTTTTCCTTTTCTAAAATCCCCGGTGCAAAAACCTATATTTATACAGCAACCGACAGTGAGGGAAAGACGCATTCCTTTACTGCCGAAGGACCATGTGCACCCCTGACTCCCATTTGGGCGGCGTTGGCGCCAGGCTTGGTAGAGCTTAAGGTAGAAGCCATCCATAAGCGTAGTGAAAAGGTGTTTTCAGCAGGCGCACGATCTTTTTATAAGATGGCGCCGTTCCCCGGCAGAGAAGCCTTGCCGCCACGGGCCTGTTCCTACAGAGAGTGCGCCCGTAAGGCCTTTGGGTATGTTTTTAACGACCCCACCACCCAGTACTGGCTTACGCACGGCAAGCCGAAGCCTGATTACTATCACAACGTTTATCCCTCAAAAACCGCCAGCAGCATCATAACCGCAATGCTCGCTTACGGGAAAATAGAGCCGGCGCATAAAGCGGCTGCCCTTAAACTGGCCGCAAATGCCGCAGACTATCTGCTTTCCATTACCTATGGCGCAGATTCCGCCCTTGCCGGTCTCCCTCCCACCTATTCCTTTGCTGGGCTGGACAAGGCTATCGTAGATGCAAACGCGCCTGCCGCCGACGGCCGCAAGCATACAGTTATGATGATTTATCCCGCCAGCGTGGGAAATGCCTATTTGCAACTTGAAAAGGCGCTGGGCGACGAAAAATACGGAAAGGCTGCGCTGCGAATTGCAGAATACTACCGCAATAACGTGCTCCCCAACGGAAGCTGGTATCTGCAGATTTCGGAAAAAACCGGCAAAAAAGAAGCGGACAACTGCTGCGGCAGCTTCGGAATTCTGAAATTCCTGCACAATATATACGAAAAAACAAACGACGAAAGTTACCGTCAGCTGGAGCGCAATTATTTTGCCTATCTTTCCAAGGCGCGTCTTGAAAATTACAACTGGGAGGGTCAGTTTGAGGATTCCGTTTTATCCTCCAACTACTCCAATCTGACCCACATCGACGCCGATCATATGATCGATTACATCGTTCACAACCTGACCGACGATCCACAAATGCTGAAGCAGGCAAAAGAGCTGATGCGGTTTGTGGAGGATCAGTTCGTTGTGTGGGGCGATTTCCCCGAATGGAATTCCTATTATGACGGTCAGGAACGTTGGTATTCCCCCGCCGTTCTGGAGCAATATGCCTGGTACGTTCCCATTGACGGAAGTACCGCCATCGTATTAAACGCATTTCTGAATCTGTATTCCGTTACCGGCGATCGCCTTTATCTGGAAAAAGCCTGCGCTTTAGGCGATTCCATCACGAGAATGCAGAATCCGGAAAGCGGTGTGATCCCCACCCACTGGGTAACAACAGATTGCAGCACAGTTTTGAAGAATTTCTGGATCAACTGCCATATTGGCACAGCCTTCCATATGCTTACCTTGGCTGAAGCAACCGGCGAGATCGCTTAATGCTTTTGTAAAAAGGAGAGATCTGCTATGTCCGAAACTTATGCCCAGCTGCGCAAAAACACAGTGCCGGCAGACCGCCAGCTGAAGGAAACCGATATGGTTCGCTTTTATAATTTAGGCGGAACAGGCAAAAGAGTGATGTTTATCGGCAATTCCATCACGCTCCATGCCCCTCGGCCGGAGATCGGCTGGCACTATAACTGGGGAATGGCCGCCTCATCTGCGGAAAACGACTATGTCCATCGCCTGATGGCAGAGATCTCCCAATTGGAAAAGGATCCGGTTTTTTGCGTTTGTCAGGTTGCTCTATGGGAAAAGAATTACAAACAGGGAGAAAGTCAATTCCATCTTTTTGAAAATGCCCGTAATTTTCAAGCTGACATTCTCGTTGCGCGGTTCAATGAAAACGCCGTTGTTGGAGAAAACGAACCGGAACTTTACAAGGCCCAGCTGTTGAAACTTCTGCAATATCTGAACCCGGAGGGGAACGGAAAGCTCATTCTGACCACAGGCTTTTGGCGCCATCCGGCAGACAACGCTGTTGCAGAAGCGGCAAAGCAAATGGGCTGGCCCCTGGTAACGCTAAACGATCTGGGAGAACAGGATGAAATGAAGGCACTGGGGCAATTTGAACACAGAGGTGTTTCCGTGCATCCGGGAGATCTGGGAATGAAAACCATCGCGGAGAGAATCTTCTCTGTGCTGAAGGAATATTTGGCATAAAATACGACCACCGACCTATATAGCCGGTGGTCGATTTTTTAAAAAAGGCGGGCCGCCACATACGCGGCGGCCCTATACAAAGAGGAAAAAATGAAAAAGTCAAAAATTATTCCTGCGCCAAAAAGTCGTTGGGGTTGATGGTTTCCCCGTTGCAGGTAACGCTGAAGTGAATATGATCACCGATGGCGCTTTCCATCAGCGCTGTGTTGCCCACTACGCCGATTTTCTGCCCCATAGTCACTTGATCCCCTGCCTTAACAGCCACTTCCTTGTCAAGGCTTGCATAGCGGGTGGTATAGCCGCCCTCGTGACGAAGCACAACGGTCATACCCATAGCATCGTCCTCGTATACCGTGTAGACCTCACCGTCAGCGGCGGCCCGAACCTCTGTTCCGGCCTCAGCGGCAATATCGATGCCGTTGTGCACCCGCCAATCTCTGGTGGTTTCGTTATAGGTCAAGCTGTCCATGGCATATACTGCCACAGTTTGACCCTCCACAGGGGCTGCGGTTTTAATGGCCGGCTTCTGAGGGGTGGTAGGGTCATTTACAGGTGAGCCGTCCGGATTCGTGGCAACCACAGCCTGGTCATTCAGAGGATCGCCCACCGTACCCTTATTGGCGGAAGCATCAGGTTTATCCGCGTTTCTGTAATAGAGGAATCCGGAGATTCCGATGGCAGCGGCACATAGCACAAGGGCTATGTAGTAGCCCTTACCGTTTACGCTGCCGGTAAACTTTTTCTTGCTCATTTATAAGCACCTCCGAAGCCTATTATTGCCACTTTTTTCTACCTTATACCAAGTTTTGGAAATATTTTTTGTCGCAGGTCTTGCAGGCGCAAATGATTGTTGACAAATGTCACTTTTTCGGTTATATCTATACTATTAAGGTACTTGTGAAAGTATTGCTAAAATATACTCAAAAAATATAAGCAACTAATGCAAGGGCGACAACCTAATTTTGCAAAGGTTGCGATAAAAGAACGGGGGAGGATAATGTCCAAAGAACTCATCAGACTCCAGGATCTAACCATGGAGTTCGACGGGGAACGGATACTTGATGGTATCAATCTCTATTTTAATGATAAGGAATTCCTCACGCTGCTGGGACCCTCCGGCTGCGGCAAGACTACCACTCTGCGTATTATTGGCGGGTTTTTGACCCCCACATCCGGCAGGGTGCTTTTTGACGGAAAATGCATCAACGATGTGCCTGCCTATGAACGGCAGATCAACACCGTTTTCCAGCGGTATGCCCTTTTCCCCCATTTGGACGTGTACGGCAACATTGCCTTCGGTCTGAAGGTCGCCAAGCTGCCCAAGGAGGAGATCCAGAAACGGGTACAGGATATTCTGTCCGTTGTGGGGCTGACCGGCTTTGAGCACCGCTCAATCGACAGCCTGTCCGGCGGTCAGCAGCAGCGGGTCGCCATTGCCCGTGCGCTGGTAAACCGCCCCAAGGTGCTGCTTTTGGATGAGCCTTTGGCAGCGCTGGATCTGCGTCTGCGCAAGGATATGCAGAACGAATTGAAACGCATCCAGCAGGCTATGGGCATCACCTTTATCTACGTCACCCACGACCAGGAAGAGGCCCTTTCCATGTCCGACACGGTGGTGGTTATGGATAAAGGCCGCATCCAACAGATTGGCAAGCCTGAGGATATATATAACGAGCCGAAAAATGCCTTCGTGGCAGACTTTATCGGCGAGAGTAACATTTTAGACGGCATTATGCTGTCCGACTACAAGGTAAAATTCTTCGGCCGGGTGTTCGACTGTGTGGACGCAGGCTTTGCCCCTAACGAGCCTGTGGACGTGGTGATCCGCCCCGAGGATATCGACTTTGTGCCTGCCGGCGAAGGACATTTGGTGGGCACGGTTACCTCTGTGACCTTCAAGGGTCTGAACTACGATATTATCGTGGACTTCCGTGGTTTCAAGTGGCTGATCCAAACCACCGACTACCACAGCGAGGGCGAAACCGTGGGCATCCGTCTGAATCCCGAGGACATCCACATTATGCACAAGAGTGAATACTCCGGTATGTTTGGTGACTACAGCTCCTACTCTGCTGAGTACGACGAGCTGACGGAGGATGCAGACAATGAAGAAGAATAAGTCTATCCTTTTAAGCGGCCCTTACATTCTGTGGATGCTGCTTTTCACCCTGATCCCTCTGGGTGTAATGGGCTACTATGCCCTCACTGACCCGGACACCGGCGCTTTCACCCTGAACAATCTGCGGGATCTAGGCCTGTTTCTGCCCACCTTAGGCACTTCCGTGTGGTACTCTATTGTATCCGCCATCATCTGCCTGGGGCTTGGCTATCCCGTTGCCTATTTCATTGCCCATCGTTCCCCTGTCACCCAAAAGATCCTGTATATGCTGATCATGCTGCCTATGTGTATGAGCTTTTTGCTCCGCACGCTGGCCTGGGTGGGCCTACTGGAGACCAACGGCATTATCAATGTGCTGCTGGGCAAGCTGGGCATGGGTACGGTGGAAATTATCGGCACCTCCGGTGCGGTCATCTTGGGTATGGTGTATAACTATCTGCCCTATATGATCCTGCCCCTGTATGCCATTATCGTAAAGATCGACAACCGGCTGATCGAGGCTGCCGAGGATCTGGGCTGCAACGGCACTCAGGTCTTCTGCCGCGTGATTTTGCCCCTGAGTATGCCCGGCATCCTCTCCGGCATCACCATGGTGTTTGTGCCTGCGGTTTCCACCTTCTATATCTCCCAAAAGCTGGGCGGCGCGGAAACTATGCTCATCGGTGACGTGATCGAAAAGCAATTCAAAACCAGTAACAACCCCAATATGGGCGCTGCGCTGAGCCTGCTTCTGATGCTTATGGTGCTGGTTTGCACCGGCATTATGAACCGCTTCGGCGGTGAGGACGAGGAAGGCGGTGTGGTAGTATGAAAAAGACCAATCGCATTCTCACCATTCTCATTTTCGCCTTTTTGTATCTGCCCATGCTGGTTTTGGTGGTGGCATCCTTCAACACCGGCAAGAATCTGACCATCTTTGAGGGCTTTACCCTTGATCAATACAAGGCTCTGTTCCAGGACAAGGATCTGCTGGCGCTATTGGGCAACTCCCTGCTGATCTCCATTTTGTCCACTGCCATCGCCACCGCATTCGGCACGTTTTCCGCCGTGGGCATCCACTCTATGAAGCCCAGACTGCGGAAAACCGTAATGAGCCTGACCAATATCCCTATGACTAACCCGGATATCGTCACCGGTATTTCCCTGTCACTGCTGTTTGTGTTCATCGGCTCTGCCCTTTTGCACCAAAAGGAAAGTCTGAATTTCTGGACGCTGCTGATCGCCCACATTACCTTCAATCTGCCCTACGTGATTTTGAACGTAATGCCGAAACTGAAGCAGATGAATCCTGCCCTGCAGGATGCGGCTATGGATCTGGGCTGCACCCCCGTGCAATCCTTCTTTAAGGTAACCCTCCACGAGATCATGCCCGGCATCGTATCCGGCGCCATTATGGCCTTTACCATGAGCCTGGACGATTTCGTGATCAGCTACTTTGTTTCCGGCAACGGCTTCTTGACCCTGCCTGTGGAGATCTACTCCTACACAAAAAAGCCCATGCAGCCGAGGGTTTACGCTATGTTCACCCTGCTGTTTTTGCTGATTTTCGTGCTGATGGTGGCTATGAATCTGCTGCAGATCCGCTCCGACCGGAAAAAGCTTATTAAGCAGGTAAAGCCGGTAAGCAGCAGGCAGAAAACCTTCCGCAGAGTATGCGCTATTGCTTGCGCTATTGCCATACTGCTTGGCTGCGGCTGGCTGATTCTGTCCACACGGCAGAATAAGGTCACACTGAACGTAATGAACTGGGGTCAGAACATTGCCGACGGCAGCGACGGCACACTGGACATCATTGCTGCTTTCGAGGAAAAGTACCCCGACATCGATGTGAACTACACCACCTACGACTCCAACGAATCCCTCTATGCCAAATTGGCAGGCGGCGGTCTGACGGTGGATCTGATCATCCCGTCGGACTATATGATCGCCCGGCTGAAGCAGGAGAATATGCTCCTACCCCTGAATTTCGACAACATCCCCAACTACAAGTATGTGCAGGAGGCCTTCAAAAACACTGCCTACGACCCGGAAAACAAGTACTCCGTTCCCTACACCTGGGGTACTGTGGGTATTATTTACAACGCTAAATTCGTGGACGAGGCGGATGTGACCGGCTGGGAGCTGCTGTGGAATGAAAAGTACAAGGGCAAGATCCTCCAGTTTGATAACTCTCGTGACGCCTTCGGCGTTGCCCAGTTCTTGTCCGGCATCAGCATCAACACCACCGACGCAGAGGAATTGCGGCAATCAGCAAACAAGCTGGCAGAGCAAAACCCCTTGGTGCGCCAGTATGTTATGGATCAGATCTACAGCATTATGGAGGGCGAAAACGCCTGGATCGCCCCCTACTATGCCGGCGACTGCATGATGATGATGGATGCCAACCCCGACCTGCGGTTCTATCTGCCGGAGGAGCAGGGCTTCAATCTGTTCATCGATGCCATGTGCATCCCCACCTGCAGCGAAAACAAAGACGCCGCAGAAAAATTCATCAACTTCCTGTGCGAGCCGGAGATCTCCGGCGCCAATATGGACTATATCTGCTACGGCTCTCCCATTGAGGGCGCAAGGGATTATATGGATGAATATTTAGCAGAAAGCGACGTTATTTATCCCGATCAATCCATTTTGGATAAGGGTGTCAGCTATCTGTTCCTGCCGGCTGAGACCAATCGGCTGATGGATAACCTGTTTATGGAGATCCGCATTGCCGGTCAGCAGCCGGAAGAGGAGGAAGAAGCCTCCGCCCTGCCTGTGGTTTTGACCCTGTCCGGCCTTGCCGCGGCAGCCGCGCTCCTGTTCCTGCCTAAGCGGAAACACAAATAACGAATCAAAAGAGCCTGTTATGAAAGTAGCAGGCTCTTTTCTTTATCTCCTTCACAAAAAATTTATTTGCTATTTCCTCCATTGTGTCGTATAACTATAACAAAGTTTTAGGAGGTGCGTTATGTTAAAACCATCTGCTTTGCGCCAAGAGGCTGCTGAACGGCTGCGGCAAGCTGCCTATAGTCCCAAACGATTAGTGCTGCTGCACACTGCTGTTGCCCTCGGCTGTTCTGTGTTATCATCGCTGATCAACTATGTTCTCAGCCTGCAAATCGCCGAAACCGGCGGGCTTTCCGGCATGGAGCTGCGCTCTATACTTGCCACAGCCCAATCCGTTTTGGAGCTTGCTGTTACCATCGGGTTTCCCTTTTGGAATATCGGGCTTATATTTGCCGTCCTCCGCTGGACAAAGGGGCAGGCTGCCGAGCCTGCAGACCTGCTACAGGGCTTTCGCAGATTCTTTTCCGTGTTGGGATTTCTGTTTTTGCGGGCATTGCTGTTTCTTATGCTGGCCATTGGCATCACCAATATCACCTCTACGATTTATAGGATGACTTCTTTTGCCACACCTTTGGTGAATCTGCTGACACCCTTAATGCAGCAGGGCAGCTCGGCAGAAACGCTTATGACCGAGGCTTTTTTCTCTGCTCTTTTGGAGGAGATCACACCGCTTCTCATTATTTCTGCCGTTCTTTTTGTCCTGCTTGCCATTCCCCTGTTCTACCGGCTGCGGTTTTCGGATTTTGCCGTTATGGATGGCCTGTCCGCGGGAAAAGCCCTGCTGAAAAGCGTTTCCATTACCCAAAAACAGTTTTGGGAGTTGGTGAAACTGGACCTTTCCTTCTGGTGGTTTTATCTGCTGCAAGTATTATCGGTTGCCATATGCTATGCCGATTCTATTCTGCCAGCTTTGGGCGTTTCTCTGCCCGTATCTCCCACAGTAGCCACGTTTGGCTTTTATATTATCGGTTCTGTTTGCCAAGGCGTTCTTTTATGGCAATTTGAGGCCAGACGCCTCACCGTCTACGGTCTTGCCTACCGTCGGCTCGACGGCACGATCGACACCGATGACACCGACGCCCTTGCCTGATTTTTCCGTTTTTTGTAGTCTGTGTCAAAACTTTTCCCAAAAAAATGCGGTATTTTTACAATTTGGCTACTTTACAAGAAGTTTCCGTTATAGTATAATGATGTCGTATAGGGTCATTTGTGCCCAAAAACATAATCTATTTTTGCTGCTGGATGCAGCAAGTAAAATTGGAGGAATTTACCATGTCTGTAAAAGTTGCGATTAACGGTTTTGGTCGTATCGGCCGTCTGGCTTTCCGTCAGATGTTTGGCGCTGAGGGCTTCGAAGTTGTTGCTATCAACGACTTGACCTCTCCCAAGATGCTGGCTCACCTGCTGAAGTATGACTCCACTCAGGGCGCTTACGCTGCTCCTTTCGGCACTCATACTGTTGAGGCTGGCGAAGACAACATCGTTGTTGACGGCAAGAAGATCACCATCTACGCAAAGGCTAACGCTGCTGAGCTGCCCTGGGGTGAGCTGGATGTAGACGTAGTTCTGGAGTGCACCGGCTTCTACACCTCTAAGGAGAAGGCTCAGGCTCACATCACCGCCGGCGCTAAGAAGGTCGTT
>JAFQCX010000044.1 GCA_017416245.1 Oscillospiraceae bacterium | reverse complement strand
TACCACCCTTTGCAACGGGTTTATGCCATTTGTACTACTCGCATACTACTTTTGAAAATAACCACATTTTGCCCCAACATGACGAAAATAACAGCCGCTGACTATATGGTCAGCGGCTGTTCTATATCCATTCAATTTCTTAACTTGCGAACTCTCAAAAAACCGATTACAAACAAAACAGCACTGATAAACAGCATTGCTGTTATAACAATCAAGTGGACATTTCCTGTAACGCACTGCGCCCAGTTGTGAAAATCCACTTCATAATGTTTTTCGTTCAGTCCGAACAGCGCATTTGTGATATGCCCCATACAGTAATACACGCAAGACGCTACAACCGTGCAAATGCCTGCCTTAAAGAACCCGTCAAAAGAAAACATACAAATCACGGTGCAGAAAATCACGGGAATGTACGCATAAATCGTTATGAGAATTGCCGACCCAAGCATAAAGGGCTGCCAACTATAAATACACAAAAGAAGCAGTATTGTCAGCGCCAAAACTGCCGTAAAAGCTATAACAAATTTAAAGCGGGACAGCTTTGTTCTGGATAGCAAAATTGTTCCGAAAACCAATATGTACCCCATCAGCGTGCCGATGCAGGCCACGGGAAACCAATATAGCCCGTCTGTATACACCGCACAGGTATATAAGAGCAAACAAATTGAAGAGAAACTTGTTACAGTAAAAACAAGCAGTTTCTTCGACTTAAAAAACGATGTAAAGGTCGGGATAAATGAGTAAGCACAAAGAAGCGCAGTTAACACGATGAAGAACCAAGACAAAGTGTGGTTGACTGCAAGATTACAAATAAAGCAGGTCAGCAACGCAACGGCATAGGAGATAGTGGGAACCCAAAACCATGTGCCACGAATCACACGGAATTTCCGTGCTTCGTGCTTCATCTTCCGTGTGTCCGTATCTGTTGATGCGGTAATCAACTCGTGTTCGCTTATGTCAAGGACACAGCAAATATCGGAAATCAAAGTAATGTCGGGATATGACACGCCTCGTTCCCATTTGCTCACCGCGCCCTCGGTAACAAACAGCATTTCTGCCAAGTCCTTTTGTGAATAATTTTTCTCGGTTCGTTTGGCTTTTATGAACGAGCCGAATGTTTTTTTATCAGTCATATCGGTTCACCTCCGCACATCATTCTACGGCAAGCATGGTTAGCCGTCAATGGACTGTCAAGCCACCCCGTATTTTTATGGGATAGCGGCAAATTCAAGCTATCTAATAGAATTATACTCCGATTGCGCAGGAAATTCAAGCCGCTCTATCCACACATTCCCGCTACCCGCCCTTATCTGCAAATGCAGCTAAAATAGAGGTAGCGGACTTTTTATGCCTGTTCTGTCGGTGCTTGCTCCGCTGCTGAAAAGCCGTTTTTTCGGCTTCTATGTTAATGACGTAACACTTGCCGGCGAGAAAGCCTTCCCCTGGGGGAAGGTGCCCCAAAGGGGCGGATGAGGGTCAAACCTGTTCTTTTGCGAAAAATAATATGTAATTGGTACAAGTACGCCCCTCATCAGTCAAAAATCAAAGATTTTTGCCAGCTTCTCCCAGGAGAAGCCTTTATTGCAATTATACGCATTGCGTGGTATAATATCGCAAAAGATTGCCACAGGCGGCAAAGCCGCCTTCGCAATGACACCATGCATTGGGAGTTTTTTATGATTAAGATACTATTCGTCTGCCACGGGAATATTTGCAGAAGTCCCATGGCGGAGTATGTGCTGAAGGATATGCTTGCCAAGGCGGGGCTTTCCCACAAGGCGCAGATCGCGTCCGTTGCCGCCAGCCGGGAGGAGCTGGGAAATCCCGTGTATCCCCCTGCCCGTCGGGAGCTTGCCCGTCACGGAATCGCCTGCGACAGCCATCGCGCCCGTCAGATCTCCGCAGCAGACCTGCAAAGCTATGACCGCATCTACTATATGGATCGGAACAACCGCCAGCGCCTTGGTCGGATGTTCCCGGATTTTGACAATTTTCTGCCCTTCTTGGACAGGGATGTGGCAGACCCCTGGTACACCGGGGATTTCACTCAGACCTGGGCGGATGTGGAGGAAGGCTGCCGGCGTATATTGGAGGAGCTGAGAGGATGAATTTACAAAAGCTGGAAGCACAGCTGGCAGAGCTGCCGCTGTATTTTTACGGTTTTATCGACCCGAAGGGGCTGGAATTTTCCGAAAGGATCCGTTACATCTGCGGCGCGGAATGCCCCATGTATAACAAGACCTGGGCCTGCCCGCCTGCGGTGGGAGAGGTTTCTGCCTGTGAGGAAAAGTGCAAGACCTATAGCCAGTGCCTGATGATTGGAACGATCACCGAGGTAAATGATATCGCCAATTTGGAAGAAACCCTGGCAACCCGCCCTGCCCACGAGGAAGTGACGAACCAGGTGCGGGATCTGTTCCGGGAGCAGGGGGTAGAGCCCTATGTGCTGTCCACTGAGGCCTGCAATATTTGCCGGCGTTGCGCCTGGTTGGACGGAGAGCCCTGCCGTCACCCAGACCGTATGCATCCCTGTGTGGAGAGCCACGGCATTAACCTGATCCCCACCCTGGAGGAAAACGGACTGGAATTCCAGTACGGCGAGAACATCGTCACCTGGTACTCGCTTTTGTTCTTTTAAAGAACGTAGGGGCTTATCAATCGCTCGTCCGTTATCGCAATTTTGTGTTCTGCAAGCGGACGACCAATGGTTGCCCCTACAATAATCATAGCAAAAAACGGATGTGCAATGCACATCCGTTTTTTTGCTTAACTGATAGCGTTTTCAAAGGAGTTCACGTCGCCCACCTCGTCCACATCGAAGTATACCTCCAGCATACTTCTGGCGATGGTGGCAAGGGAAGAACCGTGACCGCCCTTTTCCACATACACGGCAATGGCGATCTGAGGATCGTCCAGCGGCGCGTAGCAGACAAATGCGCCGTTATCGGAGGTGCCGTTGATGCCGGTTTCGGCAGTGCCGGTCTTGCCGGCCACTTTAATGGGAAAGTCCATAAAGGCGGTGTCTGCAGTACCGGCTTCCGTGCTGGTAACCAGATACATACCCTCGTTGTAGGCGGCAAACGCCTCGTCGGAAATGTCCATATGGCTCAGCAGCTCCGGCTTGTTTTCCTCCAGCAGATCCCGGTAGTCGGAGGAAACCACACGATTCATAAAGGTGGCCTTATAGCGGTTGCCTTTGTTTGCCAGGGTGGCGGCATAGGAGCAAAGCTGAATGGGAGTAAAACGGTTTTCCGACTGACCGATGGCAGCCAGCACCGAGTCGCCCTGGTACCAAAGCTTGTTGTCGCCCACGTGCTGCTCGGCCTTTGTCTGGGCATTGGCCCGCTGACCGATGTACTCCGGCAACTCAACGCCTGTACGCTCGCCCAGGCCCAGGCCCTTGGCGGTGATGTCCATATAGTCGGTTTTGAATTTATAAAGGTCGTAACCCAACTGATAGAAGTAGTAGTTGCAGGACACCTGCAGCGCTCTGGCAGCGTTCACTTCTCCGTGAGTGCCGCCGTAGTTGGTCCATTGCAGACACTTGTATTCGTAGCCCGGGATCTCCCGGAAAACGCCCCTGTCCCGAATGGTGGTCTTGGAATCGATGAGCTTGGCATCCATCGCGGCGATCAGCGTGCACATCTTGTAGGTAGAGCCGGGGGGATAGGTGGCGAGCAGGGCTCTGTTGTAAATTGGCTTCAGCTCGTCCTTTGCCAATTCCTCGTAGTTATCAAAGAAGCTGTTCAAATCGTAGCTGGGGTAGCTGGCGCAGGCCAAAAGCTGGCCGGTTTTTATGTCCATAGCTACAAGAGCGCCGCCTTCAACGTCGTGGCCATCCTTGAGATTGCCTTTTTCGTCCGGCTTTTTCAGATCCTCGATCACCTGCTCCATCATATCTTCGCCGGCCATTTGGATAGTCAAATCAATAGATATCTCCACGTTGGAGCCGGCTTTTGGCTCTTGCAGATATCTGGAGGATACCAGCGTGCCGTCGGTGGTAACGGTGTCCTCTCGCCAGCCGTCAATGCCGTGGAGCGCCTCCTCGTAGGTTTTCTCCAGACCGTCCTGACCTACCTGGGCGTCCATGTCGTAGCCATCAACGGTTTTGTAGTATTCCCATTGCTCGGCGCTCATTGCGCCCACATAGCCCAAAATATGGACGGCGTACTTGGTGTTATATTCCCGCACGGTGGAGGCCTCGACCTTCATACCGGGGATGTTCAGTTCCACAATGGCGGAGAGCTCTTCATCGTTGGCATCTTCTATAAAAACAAAGGTGGGCAGACTGCTCACACATTTTCTGAGGGTCATTTCGTATAACAGACCGATGACCTTTCTTGCCTCGTCATCGGTCCATTCAGCGGGGATCTTGTACCGATCCCGGAGCTTTTCTACCAAAAGAGGCGCGGTGATATCCGAGTCCAGACCCTCCATATAATTGAGGAACACCTGGAAACGATCCTGCCATATGGGGTTTTGCTGATCCAATGTGTAGGTAAAGGGACGCTCCTGGGATATGGGGAAATGCTCGGTGTATTCGATTCCGGCTTCCTCGCACCGTTTCACCAGCCGCAGAAGATTCTCGTTGGTGCCGTTGGCGGTGAGAAGCACATAGTGGTTGATGATCAGATCGTAACTGGCGCGGTTGCTCACCATAGGGTTGCCGTTTTTGTCCAAAATGTGACCCCGGGCGGCCTTTACACGGGTAAGGGTGGTAAAGGTGGCCTGGTTGTTGGTACTGCCGCCGGTTTCGATGATTTGCAGGTCGTAGAGCTTCAAGGCAAAGAAGCCCAAAATCACTGCAAAGATCGCCAGCGCGATCATAGCGCGAAGCTTGGTTATTCTTTCCATAAATTGCCTCCAAAGGCGCCGATGGCCTTCACAACGGGGTAGAGAACGGGAACAAAGAGGAGTGACAGAAGTGCGGTGAGGATAAAGCCAAAAAGTCTGCTCCAGATGGTCAGACCCAAAAACAGACCAAAGGCAAAATTAACCAGCACATACAAAAGCATGGCGACGGCAACACATAAAACCGCAGAAGAGAAGTGCTCCTGCAGAAAAGCCTGCCGTAGCATACACACGCCTACGCTCAAGAAAACAATGGCCACCATGGAATAGGGGCCGGGGGCGGTGCCGGAGAACAGGTACAGCAGACCTGCCACCAGGGAAAAGACGCTGCCGTTTTGCGTGCCCTCTAAAATGCAAATCAGAAAAATGCAGCAGGGGACAGGCTCGGTGGTGGCGCCAAACAGACGCACCTGGCTCAGTAGCGAATCCTGCAGCACCGACAAAACCACCAGCAAAAGGCCGTAAAAGCTCCATTTCAGGACGGTTTTTTGCTGTTTTTTGGTCAGCAGCAGGTGACTCAGCAGGGGCGTACTGGATTTGTCAGGACGAAATTCGTTCTTTTTTGCCATTGCCATCACCCTGCGTTATATTCGGTCACGATGAACACGTGCTCCAGGCTGCGCACATCCACGGCAGGCTCTAAAAGCGCGTATTTGGCAACACCGGTATCGTCAAAGCCGGCATCCACCACGTGACCCAAAATCAAATTCCGGGGATACACCGTAGAGCCGGTGGTCACCACCTGGTCGTGGTTACGGATGGTGGCGGAGGAGGGCAGGTAGTTCATACGCAGAAGCCCCTCCAGGCCGGAGGCGTAGCCACCCTGCACCATACCGCTGTGTCCGGAGGCGGCAATGGTGGCGCTGATCTCCAAGGAGGAGTCCAGCACGGATTTTACAATGGCGTAGTTCACGCCAACCTCACTGACCAATCCAACCAACTCGCCGTAAGCGGTGATGGCGCACATACCCTCTTTGATACCCACGTTGGTACCACGGTTGATGGTAAAGGTGCTGCTCCAATCGGCGGAGCTGGTGGCAATGATATAGGCGTCTGCCAGCTTATAGTCCTCGTGGGTGGTTTTCAGGTCCAGCATCGCCCGCAGTTCTTCGTTTTCCTGCTTGACGGCGTATGCGTCCCGGGCCTCGTCCTCAATGGCGGCGATCTGCTCCTTCAGGGCTTCGTTCTCTGCCAGCAGAGATTCGTAGCTGAAAATATAATCATATAGCTGCTGAGCCTGATCGGTCAGCTTGCTCACACCGGCGCGAAAAGGCGCAAGCACGCCCTGCACCATCATTTGCGGCAGCTTCAAACCGGTCAGAGAGCTGACCACGGCCAGCACCACCGCCAGCAATACGGCGGCTACCAGCACGATCCGCACGCGGCTTGTAAATAAGTGTTTCATAGGTTTTCCTCCATTAGCTCGGGGGCGAGGGATTTGAGGATCTGTCCCAAGCGGCATACGGGCAGACCCATTACATTGTAATAATCGCCGCACATTTTCTCAGCGAACAGGGCAGCGCCACCTTGAATGCCGTAGGCGCCTGCCTTATCCATAGGCTCGCCTGTGCGGATGTAGGCAAGGATCTCCCTGTCGGTCAGCTCCCGGAAATGAATATCCGTCACCTCGGTGCAGACCACAGCGGAATCCCCCCGCAGAACGGTAAGCCCGGTCATCACCTGATGGTCCTTTCCCGACAGCATTTTCAGCATACGGTAGGCATCCTGTTCATCCTTAGGCTTGCCCAGAACGGCGCCGTTGCATACCACAATGGTATCGGCAGCCACCACCACATCGGCCCTTTCATGGGGCGTGGCCTCGGCCTTCAGCCTGCTGACCCGCGCCACCTCATCGTAAGGGGACAGGGCTTCGTCCATGGTTTCGTCAATATCGGCTACCCGCACAGAAAAGGGGATTCGGAACAGTCCCATAAGCTCTTTTCTGCGGGGTGATTGAGATGCAAGAATCAGTTGCATAGCAGCTCCTTGTAAATGCGAAATGATTTTGCAGGGGCGAGCCTTGCTCGTCCGCTACTGCGCATGGTTCAGGCGGACGACCAATGGTCGCCCCTATATATGCGCCGGTTTATTCTACGCCTCTTAAATACAACCCTCTGGTGCAAACACCGGGGTCGAAGGGGGCTTCGTTTTCACGATCGGAGAGAATGCGGTCCACTTCCTTGGGATTTTCCGTGGTAAAGTACATACGGGTCGCCCAAAGACCAAGGCGCATCAGATCTGCCTGCCGGTCCAGCCAGTAGAGCTTCTTGCCGTTCAGCAGAACGCTGCGGCAGGTGCTGCCGTCCTTGATAACGGGGAACTGGGCGCCGGTTTTGTCGGTGAGCTTGGCAGGCGCCACGTGGCAGGTGCAAGCGCCGGTTTTGCCCTTGGCAAGGCAATTCTCCGTCACCATAAGGGGCAGCCGTCCGTAGATCAAAAGCTCGGTGGGTACGGCCTTGCTCACGTCCCGGATCTGCGGCAGCGTCATTTCAAAGCTGAGGCAGGCAGAACGGAGTTGCAGATCCCGGGCAGTGTTCATACTGCCGGAGTTGTAAAGATTCAAGCCAAAATCGCCCCGTGTCCGCAGACCGCACTCCCGCACAGGAAGCAGCAGCCCCACGTTGCCGATCAGAGCATCTTCAACACCCAGCGCCTTCACCGCCAGAAGATTCTGCCGCAGCTTGGAGAATTCTCCATCGTGTACGATTCGGGGCAGCACGGCGCAAACCGTGACCTGCCCGGTCAGACTTTGGCAGAATGCCGGGTCTTCACACAGAATGTGCAGAGGTACATACAGCACGCTCAGCTTGGTTTTCAGCAGCTTGGGAGTGATCTGCTCCCGGGTGGTGACCTGCACCGTCAGCTCCGGCGGGGTAGACAGCCCCTTGTAGTGGGGGATGCGGGAGGGCCTTCCTAAAACAGGGGCTTCCCGACGTGCCCGCTGGGCGGTGAGCAGATTCAAAACATCCCGCCGCAACCCGTTGATGGTGGCGGCAGACAGGGTCAGCCCCGGCGCAATGTCGGAACGGACACGGACGCACAGATAGGGTGTGCCGCCGGTCTTGCTCAAGCGGGAGGCCAGCGCATCGTGGGTCAGCTCCATGGTCCGGGCAGGCTCGGGAGCAGGTCCGTAGGCAGTGCAGCTGCGCCCGTCCGCGTCGATCACCTTCAGAGCAGTTCGGCCGGTGTGGACGACCATCTGAAATTCCACAGGCACAAGGGCATTTTCTGCGGATTCGTAGGTCTGACGCATTTCCTTGCACCAACGTTCGTTGGTAGCGGTGTCCTCCCGAATGCCAAACATATGGGCGCCGGTCCTGCCGGAATAGTAGTCGGTAAAGCCCTGCCGGTTAAAGGCGGTGGTCAGCTGTTCCAGCATAGGCTTCGTCACATTGCCGGAATCGATGGCCTGCCGGTACACCTGTGTTACCGCGGCCACGTATTCGGGGCGCTTCATACGACCCTCCAGCTTCAAGGAGGCAACGCCCATACTTTCCAGTTCTTTTACATACTGCACGGTGCAGTTGTCCTTCAAACTTAAGGGGTACTTGTTCTCCCAGCGGTCATAGCCGTAGCTTTGACGGCAGGGCTGGGCGCAGCGACCCCGGTTGCCGGACCGGCCGCCGATGGCGGCGGAAAGATAGCATTGGCCGGAGTAGCTCATACACAGCGCGCCGTGACCGAACACTTCAATCTCAATGGGGGAATTGGCGCAGATATAGCGGATCTCCTCCCGGCTCAGCTCCCGGCTGAGCACCACCCGGCTCATTCCCATACCGGCGCAGAACTGCACGCCGGGCAGGCTGTGAACGGTCAGCTGGGTAGATCCGTGGAGAGGCACGTTGGGGGCGATCTGCCGGCAAAGGTCGATGATGCCCAGATCCTGCACGATAAAGGCGTCCACACCTGCATTTGCGGCATGGCGGATCAGCGCCGTGGCCTCCTCCATCTCCTTGTCAGACACCAAAGTGTTCAAGGTCAGGTGAACGGCTACGCCGCGGATATGGCAGTATTTTACGGCTTCGGCAAGTGCCTGCGGGGTAAAATTCTTGGCGCTTTGGCGGGCATTAAACTGACCGCAGCCAAGATATACCGCGTTGGCTCCGTTTTGCACCGCTGCCCGCAGAGCCTCCATAGAGCCTGCCGGCGCTAATAGTTCCAACATAGTTTTTCTCTCCAAATGGTATAGTTATGAGCATTATACCATAAAAAAACCGTCAGTTCTACCCTGTTTACAAGTTTTTTAAGAAAAATTCACAGGGAATATTTAGAAGAAGAATTCCAGCATTTGGAATTTCGGCCTGTTTTTATGCAATATGAACGGAAAGTGGGTCGGGTTTTCGTTCAATTTAAATAGGGCAAGGAAAGCTTTGCAAAAATCACAAAAAAACCATTGAAATCGCATATCTGTTCGTGTATAATGTATGTATTGCGGTGCCAGGCACCGCTGTCCAAGAAAGGAGAATGAACATAAATGTACACAGCAAATGCAATTCGTAACGTCTGTCTGCTGGGCCACAGCGGCAGCGGCAAGTCCGCTTTGGCGGAAAGCTTACTTTACATGACCGGCGCCATCGTCCGTATGGGCAAGAATGCAGATGGCAATACCGTTTGTGACTATGATCCCGAAGAGGTTCGCAGAAATATTTCCATCTCCGCTTCCGTAGTGCCTCTGGACTACAAGAACACCCGGATCAACCTTCTGGATGCCCCCGGCGGTTTCGATTTTGCCGGCGCTGCTATGGAAGCCCTCCGGGCCGCTGATGCAGCCATTTTGGTCTGCTCTGCCAAGGATGGCGTCACCGTTGGCTTCGAAAAGGCATGGAAGTACTGCGAAGAACGGAATATGCCCCGTTTCATTTACATCTCCAAGGTAGACGAGGATAACTCCGACTACAACGCCACCTTCAACGCTCTGCGTGAAAAGTACGGCAATAAGATCGCTCCCGTGGTGGTTCCCATTTGGGATAGCAGCCGCAAGGTTACCGGCATCATTGACGTGCTGAACAAGCGCGCCTACGAGATGCAGAATCTGAAGCGCGCTGAGATCGCTGTTCCCGAGGGCAAGGACGAGGTAATTGAGGAATTCAATTACGCTCTGAGAGAAGCCGTTGCGGAGACCGACGAAGAGATGATGGATAAGTTCTTTAATGAAGAACCCTTCACCTATGCTGAAATGATCAAGGGTATGCGCCAGGGCGTTAAGGATCTGAGCCTGTTCCCTGTTCTGTGCGGTTCCGCTATGGACTGCCTGGGCAGCCTGATGCTGATGGATCATATTATCGATCTGCTGCCCAATCCCATTGAGGGCAACTATCACAAGGCCACCCTGGCCGACGGCACGACCGAGGAATTTGTAGTATCTCCCGGTGGCGTTCCCTCTGCATTTGTGTTTAAGACCGTTTCCGATCAGTACGGCAAGTACTCCTTCGTGAAGGTCCTCTCCGGCGAGATCACCTCCGATACCGCTTTGATCAACGCCCGTACCGGCGAGACCGAAAAGCTGGGCCGTCTGTACTCTATGTGCGGCAAGAAGGCAACCGAAGTTAAGGTGCTCACCTGCGGCGATATCGGCGCCATCGGCAAGATGGATAAGGTCAAGACCGGCGATACCCTGTGTGACCCCCGTAAGGTGGTTTCCTTGAAGCAGATCCCCTACGCACAGCCTTGCTACTCCCAGGCAATTGCTCCCAAGGCAAAGGGCCAGGAAGAAAAGGTTGCCGCAGGTCTGGCAAGACTGAACGAGGAAGATCCCTCCTTCACCGTTGTCAACAACGCCGAGACCCATCAGATGGTTCTGTCCGGCGCCGGCGATCAGCATCTGGACGTGCTGGTTTCCAAGCTGAAGAGCCGCTTCGGTGTGGATGCTGAATTGAGCCCTGCAAAGGTTGCATTCCGTGAGAAGATCAAGAAGACCGTGGAGGCTCACGGCCGTCATAAGAAGCAGACCGGCGGTTCCGGCCAGTTCGGTGATGTTTGGGTTCGCTTCTCTCCCCAGGATGAGACCGATGATCTGATCTTCGATGTAGAGGTCGTTGGCGGCGCAGTTCCCAAGAACTTCAACCCCGCTGTTGAAAAGGGTATCCAGGAAGCCGTTCTGAAGGGACCTCTGGCAGGCTATCCTATGGTTGGTCTGAAGGCCGTTCTGTACGATGGCTCCTATCACCCTGTTGACTCCAACGAAATGGCATTCAAGCTGGCCGCTATCCTTGCTTTCAAGGAAGCAATGCCCAACGCAGCTCCCACTCTGCTGGAGCCTGTTGGCGCTCTGGCTGTTACTGTTCCCGAGGATTATGTGGGCGACGTAATGGGCGACCTTTCCAAGCGCCGCGGCCGTCCCCTGGGTATGAACCCCGACTCCGACGGCAACACCGTTGTTGAGGCAGAAGTTCCCATGGCTGAAATGGGCAACTACGCCATCGACCTGCGTGCTATGACCCAGGCTCGCGGCACCTTTACTCTGGAATTTGTCCGTTACGAGGAAGTGCCCAAGGCAAGCCAGCAGAAGATCATCGACGAGGCCAAGAACGACGAATAATGAAAAAGTAGGGACTGGCCTCCGGACAGTCCAAAAGAAAACCGCCCCAATCGGGGCGGTTTTTTGCATATTTTGCAGGAAATTTGGACCGTCGAGGACGCCGGTCCCTACATAATCATTTATCCTGCGGTAAGCTGCCCAGCAGCTCTAAGATCAGCCGGCAATGCTCCCGCTCCTGCTGGGCCATACGGGTGAAGATCTGCCCGTACTCCGGGTCGTTTGCCCTGGCCTCGTATTGGGCAAGGCATCGCATCTCCCGTCCGTAGCACCGCCGCAGCATGGTGCTGACAGGCGCATTATCGGGGGTCGGCGGTGTGGGAACGTTAGGCCGCCCTGTTCCCTGCAGGGTATAGATCCCCTTCAGGCAAGCCATATGGGCCTGTTCCTCCTGTCCCATCTTTCGCAGGATCACGGCGGCATTTCCCTGTACCCGTCGGGAGAGGGACAGATAGAGCGCCGCATCCGCCCATTCCTCTGCGATCAGCCCCTGTAATCCGCGGGTGGGATTGGTAGCCACATCCCCCTGCACTCGTTGCCAAACCCTTGCCGCCTTCGCTTTGTCAAATGTTTCCATAGTATCCCTTCCTCTCCGTATATTCTATGGTTAGTATAGGGGGTTTGGTGCGCGGAAAAGGGGAAAATTTGTTCCGTGGAACAGAAAATTTTTCTTTCCTTTTTCGTTCATATGTGCTAAAATAAAGAAAAAGAAGAAACGGAGGAAGGAATATGCCCAGAACCAGCAACAAAGCGGAACTGATTTTAGACTATGTCAATCGGTTTGTGCAGGAAAACGGATTTGCGCCCTCCGTGCGGGAGATCGGCGCGGCTGTGGGTCTTCGTTCCACCGCCTCCGTCAGCTACCATTTGACCCAACTGCAGGAGAAGGGACTGCTGCTCTCACCCGGCGCAAAGGGCAGAAAGCGCGCGATCGTAACGGCTAAGCGCCCCGGTCAGATCCCCGTAGTGGGTGTGGTCACCGCAGGTATGCCCATTTTGGCCCTGGAAAATCAAGAGGGCACGATCCTTTGGGACGGCGACCCCTCCTGCTTTGCCCTGCGGGTGCGGGGCGACAGTATGGTGAATGCCGGCATTTTGAATGGCGATATGGTGGTCGTCCGCCCCCAGCAAACTGCAGATGACGGGCAGATCGTGGTTGCCCGCATTGGGGATGAGGCTACCGTAAAGCGCTTGCAGCGCCGGGGCACAGAGGTTTGGCTCCTGCCGGAAAACGATGCCTACAGCCCCATCGACGGCAGGGAAGCAGAGCTTGTAGGCCTGGTAAAGGCCGTCATAAGAGAATATTAAGTGAAAAGGGTTGCTGCCAATGCTTTTGTGGGAAAGGAGTTGCCTGTGAAGAAGAAAACCTTGTGGATTCTGATTTTGGCTGCCCTTGCGGCAGGAATTGCAATATGCGTTGCATTGACCTTAGACCGTAAGAATACAGAGTCCGATCCCACGGAATCTACGCCCTCCTGGGAGCAGCGAGTTGCGGAGCAACAGTATGCGGTGGCAGCCAGCGATGCGCTTATGCATTATTTTCACAACAATGGTTATGTGACGGATTACCCCGACTATTACGGCGGCGGTTACATTGAAGATGGTGTGTACCATATCCGTTTGTGCTCTCCTTTAGAGGAGACGATGGCGGAGCTGAAGATGGTGCTGTCTGTTTATTCGCCTGTGGTGGCGTATGAATCCTGTGAATACTCCCTCAATGCGTCGCAGAAATATGCCGATACCGTTGCTAAGGAAATGCTTGATAAGGAGTTTGGCGTTACCTCCTGGCATGTATCTAACCGAACAGGGAATATAGAAATTGCCGTAGTCGCGGAGGATATGGAAGCGGCTGAGAAATTTATTAAAAAAAGGCAGGAGAAAGGGTATCCACCTATTATAATTACTGAGGGCAATTACATAGAACTGCATTAAGCATAAACGGCGCAGAAATCTCTTGGGATTTCTGCGCTTTTTTTGGTTTTTTATGGGGCTGATAGGTATGTTTTAACGAAAATTTCCAGGTAAGATTGCAAAATTTAACCAAAAAGGTTTACTTTTTTGCACAATCGTGCTATAATGTTTCGGCGTTTATAAAAAATCAAAAATCAGGCAACAGAGTTGCCTACAATTGAAAGGAGTATTTCAATGTCTCACAAGTATGTTTATCTGTTCACCGAAGGCAATGGCTCCATGCGGGAGCTGCTGGGCGGCAAGGGCGCAAACCTGGCGGAAATGACCAATATCGGTCTGCCTGTTCCCCAGGGTTTTACTATTTCTACCGAGGCCTGCACCCAGTATTACGAAGATGGCCGTAAAATCAACGACAGCATCCAGGCTGAAATTATGGAGTATGTAACCAAGCTGGAAGAGATCACCGGCAAGAAGTTCGGTGATAAGGAGAACCCCCTGCTGGTCTCCGTCCGTTCCGGCGCCCGCGCCTCTATGCCCGGCATGATGGACACCATCCTGAACCTGGGTCTGAACGAAGAGGTCGTGGAGGTTTTGGCAACCAAGTCCGGCAACCCCCGCTGGGCATACGACTGCTACCGCCGCTTCATTCAGATGTACTCTGACGTTGTTATGGAAGTCGGTAAGAAGTACTTCGAAGTACTGATCGACGAAATGAAAGAAAAGAAGGGTGTCGTGCAGGACGTTGAGCTGACTGCCGAGGATCTGAAGGAGCTGGCAAATCAGTTCAAGGCTGAGTACAAGGCCAAGATCGGCGCAGAGTTCCCCTCCGATCCTACCCAGCAGCTGATGGGCGCTGTGAAGGCTGTGTTCCGCTCCTGGGACAACCCCCGCGCTAACATCTACCGCCGTGAAAACGACATTCCCTACTCTTGGGGTACTGCCGTTAACGTCCAGTCCATGGCCTTTGGTAATATGGGCGATGACTGCGGCACCGGCGTTGCTTTCACCCGTGACCCCGCCACCGGCGCTAAGGGCCTGATGGGCGAATTCCTGACCAACGCTCAGGGCGAAGAC
>JAFQCX010000043.1 GCA_017416245.1 Oscillospiraceae bacterium | reverse complement strand
CAAAAGACTGGGGGAGAGAATTTTCTCTGCTTGTTTCTCTCCCTCCGTCAAAAATCAAATAGATTTTTGCCACCTCCCTCATCAGAGGGAGGCTTTCCGCTGCGGCGGGACTATGCATAGCTAAAGCTTTTTGGAACCACCGGCACAGCCGGTGGTATTCTTATACAAAAAGGCTTCCCCTTGAGGGGAAGCCTTAGTCCCCCGGCTTGCCGGGGGAGTTTTATCCTTCTTCTACAACAATTTCCTTCAGTTGCAGGCCGGGGTTGCGCTTGCAGGTAAAATCAATGGCCCAGAAGCTACTGAACACCAGCAGATTTCGACCGCGGTAATCTTCCAGCAGCTCCGCGTCACTGCCCAAATTCAGGTCTAGCAGATCGCCGGGGTAGCTGTCGATCAGGCGGATCTCCTCATAGGGCAGCATATCCATCCGCAGATCCACGCCGTACTCGTTCTTCATACGGTACTGGAACACGTCAAACTGCAGCGTGCCCACAACGCCCACGATGACCTCCTCCATACCGGAGTTTGGCACCTTGAAGATCTGAATGGCGCCCTCCTGGGCGATCTGCTCCGTACCCTTGACAAACTGCTTCCGCTTCATAGAATCCTTGGCGGAAACACGGCAGAAATGCTCCGGGGCAAAGGTGGGAATGCCGGAGTAGAGGAACTTTTTGCCCGGCACGGTGATGGTATCGCCGATGGAGAAAATGCCCGGGTCGAACACGCCGATCACGTCGCCGGCATAGGCCTCGTCCACGATCTCACGCTCGGCAGCCATCAGCTGCTGGGGCTGGGAAAGACGCATTTTCCGTGCGCCCTGCATATGGTAGTATTCTGTATCCCGCTGGAATTTGCCGGAGCAGATACGCATAAAGGCAAGGCGGTCCCGATGGGCTTTGTTCATATTTGCCTGGATTTTGAACACAAAAGCGGAAAAATCCGGGCTGAAAGTATCGATTTCGCCACAATCTGCCGTTCTGGACAAAGGGGGCGGGGTCAGCTTCAGGAAGTTCTCCAGGAAGGGCTCAATGCCGAAGTTGGTCAGCGCCGAGCCGAAGAACACAGGAGAAAGCTGACCGTTCCGCACGGCCTCCATATCCATCTCCCGTCCGGCAGACAGCAGCTCCACATCGTCGATCAGTTGCTGGTGCTTGGCGTCACTGTCCAAAAGCTCGGCAACCTTGGGATCGTACAGATCCACTTCCATTTTTTCCGCCTTTGCCCTGCCGTTGAGGCCCGAGAAGAACAAAAGCTGGCTCTTTTCCCGGTCGTAAACCCCCTGGAAATCCTTTCCGCAACCAATAGGCCAGTTCATAGCGTAGGTTTCAATGCCCAGCTCCCGTTCCACCTCGTCCAAAAGGTCGAAGGGGTCCTGGGTTTCACGGTCCATCTTATTAATAAAGGTAAAAATGGGAATGTGCCGCATGGCGCAGACCTTGAACAGCTTTCTGGTCTGAGGCTCAACGCCCTTTGCGCCGTCAATGACCATAACTGCCGAGTCTGCCGCCATCAAGGTGCGGTAGGTGTCCTCGGAGAAGTCCTGGTGACCGGGGGTGTCCAGAATGTTGATGCAAAAGCCGCCGTACTGGAACTGCATCACAGAGGAGGTAACGGAGATACCTCTCTGCTTTTCGATTTCCATCCAGTCTGAGGTGGCAGCCCGGGAGTTTTTCTTGCCCTTGACTACACCTGCCTGGGCAATGGCGCCGCCATAGAGCAGGAATTTTTCTGTTAAGGTGGTTTTACCGGCGTCCGGATGAGAGATGATCGCAAAGGTCCGGCGTCGGCTGATTTCTTCAATTAAGGTTGACATAACATCCTCCAAAGTAGTTTTGCTTCTTTATAAAAGGGGGAAATTAAGGCGGATAGCTGCACATAAGCGCCTCCAACGGGTTATTTCCATAAATTTTCAATTTAGTTTATCACAAAAGGCCGTATATTACAAGAAAAAACTGCGAAAAAGCAACGCTTCGTGGCAACCCCCAAGCGGGCCGTCGAGGACGCCGGCCCCTACAACCGTCTACGAGGGGGATTGCCACGGGCGGTAAACCGCCCTCGCAATGACGTGTTTATTGGAGGGGATCGCCACGGGTGCTGACGCACCCTCGCAATGACAATGGAGGGTTGGTTTCGCAATGACAAAATGACACACCGCGACAAAAAGGCGTGTGGGAAACCCCACACGCCTTGCTTTGCAACCTAAATTTATCGATTAGCCGGCCTCATCCACCATATAGATCAGCTTATAAACCCCGCCCTCTTCAATGGGGGTCAGGTCGATGCCCTGGGTGGCATAGTTTGTGCCTACATAGAATGCCCAGTAAGCGCCGTCTGTTTCAAACACAGCCTTCTCGCCGTCCACTTCCTGAATATAAAGACCGTACTGTCCCTGTTCGCCCTTGATGATACCCTTTTCCTGCAGGTATTCACCCAAATACTCCTTGTCGGACACCAGATCCAGTTTCAATTCCTCACCGTCAGAGTGAAGGATCTCCAGGGTGAAAGCTTTCATACCCTCGGTGGTTGCGGGACGGGTCACAAAGTACACCGCCACCAGCGCTGCTACCAGCACTACCAGGCCAATGATCAGAGCTAACCTTTTCTTGTTCATAAAAAACCTCCAAAAAAATAAATGTACCACGGCGCATACTGCACCGCGGCCGTTTTTCCGCGACAAGCGTACCCTCTGTAAATCGCAGAGAGCTGGAGAGACCACTTCGTAGGTCTTCTGACTTGTGCCTTTGCAAAGGAGGTTGCGACCTTTGCGGAGCGTTTCGCCTTCCCGGTTTCCCAGTGACCGGCTTTCGCCATGAAACGTCCAATAACACTTACAGCGGCGGTACCGTTCGGGATTTGCACCCGATTATCTTGTTCAGCTACGCAGGTTTTACCCCCACGCAGCCACGAAATGGTGTTATCCTGTTGTCCTCTTTATTTTAGCAGAGAAAGACAATCTTGTAAACTATTTTTTCCGTTTCTCTTGCAATTTGCGGGCAGGACGGCTACAATACATATTATAAAAGACACAGGAGGAAGAAATATGAAGGTTTTATCTATTGGCAACAGTTTTTCCGTGGATGCCCATCGGTATCTCCACCAGCTGGCAAGGCGTGAGGGCGAGGACCTGTACTGCGTGACCCTCTACATCGGCGGCTGCAGCCAAAGAACACACTATTTAAATATGCTGGACGATACGGATTCCTACGCCCTGCAGGTCAACGGCACCCTCACCAATCTGAAAACGACCATCCGTGAGGCCCTGCGCAGCGAAATATGGGATGTGGTTACCTTCCAGCAGGCCAGCCACCAGAGCGCCCGTTTTGAGACCTACACCCCCTACATTCAGGAATTGTCCGCCTATGTGCGGAAATACTGCCCCGAGGCAAAGCAGGTGATCCATCAGACCTGGGCCTATGAAGACGGCAGTCCCAAGCTGGAAGCCCAGAATTTTGCCACCTCAGCAGATATGTTTGCCGCCGTTGAGAAGGCTTATGCCCAGGCAGCGGAGCTGATTTCTGCCGACGGCATCATTCCCGCCGGCAAGGCTATGCTCATTGCCTCCCAGACCGGTATCGAAAAGATCCATCGGGACACCTTCCACGCCTCTTTAGGCGCAGGCCGGTATCTGCTGGCGCTAACCTGGTTTAAGTATCTCACCGGCAGAGATATCACCGAGAACGCCTTTGACGATTTTGATGTGCCCGTCACCGACGAGGAACGGAAAATCGTCATTGCCGCCGCCAACGCTGCTTTTGCATAAATTACCCCCCCTCTTGCTTGCAAGAGGGGATATTTTTTGCCTTTCAATTGTAAACTTTTTTCGTATCCTATTGCAATCTGCCGGCGGTTTGGTAAAATAATATTTTAGGAAAGAATTGCTTCCCAAGGAGGAATTATCTGTGATAAAAACACTTGCCCGGAGTGTCCGGGAGTTCAAATGGGCAGCGCTGGGAAGCCCCATTTGTATGGTGGGTGAGGTCACCATGGAGATCCTCATCCCCCTTGTGATCGCCAAAATGATCAACACCGGCATTGAAACAGGCAATATGACGGCAGTCTTGCAGCAGGGTGGCCTTCTGCTGCTGTGCGCTTTGTGCAGCCTTGCCTTTGGCGTAGGTTCGGCGTTCCTTGCCTCCTATGCCAGCACCGGCTTTGCCCGGAATCTGCGCCACGATATGTTTTCCAAGGTGCAGACCTTCGACTTTTCCAACATCGACAAATTTTCTGCATCCTCTATCGTCACCAGGCTCACCTCCGACGTTGCCAATCTGCAGATGACCTTCCAGATGTCCATCCGTATGATCTTCCGCACGCCGGTGATGCTGGTGCTGGCGCTGATCATGGCTTTCCGCATCAGCCCCAAAATGAGCGTGATCTACTGCATCGTTTTGCCTCTGCTTGCCTTTGGGCTGTTGTTTCTCATCAGCCGGGTGCATCCCATTTTTGAGCGGGTATTCAAGACCTACGACAAGCTGAACAACGTGGTGCAGGAGAATATCCACGGTATCCGTGTGGTGAAAGCCTTCGTCCGGGAAAATAAGGAAATTGAGAAATTCACCGGCACTTCCGATGAAATCTACGCAGATTTTGTGAAGGCAGAACGGATCATGGCCTTCAATAACCCCCTGATGCAGATGGCGGTTTACACCAGTATGATCGTGATCTCCTACTTAGGCGCAAAGCTGGTGGTAGGCGGCACGCTGGATACCGGCGATCTGACCGCTATGTTTACTTACACCGGCCAGATCCTCAACGGTCTGATGATGATGTCTATGGTGTTCGTGATGTTCACCATGAGCCGCGCCCCTATGCGCCGTGCTTACGAGATCCTCACGGAAACACCCGATCTTGCCCAGCCGGAAAAGCCTGTAACGGAAGTAAAAGACGGCTCTGTCGATTTTGAAAACGTATCTTTCCGCTACAGCAAGCAGGCCGGCAGAAACGCTTTGGACAATGTAAGTCTGCACATTGATTCCGGTATGACCGTGGGTATTTTGGGCGTTACCGGCTCTAGTAAGTCCACCCTTGTACAGCTGATCCCCCGTCTGTACGACGTGACCGAGGGAGCTGTAAAGGTTGGCGGCGTGGATGTGCGGGATTACGATATGAACACGCTCCGTGACGCGGTTTCCATGGTGCTGCAGAAAAATGTTCTGTTCTCCGGCTCTATCAAGGACAATCTCCGCTGGGGCAACCCCAACGCCACAGACGAGGAGATGGAACACGCCTGCCGGCTTGCCTGCGCCCACGATTTTATCGCCAGCTTCCCCGACGGGTATGACACCCACATCGAGCAGGGCGGCACCAACGTATCCGGCGGACAGAAGCAGCGGCTTTGCATTGCGCGGGCTCTGCTGAAAAAGCCCAAGATCCTCATTCTGGACGACTCCACCTCCGCGGTGGACACCCACACCGATGCGCTCATCCGCAAGGCCTTTAAAGAGGAGATCCCCGGCACTACCAAGCTGATCATCGCCCAGCGGGTGGCTTCCGTCCAGGAGGCTGACCTGATCCTGGTGCTGGAGGGCGGCACCATCGCTGCCCAGGGCACTCACGAGGAGCTGCTGAAGACCTCCCCCATTTATCAGGAGGTCTATGAATCTCAGGTGAAAGGCGGTGAGGAATAATGCCCCCTGTCAGATTAAGAGGTGACGGCCGCAAGGCCAAAAATCCCAAAAAGACCCTCGCCCGGCTGTTAGGGTATATGAAGCCCTACCGCAAATCCCTGATCGTTGTGGTGCTGTGCATCCTCCTTGCCTCCTTTGCCCAGGCTGCCAGCAGCAAATCCCTGCAGTATATCATCGACGACTATATTAAGCCCCTCATCGGGCAGGAAAACCCCAATTTTACCCCCCTTGTCCTCTTCCTTGCCGGTATGGCAGGTGTGTACCTGGTGGGTATGGTTTCCGCATTCCTGTATAACTTCCTGATGGTGAAGGTGGGACAGGGTACCCAAAAGCATATTCGGGACGCTATGTTCCGCCACATGCAGCGGCTTCCCATCCGTTTCTTTGACACCCACACCGCCGGCGACCTGATGAGCCGCTACACCGGCGACATCGACACCCTGCGACAGATGATCTCCCAATCCATTCCCCAGTGCATCTCCTCGGTTGCCACCCTGGTGACCGTGTTTGTGATGATGCTGGTGACCTCCCCCATTCTCACCGCTGTGGTGGTCGTTACCTCCACCGGCATTCTGTTCGTCACCAAGACCGTGGCAAGCAACACCGCCAAGTACTTTATCGGTCAGCAGCGGGCTTTGGGCGCAGTGAACGGCTATGTGGAGGAGATGATCTCCGGTCAGCGGGTGGTGAAGGTGTTCTGCCGTGAAAATACCTGCAAGCAGGAATTTGACGGCATCGCCGAGGACCTGCGGGTAAATGCCTGCAAGGCCGGCTCTTACACCAATATGATGGGCCCTGTGAACAACAATTTAGGCTACCTGCAATACACCATTTTGGCTGTTATCGGCGGTCTGCTGGCAATTCACAGCAATGAAACGCTTATTTCTCTGGGCGGGCTGGTGAGCTTTTTGGCCCTCAGCCGCAGCTTCAATATGCCCATCGGCCATGTGAGCAGCCAAATTAACTCCATCATTATGGCGCTGGCCGGCGCGGAGCGTATTTTTGAGGTGATGGATGCCGAAGAAGAAGCCGATGAAGGCTATGTGACCCTGGTGAACTGCCGCATTGACCAGGACGGCACCATTACCGAGTGCGATGAGCGCACCGGCTCCTGGGCGTGGAAGCACCCCCATCAGGACGGCACGCTGACCTACACCGCGCTGAAGGGCGACATTACTATGTATAACGTGGACTTCGGCTACGTGCCGGAAAAGACGGTGCTGCACGATGTGACCCTGTACGCAAATCCCGGTCAAAAGCTGGCATTTGTAGGCGCTACCGGCGCAGGCAAGACCACCATTACCAACCTGATCAACCGATTTTATGATATTGCCGACGGCAAGATCCGCTATGACGGCATCAATATCAACAAGATCCGCAAGGCCGATCTGCGGCGAAGCCTGGGCATTGTTCTGCAGGACACCAATCTGTTCACCGACACGGTGATGGACAATATCCGCTACGGTAACCTGCAGGCAAGCGATGAGGAGTGTATCGCCGCGGCAAAGACCGCCAATGCCCACGACTTTATCACAAGACTTCCCGAGGGCTACAACACCATGCTCACCGGCAACGGCGCCCAGCTCTCTCAGGGTCAGCGGCAGCTGATCGCAATCGCCCGGGCGGCGGTGGCAGATCCCCCTGTGATGATTCTGGACGAGGCTACCTCCTCCATCGACACCCGTACCGAGGCCCTGGTGCAAAAGGGTATGGATGCGCTGATGCAGGGAAGAACCACCTTCGTCATTGCCCACCGGCTGTCTACTGTACGGAACTCCGACTGCATTATGGTGCTGGAGCAGGGACGGATCATCGAGCGCGGCACCCACGAGGACTTAATTGCCCAGCAGGGCACCTATTACCGCCTCTACACCGGCGCATTCGAATTGGAATAATCATAACCACCGGCCGTGCCGGTGGTATGCACAGGCCCCCTCTGACGCGGGGGCTGGATTTTGCGAAGCAAAAGACTGGGGGAGAGAATTTTCTCTGCTTGTTTCTCTCCCTCCGTCAAAAATCAAACAGATTTTTGCCACCTCCCTCATCAGAGGGAGGCTTTCCGCTGCGGCGGGACTGGGCATAGCTAAAGCTTTTTGGAACCCCCAGCCGTGCTGGGGGTTTTCTTGATACAATAAAAGCCGGGCACAAAAGACCAACACATATCCGGCAGTTGATCTGCCAGTCTATGTGGTAAGCTTTTGCGCCCGGCTATTTGGTGGTTTCACATTACATCGCTGGGAAGCAATGTACCCCGGTGCTCGGTGACGACAAAATCCTTCATACGAAAGTTCCTGGGTTCATTCAGTTGTGATAATATTTTAACAAACAATCGTTCGCTTGTCAACATGTTCTGCGCTGTCTTTTCGAGTTCGCAACCGCGCGCATATTTTCGGGGATCCGAAATTCACGAGCTCAGAACGGTAAAAGTGCGATCTTTTACAAGTAAACAACACCATCCCTAATAGGATGGTGCTGCTTTGTTAGTCGCGCAGAATAGCTTTATACATCATTCCAGAGATCAAGCGCTTCTTGCTGAGAAAGGCTTGCTTGTGAATCAATTAATTGACAGGATAATTTATGGAGCTGATCAATTCCGTTGCAATACTCGGCAATAAGTTTAGTGAGATCATCGGGGAAGGATATGCCATACGCATACATCAGCCTTGAGACACCGTTGTTAGCGCGAGTATAGTCATAACGTATGCCTTTTTCCCACTGGTATTCTCTGCCGAGAGTTAGGTATTTGTAGTCAATTAAGATTTTACCTGCTGCACCCAGGGCAATTTTAATGCCGTTACGGATATTCTCGCCTGCTAGCTTTTTGCTATTATATGCTTGCACCAATCTATCTCCATTAGGTTTGACCTCGTAGTTCACATGAACCCAAAGAATATCGTTTGTAAAGATTTCATCTACGAAAGAATTGCTGTTTTCTAAGGTTTTTGTGAGACGCTGTTTCATTTCTGCCAGAGATTCCCTACCGAGGCCTTTTGTGTGCTCGGGATTTCCCTTTACATGTTTTTCAACTTCGATTTTGATTTGCTCATTTACGAAAGGTTTAACTGTGTCAGTAATTTGTTGTCTGAGTAACCCAAGTGCATCGTGTTGCTGTGTAATAGCAAATTTAAGTTCTGATATTTTCTGATTCAAATCGGAGATGCTCATATTTATTCCTCCAAGGTTCGATGTAGATTAAGTTGGTTGTGGACTAATCACTGGGACTCCAATAAGCGTTTTACCTCCTTATCAAAATCCGAGGTGATCTTCTGCGTTTTGTTGAATACAGCGTACTCGGACTCTGCCTTGGCAGTGGCGGCTTTTCTGGAAACATGGCCTTTACCGACCAGGACTTTGTATT
>JAFQCX010000042.1 GCA_017416245.1 Oscillospiraceae bacterium | reverse complement strand
GCAAAAATCTTTGATTTTTGACGGAGGGAGAGAAAAACAAGAAGAGAAATATTCTCTCCCCCAGTCTTTTGCTGCGCAAAATCCAGCCCCCTCGTCAGAGGGGGCCTTCGGTGCGCACATAACCGCATCTGCGGTAGTAGGGCAGAACACGCAAGCGAAAGAAAATTCGATGAGCCTATAGGCTCGGCGGGTAAAAGGCCCTAAGGGGCCTGTGCATACCACCGGCACGGCCGGTGGTTATGATTTTATTTATCGTCCGCCGCCCCAGGGATAAACGGGAATCTGGGATTGCGCTTGTGTGTTTTCTTCTTGGTTTGCAGATTGAATTTGCTCTGCTACGGTAATGGAAATTTGCTTTGTTGCGCCTTTACGGTATACAGTAAGCTCCAGCGTGTCGCCTACTGTAGCATTGCCAACCAGGGTAACAAGCTCTGTGTGATCTGAAATATCCTTTCCGTTTACGTGGGTAATGATGTCATTTACCTGCAGCCCTGCTTTCTCCGCCGGGCTATCCTTGACGACTTCCTTCACAGCAGCGCCTTGGGGAAGTCCGTAGCTCTGCGTTTCAGCGCTGACGGTGGTAACGGAAACACCGATATAGGGCTTGGAAACATACCCTTTTTCAATAATGCTCTGCGCAATGGATCGGGCCTTGTTAATGGGGATTGCGAAGCCAATGTTGTCGATGGAGGCCTCAGAGCTGGAACCGCTGGAGTACTTGGCGTTGGTAATGCCGATGACCTCGCCGTAAAGATTGAAAAGCGCGCCGCCGGAGTTGCCGGAATTGATAGCGCAATCTGTTTGCATCAAACGCATAGTATTGCCGCCGGACATCGTAATGGCTCTGTCCTTGGCGCTGATGGCGCCGGAGGTAAGGGAGAAGGTAAGCTCGCCCAAAGGATTGCCGATGGCAACTACGCTGTCGCCCACATTCAAATTGTCAGAGTCACCTAACACCACAGGTGTAAGATCCTCAGCTTCGATCTTCAAAACAGCCACGTCATTGCTCTCATCATAGCCCACAAGCTTTGCATCGTGGGTCTTTCCGTTGTAGAGGGTCACGGTGATGGAATTGGAATCCTCAACCACGTGGAAATTGGTGAGAATGTAACCGTCATCGGTAAAGATAAACCCGGAGCCGGAGGCGGCAGAGGTGGTCTGATATCCCCAGAAATTCGTGGTAATGGAGGTAGTAATGCCCACTGTGGAGTTCACATTCGCGGCATAAACCTCTGCAGGTGTCATTAGCTTGGTGGTGTCGATTTTGGAAATGTCGATAATTGCGTTTTCCCGATTTCCCTCAAAAATATTGGAAACATTTTCCTGCGTTCCCTCAACCGGCCTGCTGAATATGTGACTACTGAGGGCCACGCCGCCGGCACCCACCGCGCCGCCCAGCAGGCTGCAGCTTAGGGCGAGTGCAACGATTTTTCCTGAGGTCCAACCCTTCTTCTTTTCCTTTTTGGGAGGAATATAACGGTATTCCGAATCCCAGGGGGTCAAATTGTCTTGGTTTTCATAGGGTTCATTCATAAGGCAAAACTCCTTTCTGTATGTTGCTATTTTACCGCAAAGGGAAAAAACAATGCTAAACGAAAAAAGAACGAAATGTAAATATTTCGTAAAGTTGGAAAATCACCAAAGATACTTGACAAATGTTTGCGGCAGTGCTACAATACTCAAAACCGATGAGGAAGAGTGAGTAGGCATTACCCCCTTTCTTTCAGAGAGTCGCAGGCGGTGAGATTGCGGCAGAAAGCGTAAGGCTGAATGGACTTCCGAGGGCAAACGGAACGAAGGACACTTCAAGTATGTGCGCCGGAGATGACCCTCCGTAACCAAAGGTCAGCATATGTTGGTATGCGTAAAGTGGGCGCGAAAAGCGTCAAGCCGGGTGGCACCGCAGGATTTACGTCCTGTCCCAGCTCAAAACTGGGGCAGGATTTTTGTTTTGCCCCGAATGAGAAAAAGGAGAATGCAATATGGCAAAGAAAGAGATCCCTTACAAAATCTACTTGGAAGAAAGCGAAATGCCCAAATACTGGTATAACCTGCGGGCAGATATGGTGAATAAGCCTGCCCCTCTGCTGGATCCTCAGACCCGTAAGCCTATGACTGCCGAGGATTTGGCGCCTGTATTCTGTGATGCGCTGATCGAGCAGGAGCTGAACGATACCAAGGCCTACTTTGAGATCCCCGAAGAGATTCGCAACTTCTATAAGATGTACCGTCCCGCGCCCCTGGTGCGCGCCTACTGCCTGGAGGAAAAGCTTCAGACACCGGCAAAGATCTACTATAAGTTTGAGGGTAATAATACCTCCGGCTCCCATAAGCTGAACTCCGCCATTGCGCAGGCGTACTACGCCAAGCAGCAGGGTCTAAAGGGTGTTACCACTGAGACCGGCGCCGGTCAGTGGGGCACAGCTCTTTCTATGGCTTGCGCCTATTTGGGATTGGATTGCAAGGTATATATGGTAAAGGTATCCTATGAGCAGAAGCCCTTCCGCCGCGAGGTTATGCGTACCTATGGCGCATCCGTCACCCCCAGCCCCTCTATGGAAACCGAGGTGGGCAAGAAGATCCTTGCTGAACACCCCGGCACCACCGGCAGCCTTGGCTGCGCCATTTCCGAGGCTGTGGAAAAGGCCACCAGCCTGCCCGGCTACCGCTATGTTTTGGGCAGTGTGCTCAACCAGGTTATGCTCCATCAGACGGTGATCGGCCTGGAAACCAAGGCCGCAATGGATAAATATGACATTAAGCCCGATATCATTATCGGCTGCGCCGGCGGCGGCTCTAATCTGGGCGGTTTGATCGCGCCGTTTATGGGCGAGAAGATCAAGGGCAAGGCGGATTATCGCATCATCGCCGTTGAGCCGGAAACCTGCCCCAGCTTTACCCGCGGCAAGTACGCTTACGACTACTGCGATACCGGTATGGTTTGCCCCCTTGCCAAGATGTATACCCTTGGCAGCGGCTTTATTCCTGCAGGCACCCACTCCGGCGGTCTGCGGTATCACGGTATGAACCCCACGCTGTCCCAGCTTTACGACGATAAGCTGATGGAGGCGGTCAGCGTCGCTCAGACAGAGGTGTTTGCGGCAGCAGAGGAGTTTGCTCGTGTAGAGGGAATTCTGCCTGCGCCGGAAAGCTCTCACGCTATCAAGGTAGCTATTGACGAAGCCCTTAAGTGCAAGGAAACAGGGGAGGAGAAGACCATTCTCTTCGGCCTCACCGGCACAGGCTACTTCGATATGATGGCATACGAAAAGTTCCACGACGGCAAGATGGTGGACTACGCTCCCACCGACGAGGAGCTGCAAAAAGGCTTCAGCTACCTGCCCAATATGGACTAAATTTAAATATGTAGGGGCGACCATTGGTCGTCCGCAAAAAGCCGACAGGATCATTCCTGTCGGCTTTTTTATATAGGGACTTGCGTCCACGACGGTCCTTTAATCGAAAAATTTCTCTTGACAAGCAAAAAGATCCATTGTATACTAACTGTACTAGTACAGTTAGTACGGTTAATACACTTCTAAGGAGGGACTGCCTTGGTACACTTGGATTATCGTGATGCAAGACCCATCTACACCCAGATTGCCGATAATTTCCGCGCCCAGATCCGCGCCGGTGTGCTGGTGGACGGGGATAAGCTTCCCAGCGTACGGGAACTGGCAGGTGAGCTTGCCATCAATCCCAATACCATTCAGCGGGCATATCGGGAGCTGGAGGCTGACGGCTGGATCGCAACTGTGTCCGGAAAGGGCTGCTTTGTGTGCGGCGTTACCCAAAATGCCCAGCCGGAAGCAGAGCCTCTTTGGCAGGAACTTGATGCAGTTACAAAAAAGCTTATGGACGCCGGCGTTTCCCGGCAGACAATTTTGCAGTATTTGAAACAAGGAGGGGATACAAATGCTTGATATGCAGAATGTAACCAAAACATTTGGGGATTTTACCGCTTTGTCCAATCTGTCTATGCACGTGTCGAAGGGCGCAGTTTACGGTTTGGTTGGCCCTAACGGAGCAGGCAAATCCACCGCAATCCGTCTACTCACCGGTGTTTACCGCCCGGATCAGGGTGAAATTACATTGCAGGGTCAGAAAATTTACGAAAACCCTGCGGCAAAATCCCGGATCTGCTATATTCCCGATGAAATTTTTTACTTCCCCTCCGCATCCCTGGAGGAAATGCGGAAGTACTATAAGGGCTTCTATCCCAAGTTTGATGACGAGCTGTTCGACAGACTCTATGATGTATTCCAGCTACCCAAAAAAGGTCAAATGCGCCGCTTTTCCAAGGGTATGCAGAAGCAGGCAGCCTTCCATTTGAGCATTTGCACCCGACCGGATGTACTGATTTTGGATGAGCCTGTGGACGGCCTCGATCCGGTAATGCGCCGGCAGGTGTGGAGCCTTATACTGTCTGATGTAGCCCAGCGGGAAACCACCGTTCTGATCTCCTCCCATAACCTGCGGGAGCTGGAGGATATCTGTGACCACGTGGGTATTATGGATAAGGGACAAATGCTTCTGGAAAAGAGCCTGGAGTCTATGCAGGGCAACACCGTAAAGCTGCAAATGGTAGGCTCTGCCCCTGAGGGGTTGGAAATTCTCCACGAAAGTATGTCCGGTAGACTGAGCACCCTGGTGGTCCGTGGCACACCTGAGGAGGTGCAGGCCAAGGTGTCTGCCTGCAACCCCACCTATTTTGACATTTTGCCTCTTTCCTTAGAGGAAATCTTTATTTACGAACTGGGAGGAGTAAACTATGAAGTTAAGAACATCCTTCTTTAAGCTTATTCCTCTTGTATTCTTCCTGGTTTATGCATACGTTGTATTCTGCCGGAAGAGATCTTCCCATTCAGATTGAGAGGTGTTTACTATGAAAACAAAGACATCTTGGATCAATAAAACCGCTCTGCGTAAGGATATTTTGCGGTATTCTCCCATTTGGGCGCTGTATACCTTGTTCCTTTTGCTGGTGCTGTTTGGTATGGCTGAGTTTTCCCGTGCAGACCTGGCCAGGGATACTGTAGATTTCTTAAAGGCCATGGCTTGGATCAACCTGTTCTATGGCGGTGTCTGCGGTATGTTTCTGCTGATGGACCTGTTCAACAGCCGCCTGTGCAATGCCCTCCACGCGTTTCCTGTGCGCCGTGAGGGGTGGCTCATCACCCATATTTTGGCAGGCGTACTGTTCAGCCTTGTTCCCAACCTGCTGGTTACCGGCATCAGCGCGCTGATGCTTTGGGAATATGCCTATATGGCGCTTATTTGGCTGGCAATTTCTATGCTGCAGTTTTTGTTCTTCTTTGGAACGGCAGTGCTTGCTGCTACCTGCGCCGGCAATCTGCTGGGCTCTATCGCCATTTACGGCATTACCCATCTGATCACCTTGTTTTTAGGCGTGGTTGCTCAGCTTCTGTACCAGCCTTTGCTTTACGGTGTCCGACTGGATATGGACACGTTCTACCATTTCTTCCCCTTGCAGAAAATGAACGTTTTTGATTACGCAAAAATAAAAGTGCTCTATCAGAACGTAAAGCCCCAGATCCAGTATAACGGCCTGGAAGGGGAGGCGTGGCTGTATGTGGGTCTTTGCGCTGCAGTGGGCATCCTTGCGTTACTGCTGGCAGGAGTCGTCTACCGTCGCAGAAACTTAGAGTCCGCCGGCGATTTCATCTCCCTAAAGCCCATAGCGCCTGTATTTTTACTGGTGGCAACCGTTGGCGCCGGCGCATTTTTGTATATGTTCTCCGACCTGGTGGGCAATAAAACCTACCTGTTCTTAGTGCTGGGTATGGTTATTGGCTACTTTGCAGGCAAAATGCTGCTGGATCGCACCTTGAAAGTGTTCAGCAAAAAGTCCATTCTCACATTGGGCGTTTTGCTGCTCATTGTTGGTGGTAGCTTAGGATTGACCTGGATGGATCCGCTGGGCATCACAACCTACATTCCCAAGGCAGAAAGCATTGAAACCGCCTATATCTACGGCGCTGATAAGGGGTATTACATCCTGGGCGACTCTATGCTCAGTTATGGCCGCCTCCGGGAGGACAGCGGCTTTGAAATCACCGATGCTGCCGAAATAGCAGAGTTCCGGGAGTTCCATTGGCAGCTGACAAACTACCGTCCTTCAGAAGACGATGGTGTTCTGTGCGACGTGCGGATTCGCTACAAGCTGAAAAACGGCAGATATGTCACCCGGTATTACGATGTAGGACGGGATACGCTTTTAGGCAAAGAAGCCGGTAAATACTTTAGTGATATGCGCTATATCTTCGAGGTGAACGATACAGATATTCTGTACAATGCCTTTGATGCAATTCACATTGATGTGTTTGCGGGCGAGGAGAACATCTCGTTCAAGCTCACCGAGCAGCAGGATATGACAGACCTTCTGAATGCCATCGCCGCCGATTGCGAGGCTGGCACTATGGCGCAAAACTGGGCCTATCACAATGAAGACGGCAAGGTAATGGACTTTAACGTGAATTTCTCTGTGAAGGACGAAGCCATTGACCAAGGGATATGGGACAGATCCAATTTCTATCTGCATATTTACGAGGACAGCGTCAATACCATGTCGTATATAAAAGCCAGAATGACTGCAAAGGGCAGCATTACTGCAGAATAAAAAAGAAAAGCACCGAAGTGTTAAACTTCGGTGCTTTTGTTTAGTTTCGAACACTGTGGTGACAAGCAGGACTGTCTTTGTCCAGCGCTTTAAAGGTGTAGCCGTTGCAAAGCCCCCAGGCGATGATTTGCTCTACTGCGTCTACGCTGTAGCCCTTGGTGTCGTGCTGCAGGACCACAGAATTTTGCCGTTCGGCAATGCCCTTGGTCACATTTTCAAATACCTTCTTGGCGGTTCTGGCGCCGCCGGCATCGTTGCTGTCCACATTCCAGTCGAAGTACTGGTAACCCATAGCGTGCAGCTTCTTGGTCAGCCGGGTCATAATACCTCTGCTATAGGCGCTGCTGACGGAATTGGAGCTGCCACCCGGGAAACGGGTCAGCATACTCTTGATTCCTGTATATTGCTGGATCTTGCTTTGAATCGCCTCCAGATCCGCCATAAACGCCTCGTCACTGGCATAAATTTTGCTGTAATCGTGGCTGTTGGTGTGAATGGCAATGGTGTGTCCCTCTTTTGCGGCGCGGGTAAGGACATCCATATAAGCGCTGCTCGTTACAAAGAAGCTTGCTTTCACATTGTATTTTTTCAGCACATCCAAAAGCCTTGCGGTGTGGCTGCTGGGACCGTCATCAAAGGTCAGATAAATAGTCTTTCCGTTTGGCTCAATAACTGTGCCGGGGTTGGGAAGAATTTCGGCAGAGGGAGGCTCGTCCTCTGTCTGTTTGGGAATGACGTAAATGATCCTCTCCCGCGTGGCATCCATACCCACGCTGTTGGAAATCGTGTACTTGAGGGTGTAGATACCGGGGATATTGCCGTCCACATCGCCGGATACGATCACATTTGCGCTTAGATCGCCGTCCCGCAGGTCAGTGGCCACATAGCCGGGCTCTGCATACTGCTCTCCAGCCATTATAAAACAGGTCTGCCCGCCCTCTAAGGTGAGGATCGGCGCATCGGGATTGACATAGTTGATGGTACGGGTAACGGTGGTTACATTGCCGGAGGAGTCAGCTACGCTGTAATGCATGACCCCGTCTATTTCCTTGCAGACTACCTGATTGGTTAAAACCCCGTCGTAATTATCCGTAGCGGTAAAGCCCTCTTCCAGATAAGCTTCACCTATGAGGGTGTAACTTTTTGGATCGGAAGTAAGCGTGATCACAGGGGCTTCGGAGTCAATAACGTGAACGCAGCGGTATGCGGTAGTGGTGTGTCCGCCAAAGCTGGCTATATACTTGATCAGATAATCACCCAGGCGGGAGGTGTCTGCCTGACCAACTATAGTTACAGGAACCTTCTCTTGGGCATCAGACAGGGTAGCCACAGCGCCTTGCTCCGTGTATTCCTGCCCATATTCCACATAAATATCTCCCTCGCCGTTTAGTAGAAGCGTTACAGGAGGGTCAAAATCCAGTGTGCGAACTGCGGCAACGCCTATGGTTGCCACCACCAAAGCCAGCACACAGATGATAATAATACGAATTGCTTTTGTCATTTCTATCTTCCGTTTCTTTTTCTGTTGGACTACTATCAGTATACTCCCAATTCAGAGAAACTGCAAGTAACAAACGGGAATATTTCGCAGAAAAACGGGTGCGTCAACGGCGCACCCGAAAGTCTAGATTCGTTTGTAAAGACACATCTCATAACCGATGCCGTTTTCCTCACCGCTTTGCAGAATTTCTGCCAGCTTCCATTGGGGATCGGTATCCAAATTTGGAAAAAATGTGTCGGATTCCGGCGTGACGTGTACCTTGGTCACATAGGCGGTGTCGCAGTAGGGCAGCAGCTGCTTGTAAATACTGCCGCCGCCGATCACCATTGCCCGTTCCGCGGTGTTCGCAAGGGCAACAGCCTCTTCCGGGCTGTGGCAAATCACCACGTCGGGAATTTCTGTGTCCTGCCGCGTCAGCACCACATTTACCCGATTGGGCAGGGGTCTTCCGCCGGGGAAATCCGCAAGGGTCTTTCTGCCAACAAGCACCATAGCTCCGCGGGTGGTCTCCCGAAAGAATTTCCTGTCTGCAGACAGAGCAACAGGCTGGGTGCCGCGAGCGCCAATGCCCCAATCATCGTATACAGCAACAATCAGTTCCATTTGTCACCTCAAATTGCCATAGGAATCTCAAAATCAAAGGGGTGGAACTGATAATCCTCCACCTTGAAGCTGTCCTTAGAGAAATCATAAAAATCGGTAATGCTTTGGTCCAAAGTGACCTTGGGGGCAGGGAAGCCCTCTTTTTCCAGCATAGCCTTCACTGCGGGAATGTGGCGGTCATAGATATGGCAGTCGGCGATTACGTGCACCAGTTCGCCGGCTTCCAGCCCAGCGACCTGCGCCATCATCATCAGCAGCATGGAATACTGCACCACATTCCAGTTGTTGGCGGTGAGCATATCCTGACTACGCTGATTCAGAATGCCATTAAGGGTGTTGCCGGACACATTGAAGGTCATAGAGTAGGCGCAGGGATACAGATTCATCTCGTGGAGATCTTCAAAGGTGTAAATGTTGGTCAAAATCCGGCGGGAGGCGGGGTTATGCTTCAGATCATAGATCACACGATCCACCTGATCGAACATACCCTCTTTGTACTGATGCTTGACGCCCAGCTGATAGCCGTAGGCCTTGCCAATGGTGCCGTCTTCACCTGCCCATTCGTCCCATACGTGGCTGCCAAGATCGCAGATGCGGTTGGATTTTTTTTGCCAGATCCACAGCAGCTCATCCAGGGCAGACTTCCAGTAGGTGCGGCGCAGGGTCATGATGGGGAATTCTTCCTTCAAATTGTAGCGGTTGACCACACCGAATTTCTTTACAGTGTGGGCAGGAGTGCCGTCAGCCCAGCGGGGACGGACCTCCAGATCGGTATCATAAAAACCGTTGTTCAAAATATCCAAACAAGTTTGACGATAAATTTCATCTGCTCTGCTCATAATAGATTCCTCCGTAAGGTACAATATAAAGATAATATATCATAACTTTCATCAAAAAGGAACAGAAAAAAAGAAAAAAGGTGCGTTTTTGCACCTTTTTCTTATTCGATATGCGTGTGATTGTTGATATGGTCTTCGCAGTAGCAGTGATAGCCGTTGCAGCGGGAGCAGTAACGGAATTCCAGCTCAGGATTACTTACATCTGTCCGTCCGCAGATCTCACACCGATGGGTGTAGGGAATGTTGGTTTTTTGATAGGGTGGGGTAGCAGGCTGGAAAGGAATGGTGCCGGTCTTTTTCGCGGCCTTTTTTCGGGGAAACCTTCCCAGCTTGACCCGCCATGACATTGGGATAAGGCCTTTGATATCGGAGCCCATAAACAGGAAATAGTTCGCAAGGGCAACTAGCGGGAACAAATTGTGGGGGAAGTACATTACAGGGTAGCTTAAATTGAAAATAGCAATGGCTTCCAAAAGCAGATAGATTAACGCGATCAGCCAGGCCTTTACAGGGATAATAAAGAATATCATAAACCGGCTTTCCGGATACAGCGTAGCAAAGGTTAAGATTAAGCTCAAATGCAGATAATAGGCCATTTGATAGTATTCCGGCAGTACGGCGCTGAGGAATGCATAAGTTTCACTGCTCACCAGGTTGTTTTCCGGGATCACCGGGCAGAAGATCATAGCAAAAATATCCATCAGCACAACCCCGGAGAAATAGAACAGGTTAAACCTGAAAGTACCCATGCTGACTTCTACATGCCTGCCCAGCATATAGAAAAAGTACAGGAAAAGCAGCGATATAATGCTGCCGCCGGATTGGGTAAATACGTAGCTGACCAGCCGCCAGACCTGCCCTTGCAAAATTTTGCCCTTATCAAAGCAGAGCAGCTCATATAGAATGCTTCCGCCGTTGACCATAGACATAATCAGGACGATTGCATTTCCCAGCGCAATATACAGCATCAGATTGGGAATGCCCTTGTTGCGGTTTTGGAAGCAAAAGCGGTTAAAGCTTTGGCGCAGACTTTTCAATCCAATCAACTCCTTGTGAAAGTGTTACTATCATACCACTTCTTTCCATAAATGTCCATAAAGGAATTATGAACATTTTCCCAAAGAAAAAAACAAGAAAAGTATTGACTTTTTTGCATTTTCGTGTAGAATAATGAGGCAACTGCATACAAGCCTTATCAAGAGTGGTGGAGGGAACGGCCCGATGAAACCCGGCAACCTGTTAATTCAAGGTGCCAAATCCGGCGGCAACGACAGATGAGGATTCGATTGAACGCACATCGAATGCTCGGTGTGCGGTTAATTTTTTGTATAAGGAGTTTGTAATAATGGAAAAAAGACTGTTTACTTCCGAATGCGTTACCTGCGGTCATCCCGACAAGGTGGCAGATGCCATTTCTGATGCGATCCTGGATGCCTGCCTGGCGCAGGATCCCAATTCCCGCGTAGCCTGTGAAACCACAGTGACCACCAACTTCTGCCTGATCTGCGGCGAGATCACCACCAAAGCCGTGGTGGATTACGAGAAGGTCGCCCGTGAGGTGATCGCCTCCATTGGCTACACCGTTCCCGAAGATCAGTTTGCAGCCGATACTGTAGAGATCCTCTGCAAGATCCATACCCAGTCTGCGGACATTGCTCTGGGCACCAACGATGAAGTTGGCGGCGCAGGGGATCAGGGTATGATGTTTGGCGGCGCCTGTACCCAAACAGCTGAGCTGATGCCTCTGCCTGTGGCGCTGGCAAGAGCGCTGGCTAACCGGCTGACACAGTGCATTGAAAGCAACGATCTGCTCCGTCCCGACGGAAAGACACAGGTGAGTGTTGAGTTCGACGAGCAGGGCAGGGTCGTGGGTATTGATACCGTGGTTGTGTCTGTTATGCACAGCGTGGATTTTGAAATGAGCGAGCTGCGCCGCTATATCCGTGAAGGTGTGATCGCTCCCGTGCTGAAGCAGTACGGCTTTGATGTTGCCGGTGTTGCCCATATCCATATTAACCCCACCGGTAATTTCGTGATCGGCGGCCCTAACGGCGATACCGGCCTTACCGGCAGAAAGATCATCGTAGATACCTATGGCGGATATTTCTCCCACGGCGGCGGCGCGTTCTC
>JAFQCX010000004.1 GCA_017416245.1 Oscillospiraceae bacterium | reverse complement strand
GCCTATAGGCTCATCGAATTTTCTTTCGCTTGCGTGTTCTGCCCTACTACCGCAGTTGCAGTTATGTGCGCACCGAAGGCCCCCTCTGACGAGAGGGCTGGATTTTGCGAAGCAAAAGACTGGGGGAGAGAATTTTCTCTGCTTGTTTCTCTCCCTCCGACAAAAATCAAATAGATTTTTGCCACCTCCCTCATCAGAGGGAGGCTTTCCGCTGCGGCGGGACTATGCATAGCTAAAGCTTTTTGGAACCACCAGCACAGCTGGTGGTATTCTTTAACCAAAAAACGCCGCCTGTCTATCGCAGACAGGCGGCTTGCTTATGCGTTTCTGAATCGGGACAGGAAATCCCTGGTTTCCTGTTTCTGGGGATTACCGAACACCTCGTCCGGCGTTCCCTGTTCGCAAATGATGCCCTCATTCATATAGACCACCCGGTTGCTTACATCCCGGGCAAATGCCATTTCGTGGGTAACCACCAGCATCGTCATACCCTCCTGGGCCAGCTGCTGCATAACAGAAAGCACTTCGCCCACCATCTCAGGGTCAAGGGCAGATGTAGGCTCGTCAAACAGCAGCACCTCGGGGTTCATAGCCAGCGCTCTTGCGATGGCCACACGTTGCTTCTGTCCGCCGGAGATCTGACGGGGCTTGGCATTGATGTAGGGGGCCATTCCCACCTTTTGCAGGTAGTCCATGGCAATTTCCCTAGCCTCCTGCTTGCTGCGCTTCAGCACCTGCTGCTGGCCCACCATACAGTTTTCCAGCACGGTCATATTGTTGAACAGGTTAAAGGACTGGAACACCATACCCACGTGGGCCCGGTATTCGTGAGGCTTTACGCTGCCATCCAGCACATTGGTTTCGTGGTAGAAGATCTCGCCGGAGGAAGGGGTTTCCAGCAGGTTGATGCACCGCAGAAGGGTGGATTTGCCGGAGCCGGATGCGCCGATGACGGAGATCACATCACCCTTATTGACCTTGAAATCAATATCCCGCAGCACTTCGTGGCTGCCAAAGGACTTGGACAGGTGCTTGATATTTAAAATCATTTCATTCATATCAGCGCCCTCCCCTGTTTCTGCCGAACTTTAAGCTCTGTTTGACACGGTCGCGGTACTCCTTGCTCTGCTCATCGTAGTTACTGCCCCGCTGGGGGTGGCTGTAGGTGCCTGCTGTCATGGTCAGCGGATCCACCTGTACCAGCTCGTAGCTGTCTGCGCCGTCCATTCGTTTCTCCACCCAGCGAAGCAGGAAGGAGGCAACCAGGGTCAGGGTCAGATAGCCGATCATTTCAATGGTAGCAGAGGGGAAATACATATTGTTCACGCCCACAATGTATCTGTGGGCTGCAAAGAATTCCGTAAAGCTGATAATGAACATCACGGAGGTATCCTTCACGTTGATGATGAAGTTGTTGCCGATTTGGGGCATAATGTTTCGCAGCGCCTGGGGCAGAATCACCTTGGTCATAGTCTGCACGTGGGTCATACCAATGGCCTTTGCGCCCTCGGTCTGACCGATATCGATGGAAATAATGCCGCCACGGACGGATTCTGCCATATAAGCGCCGGTGTTGATGGAAACGATAATAATGGCAGCCAGCCAAACGCTTTCAAAATGCACCGCGTTGTTGGTAAAATACGGCAAACCATAGTAGATGAACACCGCCTGCAAAACCATAGGCGTACCGCGGAACACTTCCACATACACACGGACGAGGGCGCGGATCAAGCCAAGGAAGAACCGCTTCACGACGCTGTCCCGCGGGGTATAGGGAATGGTATTCAGCACACCGCAAACAAAGCCAATGATACAGCCGATCAAGGTTGCAACCAAGGCAAGCAGCAAGGTGCTGCCAATGCCACGCAGGTACATGGGGTAGTATTTTGTCCACAGCCGCGCTATATCCTGCAACAGCTCCAAGAACACATTCATAGGGATCTCCTTTCAAGGATACTTCCTCCGGCAGATTGCCGGAGGAAGCTGCTTTTCTCTTAGATTTCAGGCTGGATCGCAATTGCGTAGTCCATCAAAGCATTGAAGTCCTTTTCGGTCAGATTGGACAGAGCCTTGTTAATAGCGGCGGTCAGTTCTCCGTTGCCCTTCAGCACAGAGATACCGATGTTCACGTTCTCAGCGCGCTCCTGCTCGGAGGCAAACTGGAAGTCGCCCTCTGTGCCGGCGAAGTTCAGAATCATAAAGTTGGGATTCTTGGCAACTGCGCCCATTGCAGTGGGCATATCGGTGCAGATAAAGTCCACAGTCTTGGTCTCCAGCTGCATCAGCATAGCAGGCGCAGTCTCAGCGGGAGCGATCAGCTGCGCGCCATGGATCTGAGGCAGGCAGGAATCGTACCAAATGGTGCCGGATTGGGCGGTGCACTTGCCACCTGCCAGGTCAGCGATGGACTTGGCGCCTGCATACTTGCTGTCCTTGGTGGTCAGGCAAACGATGGTTGCGTAGTAGTAAGGGCCTGCCATATTCACTTCTGCCATACGCTCAGCAGTCATAGACTGGCCGGCAATGTTGGCATCCATAGTCTTGGCCTGCACAGCGGGGGTCAGAGAATCCCAGGCGGAGGAAACGATTTCCAGCTTCCAGCCGTAGGTATCGCAGATACGCTTTGCGATCATAACGTCATAGCCGTTGGCATATGCGCCCTCCACATTGGAGATGGGCACTGCATCGTAGCTATCGTCTGTCTGTGTCCAGTTGTAGGGCGCGTAGGCGCATTCCATACCAACGGTCAGCACGCCGTCTTCCAGGCCGATGATCTTGGTGGTGTCGGTGCTCTTCAGGTCCTGAACAGCAGGAACATCCTTCAAGTAATCGTCGGCATTGACCTTATCGCCGCCGCCAAGGCCGCCGCAGGCGGTCATAGACATTACCATCATCAGGGCAAGAGCCAAACATACAATTCTCTTCATTTGTTTTCTTTCCTTTCGTTTTCTTGTTTGGGAATAAAAAATCGGATCGCTCTTGTTAAGCGACCCTACAGCAATAACACCAACCAAAAAATGGAGGTTGACTGTGTCGATAGCGCTTCACAAAAGTTTGTGACAGTCCGGCAGATGTTCTCTGACGGCCCAGCAAAAAACCTTCAGGCAGGTTTCATGCTTCGGCGGTATCCCCTTTCTCAGCTTGCGGCTGCCTGGCCTTGCAAGCGGTACTGATGAATCCCGCGCCTCTATCTCAAGCGATTCAATTTTCAATTATGTTACCACCACTGCACCTGTTTGTCAACCCCTATCCCCTTTCTATTTGCTTTTTCGGCAAAAAAGGACGTGTTTTTCAACAAAAACACGTCCTTTTTGTAGTTTTAGCGTTCTTCGCGGAAATAGGAAAGGCCCAGGCTCTGAGGCGGCTGGTGCTCACGCTTTTTCCGCATACTGGTGATGATCAGCACCAGCAGGGTTACGATGTAGGGCAGCAGGTTAAACAGTTCCCGGTTGGCGGTGTGGCCAAGGCGGAAGAAGTGGTGCACATAGTTATACACATTACACAACGCGCCGAACAGGAAGGAACCCACAATAGCCATAGTGGGCTTCCACAGCGCAAAGATGACCAGTGCGATCGCCATCCAGCCCCGGTCGCCAAATGCGTTGTTGGACCACACGCCGCTGGCGTAGGCCATAACATACTGCAGACCGCCCAGACCGGCAATGGCGCTGCCGATGCTGGTTGCCAGATACTTATAGCGGGTAACATTGATGCCGGCGGCATCAGCGGTAGCGGGATTCTCACCTACTGCCCGCAGGTTCAGACCCACGCGGGTGCGATTCAGCACAAAGGATACCACCAGCGCAATTATGATCGCGGTGTAGGTCAAAAAGTCGTGGGACAGGAAGATCTGACCAAACCAGCCCAGTTTATCAGCAAAGGGAAGCTCCACACAGAAGAAATCACTGGTCTTGGTGAGGATAATGTTGGGCAGGTCGGTATCCACCAGCTTGGTCAGAGAGCCGCCGAAGAAGTTACCGATACCGATGCCGAAGGTGGTCAGGGCAAGGCCGGTCACGTTCTGATTTGCCCGCAGGGTAACTGTCAGGAAGCTGTAGATCAGGCCCATCAGCACAGAGCCTATTATGCAGCAAAGCAGAGGGATCAAAATCGCCAATGCAGGCACCATATTCTCCTTCACGTTGCCGCAGGACATTTCGTACAGGAATGAACCGATAACGCCAGAAATTGCACCTACGTACATAATGCCGGGAATACCCAGATTCAGGTGGCCGGATTTCTCTGTGAGGATCTCACCGGTGGAGCCATACAGAAGCGGAATGCCCAGAGGGATGGAGCTGCTGATAAAGGCAACAAAAATGTTCCACATATCCATTATGCATTTCCTCCCTTCTTGTTATGGCGGAATTTTACGGTGTATCGAATAAAGAACTCACAGCCCACCACGAACAAAATCACAATGCCGGACACGATGTCTGCATAGGAGCTGTTCAGGAAGAAGCTATCGGCAACCTTCGCTGCGCCGGTTTCCAGGAAGGTCACAAGGCCTGACATTGCCGCCATAATAAAGGGGTTGAACTGACCCAGCCAGGAGATCATAATGGCTGTAAAGCCCTGGCCGCCGATGGTATTGGTGTTGATGGAGTGGTCTGTGCCGGCTACCATCAGCATACCGGCCACGGCGCAGACAGCGCCGGAAATGACCATTGTGCGGATAATGACCTTCTTTACATTGATACCCACATAACGGGCGGTGTTCTGACTTTCGCCAACCACGGCAATTTCATAGCCGTGCTTGCTATACTTCAGGTAGATAAACACAGCAACGGTGAGCATCAGCACCACCAGCACGTTCAGCAGGTACTTTTCGCCCAGCAGAACAGGCAGATTACCTGTTGCCACGGGCTTGATGATGCCGGAGCCGTCGCCGGCTGTGGTATACACCACGTAATACGCAACGATCTGGGTAGCCACATAGTTCATCATCAGGGTGAACAGGGTCTCATTGGTGCGGTACTGAGCGTGGAACAGCGCGGGGATCAAGCCCCACAAAGCGCCGGCTGCCAGGCTTGCCACCACAATGATCAGCAGCAGCACAGGATACGGCACAGCATTGCCGATCTTCATCATACAGACCATCGCCGCCAGGCCGCCAATCAGCGCCTGACCTTCTGCGCCACAGTTCCAAAAGCGCATTTTAAAGGCAGGGGTCACGCCCAATGCAAGACACAGCAGAATTGCGGTCTGCTGCAAAAAGCGCCACAGCATGGTGGTCTTACCCTCAAAGATACGACCGAACACGCCGGTGAACATGATCTCATAAACTTCAAAAAAGGACGCGCCGGTAAGCAGCGCAGAAATCACACCGCTGAGTAAAAGGCCGATGGCAATGGCGGCGATCCGGATCAGCCATGCCTTCAGACCGGTGATATCGTCCCGCTTGGCAATATGCAGCAGGGGTTCTTTGGTTTTCTTTACCATATCAGCCATTGTCGCTGCCTCCTTCCGCACTTTCTTCCACGGAGGCGGTCTTTGTCATAAGCAAACCGATCTCCTCCTTAGTGGCAGTACGGGCGTCTACCATACCGGTGATCCGGCCGGAGCCGATGACCATAATCCGGTCGCACAGCTCCAACAGCACATCCAGATCCTCGCCGACGAAAATGACGGCGACGCCCTTTTCCTTCTGCTGATTCAGCAGGTTATAAATCAAATAAGAGGAGTTAATATCCAGGCCGCGGACGGGGTAAGCAGCCATCAGCACTGTGGGAGAGGATGCGATCTCACGGCCCACCAGCACCTTCTGCACGTTACCGCCGGACAGACGGCGCACAGGGGTATCGGCGCCGGGGGTGACTACCTCCAGGTCTGCAATGATCTTCTCTGCCAGATCCTTGGGCTTTTTCCGCTCCAGGAAGGCGCTCTTGCCCTTCCGGTAGCTGCGGAGCATCATATTATCCACGATGTCCATATTGCCCACAAGGCCCATACCCAATCTGTCTTCGGGAACGAAGGACAGACGGACACCCAGCTCACGAATCTGCAAAGGGGTCTTATTCCGCAGGTCGTCTGTCTCGCCGGTCTTGGGGTTGTGGTAGTAGATATCGCCCTGGGTCAAATACTGCAGGCCGGCAATGGCCTCTAACAGCTCCCGCTGGCCGGAGCCGGCAATGCCGGCAATGCCCAGAATCTCGCCGCTGCGGGCGGTAAAGGAAACATCATCCAATACGGTTGCGCCCTGTCGGTTCACGCAGCTGATGTGCTGCACCTCCAGACGGTCTTCCATATTCTTCGGCTCACTGCGGTCGATGTTCAGTTCCATCTTCTTGCCGACCATCATTTCGGTGAGCTGGCTTTCGGTGGTTTCACAGGTATTCACCGTGCCCACGTATTCGCCCTTACGCAGAACAGACACCCGGTCAGACAGGCTCAGCACCTCGTGAAGCTTGTGGGTAATGATGATAATGCACTTGCCGTCATCACGCATACGGCGAAGCACTGCAAACAGCTTCTGGGTCTCCTGCGGGGTCAGAACGGCGGTAGGCTCGTCCAGAATCAGGATATCTGCGCCGCGGTAAAGCACCTTGATGATCTCCACAGTCTGCTTTTCGGAAACGGACATGGTGTAGATCTTCTTTTTCAGATCCACCTCAAAGCCGTACTTATGGCAGATCTCCTCTACCTTCTGCTCGGCAGCCTTCAGGTTGAACTTGCCCTTTTCCTTCAGGCCCAGCACGATGTTTTCGGTAGCGCTGAACACGTCCACCAGCTTAAAGTGCTGATGGATCATACCGATCTTATAGGCAAAGGCATCCTTGGGAGAGGCGATCATAACCTCCTCGCCGTTAATAAAGATCTGACCTTCATCCGGGAAATAAATGCCGGAGATCATATTCATAAGGGTGGTCTTGCCGCTGCCGTTTTCGCCTAAAATGGACAGGATCTCCCCGTGATTTGCGGTTAAGCATACGTTTTTGTTGGCTATCACCTTGGCGCCAAAGGTCTTGGTGATATTCTTCAGCTCAATAGCCGGTGTTTTTTCCAAAACAAAAGCCCTCCTCTTTCTAATGCTCAAAAACAGGCTGAGACGCAGCACAATATCTTTCTGCTATTTCCCTCAGACGTAGGAGATTGCCACAAAAAGTAGCGCGCACTGGTTCGCAATGACTTTTATAGGTGCGTGCAGCCCATTGTTCAGAATTAGAATACCGAAAGGCGGGGCGGGCAAAGCCCGCCTCGCCTTGTGGGTTTTAAGAAATATTAGCCGTAGTTTTCGTCCAGCAGGGTGATGCCGTCGATACGTACATCAAAGTAGGGGCCGGAACGGAACTTGGATTCCTGGAAGATGCCGTTCTCGACAACTTCAGTATCGGGAGTGAAGGCAGCGTCGGTGTCAACGTCAGCCTTGTAGGAGGTCAGCTTCTCGTTCTTAACGGTGAAGTTGGCGGTATCGAATACGTTGATGGTGCCGTCCTTCAGACCAGCGATCACGCTGTCCAGCTTCTCCTTGGTGCCGGCAGCAACGTTCTTGCCCATTTCGGTCAGAACAACAGAGCCGGTCTCGATGGTGCCGGTCCAGTCGGTAGCGATCTCCTTGCCTTCCTTAACCTGAGTGATCATGTACTCGAAGTAAGGAGCCCAGTTGATACGGGAAGAGATCAGGAAGGTCTCGGGGCAGGCAGCGGCGGTAGAGCCGTTGTAGGAAACGTTGGGAACCTTAGCGGTTTCGCAAGCAGTGGGAGCGCCCATGGAGTCAGCGTGCTGGGAAATCAGAACACAGCCGCCGTCGATCAGGGACTGAGCAGCCTGCTTCTCCTTGGTCTCGTCGTACCAGGAGCCGGTGAACTTAACGTCCATGGTAACGGTGGGACATACGGACTTAGCGCCCAGGTAGAAGGAGGTGTAGCCGGAGATAACTTCAGCGAAGGTGAATGCACCAACGTAGCCCATCTTAGCCTGCTCAGCAGTGATGGTGTTGTTAGCGATCATCTCGTTCAGCTTCAGACCAGCAACCACACCGGCAGCGTAACGGCCCTGGTAGATGGAAGCAAATGCATTGTGGAAGTTCTTAACGCCGGCAGTGTGTGCCTGGGTGCCGGTAGCGTGGCAGAACTGTACATCGGGGTACTTCTTGGCAGCGTCCATCAGGAAGGACTCGTGGCCAAAGGAGTCAGCGAAGATGATCTCGCAGCCCTCGGTCTCGATCAGCTCAACAGCTGCATCGTAGCAAGCCTGAGACTCGGGGATCTGGGTCTTCTGAACCATGGTGACACCCATCTTCTCGCAAGCTTCCTTGGCAGCGTCGATAAAGTTCTTGTCGTAGGTGGACTGCTCGTCGTGCAGGAAAATGAAGCCGACCTTCATATCCTTGTCGGCGCCGTTGCCACAAGCGACCATACCGAATACCAGAACGGCAGCCAGCAGCAGTGCAAACAGTTTCTTCATTGTGTGTTTCCTCCAGTTTTGTCTTTTATAAATTTTTATCGGTTTCCCGATAGGATTAACAAGAAAAAGGCAGTTTTACACACCGTGTAAAACTGCCAGCAACCTCCTTGCGGGGGCAGATACCAATAGTCGCGTCTTGCGGCGTCGCGGTAGAAACATTTGGGCCCAACGAAGCATCGTTACTCCAAATCTATACTGGCAAATACATATATAACCTACGCCGTTATGATACCACCGCAGTCGATTTTTGTCAACAAGTTTCAAGCTTTTTCGGCTTTTTATCTTGCAAAGATGTTTTTAGCCTGCTATAATGTGTGAAAAACCACAATACTTTTTGAATACTATAAAGAAACGAGGCTTTTGCTATGAATTGCTTGGAAAAAAGAATCGCCGCCGACGGCATTGTGAAGGAAGGAAACGTGCTAAAAGTTGACAGTTTCCTCAATCACCAAATGGATATCGATTTGATGAACGAAATCGGCAAGGAGTTTTATGCGCGTTTCAAGCACAAGCCCATTAACAAGGTCTTGACCATTGAAGCCTCCGGCATTGCCATTGCCTATGCTGTTGCCCAGCAGTTCCACGTTCCCCTGCTGTTTGCCAAGAAGTCTAAATCCATCAACATTGCAGGCGACACCTACACCGCCGAGGTAGAGTCCTTCACCCACAAGAACAAGAACACCGTTGTGGTGTCCAAGCAGTTCCTTTCTGAAAAGGACCACGTGCTGATCGTGGACGATTTTCTTGCCAACGGCTGTGCTCTGCAGGGTCTTATCTCCATTGTGGACCAGGCAGGCGGCACTGTAGAGGGCATCGGCATTGCCGTGGAAAAGGGCTTCCAAATGGGTGGACAGATCATCCGCAATCTGGGTTATCACCTGGAATCTCTGGCCATCGTGGATGCTATGAATCACGAAACAGGAGAAATTGTTTTCAGAGAGCAGTAAAAGGAGTTTTTTATGAAGCTATTATTCAAGCAGCGGCTCTTTTCCTGGTTTGACAGCTACGATATTTACGACGAAGCCGGCCAGACTGTTTACACGGTAAAAGGTCAGCTTTCCTGGGGACATTGTTTGAATATATACGATGCCGGCGATAACCTTATCGGCACGGTAAAGGAAAAAGTTCTGACCTGGCTTCCCAAATTTGAAATGTACCTGCACGGGCAATACATAGGCTGTATCCACAAGGAGCTTTCCTTCTTTGTTCCCAGATACACTGTGGATTGCAAGGGCTGGCAGGTGGACGGGGATCTGTTCGAGTGGGATTACCGTATTTTGGACAGAACCGGCCAACTGGTAGCAACTGTTACCAAGGAGCTTCTGAATTGGACGGACACCTATGCAATTGATGTAGCTGACCCTCAGGACGCCCTGGGCGCTCTGATGCTGGTGCTTGCCATTGATGCTGAAAAATGCTCCCGCAAAGACTGAATGATACCCTCCCGATTAAATCGGGAGGGTTCTTTTTTGCAAAAAAACAGGGAACAGATTCTTTTCGGAATCTGTTCCCTTTCTTATTTAGATCAGCATACCGGCGACGGTAACATTTTCGTCACTGCTAAAGAACTTTTTGTATACGTCCTTCAGCCAGGTGCCGTCCAAAGCGGTTTGCACAGCACGATCGTAGCCCATTACACTCTCGGTGTCCTTGGAAAGCTTATCTGCAAGGCTGTGCAGCTCCTGCTCCTCCTGGGCAGTTGCCTGCTTAAAGATACACAGGCACAGAAGGTATGTAAACCGTGTTACGTCGCAGCCGTACTTCAGCCGGCGTACGTCCCGTCCATAGTCGCGGAGTTTCTCCTGCTCCACATCGGCCTCCATAGCCAGAAGCTGGTCCAACGCGCCGTAAAGGCCTTCCATGGTTTCTACCATGCTGGGACCTGCCTGGGGATCGTCTGCCCTGCCCCGGAATTTCATATGCTTCGTGGGGAACAGATTTTCCTCTGTCAATGTAGAAAGGTCCTTGGTGTTCAGCAAGGTGTTCTTCAAGCTCACAACCTTGCCGTCCATAAACTGATAGTGCTTGTAGTATTTACAGTTGGCGGTGATTTTCTCCATCTGCTCATACAGATCGCGCATTTTTTGAGCCAGCTTGCCGTAGCGGGCGGTGAAGTAGGTGTTCACCAAGGCTTCTGCGTCTGCATTTACATTCCACAGCATCTTTCCGTGGATGTAGTTGTTGATGGCAATGAAGCCCCAGTCACGGGCAGGAATGTGCATATAATGGAAGTGACGGGCGCCCATATTATAATACACAGGAATATCGTTGATGATACGGCTTGTCAGCACAAAGGGCATCGCCACAAAGGAAGACACGTTGTAATACTCGCCGATCATCACCTCGCCCTTGTAGCTATCCCTATCGCACCAGGCAGACAGGCGCTGGTGCAGAAGCTGGTTGGTTTCCACGCAAATGGGATCGTCAAAATTGTGGGCGTAGCACCGCTCGATGGTATAGAACACTACGGATGTGTTCTCGTAATCGAAATCTGCAGGCAACGGCTTATCCGGCACAGGAAGGGTTTCGTGGTAGGCGCAGCAAATGAGACGGATTCTCCGCTTGATTCTGCCTTCCTGATATGCCTGCTTGATGGCCTTATCTACCGCATAGGCAACCATATGCAGACGGGTGGAATAATTGCCCTGCTTCCGGCATTCCTCGCAATCACACCAGGTGCCGCCGTCCAAAGGCCAGATATGCAGGTAGTCGACCTGCTTCATGGGGCCTTCTGCCAGGCTGTTCACCAGCAGGCGGCACAGCTCCGTAACCGCGTCTTTGTTGGAGGTGCAGAAGTTATATACCTTGTGCCAGCCTCTGGCGGGATCACGGGAAACTTCCAGCTTTCGCTCACCATTTTCCATAGCATACCACTCGGGATGGGCATCGCCATAGGTAAACTCACCGTTCTTGCCGCTGGGAGGTGTGCAAAGGGGGCTAACAGGATAGGGATCAGCAGGCTTACCCTCGCCGCCGTAAATTTCATGGCAGTAAGGATACTCATAGGCGCTGTTGATATAATGCTCAAACGCAGTATGGCCGCCTGCCGATTTTTGGATACCAAGCTTTTTGCGGTAATTGGAGTCGCCGGCAATGCCACTTTGGTTAAACCGGTTGTGGGCCATCCACAGAGAAAACACCTTATCATCATCACAAACATAGCTGGACAAAGTGCCGCGGGTAGCATAGCTGGGGGATTCGGTGATATCGAATACGGCTTCTGTGCAAGGCTCGCCGTAAGCGGGAGCGCCGGGCTCAATGAAGTGAACGCCCAGCCGTTCCAGGTAGGCAAATGCGCCGTACATAACACCAACACGGTCAGCGCCGGTGAGCAGTACATACTGCACGCCGTCTTTCTGTGCGCCAACAATGCGCAGGGTCTCTGCAGGCATAGCCGCATCCAGTTCGATAGCAAATTCCTTGCAGAATTCGATCACAGCAGGATCCTTAGCAGTGCCCATCAGGATCACCGTACCTGTCCGGTTTGCCCAGCCTGCCTTCGGCTCTACGAAGACAACGTCGCCCTTCAGATACTGCGCAAGCTCCGTTGCTGCCCAGGCGATCGTACAAACCGTCTGGTCTGCTTCCTGATCGTCATTCCACCAATCAATTTTGTGCTCT
>JAFQCX010000003.1 GCA_017416245.1 Oscillospiraceae bacterium | reverse complement strand
TGGACATTCCTCCTTTTGGATGAATTTTCCGTTGCCGCTTATATTTAAGGCGTTTCCCACGAAAAACAAAAAAGCACCCTTTCGGGTGCAAAAAGGCCAAACTGAGCCTAAAACAAAAAGCACACCCGAAACCGGATGTGCTGCTGACACAACTACTTATGAACGCGCTTCTTCCGAGGCAACAGTACAACATCCGGCAAATATAAGCTTTGTCATAACAATCGCCTCCTTAGACTAAATTTTATGAAACAATCATACTATAGGGATTTGGAAAAGTCAACGCTTTTTTGGGAAACTTCCCTCTGTTGGAAAGTAGATACAATATTGGTTTTCTTCCCTCACACTCTTTGTAGCATTCCCAAACCAAACATTCAGACCCACCTTCCATCCTTATGCATAACTGACCCCATCGTTTTGGAAGAATTGAAGCACTGATATGCCTGCCCGGGAGGGGCGTGGTTGGAACCCCCAGCAAATCCGATCACGCCCCTCCCTTTGATAAGTTCTGTCAGGACATTTGCTGAAACAAATTGTCCTCACAGAACCCCTTTTTTATTTCAGTTTTTGCCTGCGCCGATGGTGACCGATGAAATGAGTCTGGTGTAGATAACGACACCTTTTTCCAGTCTGAGAAATTTTCTCTATGACACTTTTGAAGGGGCCATAGTTGGTATCGTTTTCAGCAGAAAATTTCGCACTTTTTCAGGTCCTCCAGGGAACAAATCTGAATTTCCGTCTGCCCGATCTCACCCCAATCGGCGACGATTCCGCAGGCCATATGCTCAAAGTCATCGTCATCAAAAAAGATACCCTTCAGATCGTTGATGACTACATTGATTGCTCGGTTGGAGGTGTCCCAGACCCGTTTGGCTTTCCCGGGCGATGGCATCGTGGATCATTTTGATCCAGTGCTCCTCCACATTGCTGGTAAGCTCCTTCCTTGCCGGCAACGGTTCCGGGATCGTCAGCACAACCATTTTCTTTTCAGTCTGGGAAGGCTGGACAATAGGTTCGTCCACAGGAGGTACGGTGCCCATACCGAATTGCTCCATTCCGGTGACCGTCGCACGCTGACTTTGAAGGAACTTGACGGCGGATTACAGCAGGGAATTCGTATTCCGCGTGCTGTCGTTCACCAAAAAAGAGGTAGATACCCTTGGGTATCTACCTCTTTTTTCTTGGAACGAGATGGAGATTCGAAAAACATAAATGCGGCGCGGATGAGCGCCGCCGCCGAGGGCTAGACCGAGGCGAACCTTTATTTTTGCCCCCCTGTGGGGCAAAAATGCAAACGAATCTCCGGCGAGTCGTTTTGAAAAACGAATCGACCGCGAGTCACTACTCGACGAATCTCCGGCAAGGCGTTGAAAACAAATCGACCGGCAGACACCCGATGGGGTGTCTGCCGGTCTTATTTAATAAAACTTTTATTTAGGGAGATAGGAAGTTGGAGCTTTTCCGGTAAGCTTCTTGAAGCTTTTCGAGAATGCAAAAACATTGGAAAATCCCACCTTCTCCGCTACCTCTGATACGGTATATTCTCCAGATCGCAGCAGTGAGCTTGCCATAGTAATTCGATACTCCAGCAAATACCGATGGAGTGTATATCCTGTTTGTTCCTTCAATATTTGATTCAGGTAATTCTCATGATAGGAAAAATATTTAGCAACCGAAGCATTGCTTATCGGCTTATCAAAATTTTCCCGAACATAAGAAAGGATCGTCTCCCCCTGATTCTTTTGCAACGCCGTCTTTTCCTCACAACTTGCGCGCATCGCGCAGATGAGCAGATCCTTCAGCAGAGCTCCGCAACGCTCGTTGTAGTAAACCTCCTTTCGGTTATATTCATTGATGATATCTTGGAATATTTCTTTTTTATAAAAATTCTGCAAATAAATTATATTGGGAAGCCCGTGGAGCTTTTCATCTATATTCTGTTCGATCCGCATCTCGGGGCGATAGTTTTGGGCAAAAACATATGGGATGGGTTCCCCCACATTTTCCTGTTCATAAAACAGATCAAAATTGTAGGCGTAAAAAACCATATCGTCGGTTTCGGATGTATATTGATACGGAGTGCCGCTCTGCACAAACAAAAGGGTGCTTGGTGTCATGGGATATGCCTGACCTTGTACGGTAATCTCACCCTCGCCATAGGCGCACCAAAAGAGGCGGTGATCCAAGCCGACCATCAATCGGCGGCGAGCCGTTTTTTGTACTCTGGCAAATCTGACGTACGGGTTGATCTGAATCAATTTCATACTAACCTCAAAATCTTTGTTTTTTATAAAAATATCTTTGCTTTGTTTATTCATTGTAGCACTGCTTTGTGATAAATTCAAGAAAAAACAAACCGGAGGGATTCTATATGTCAAAAAATCAAGCATCAAAAGTTTTAGATATGAAACCATATCCATTTGAACATCCCGACGAGCGATACCGGGGGCTTGACCTCTGGGCATTAAACGACAAGCTGGAGGATGATGAAATCCGAAAGCAGGTGAAGGAGTTTGCGGAAAAGGGCCTGTATTCGGTCGTATTCCGCACTTTCAACGGGTTGTTCTCAGATTATCCGGGCCCCGAGTTCATGCACAAGGTGCGTGTGGCGATCGACGCGGCACGGGAGTATGGCCTCAAAATTGCCCTTCAGGCAGGCTTTATGCCCTCCGCGTATCCTGCATTGCCAAAGGAGTTTGCGCTTCATCGCATCGTTCCCGTGCCAGAGGCAGAACTTGAGGAGGATGCTTCTGTGCTTCACCGCTATAACGGATTGGCATTTACCGATCAAATCGTCCCCGCAACGGTGAACCTGCTGGACAGAGATTCGGTAAAATACTACATTCGTACGGCATATAAGGAAATGTGGTCGGAATTTGCCGACGAATTTGGAAAAACCGTGATTTCTGTCTGGCTGGATGAACCCCGCTTCAACAGTCGGTATCTCTCCTGGTCTCCCGATTTCGATTCCCTCTTCTCAAAAAAGTATGGCTACAGCATACAGCAGCAGCTTCACGCCCTCTATTACGATGTGGGTGATTACAAAAAGATCCGATACGATTATTTTACATTCATACGGGATGCTATGGAGAAAAACTATTACTCCCAGGTGCGTGATTGGTGCCATTCCCACGGACTGTCCTTCGCGGGACATCTGATGGGAGAGGAATATCTAACCACGCAAATCTCCCAGGCAACCGCCGTTATGCCTTTTTATAAGTACTTAGATATTCCGGGTGTGGATATGCTGTCATGTAATCACGATTGGTACGACAAGCCGTTTTTGTCCCTTCCGAACAATCGCAGACGCGTTGAACGTTCTATGCATATATCTGCCATTCAATGCACCTCGGCTGCCGAGCAGGCGGGAAAAGCATTTAAGCTGTGCGAAATGTACGGAGTTACCGGCCCTGGTCTTAACTTCCGCGATATGCTGTATATGTTTGATTTCTTTGCAGCAAACGGGATCAATAATCAGTGTATACATGCATTGTTTTATTCCCCCCGGGGATTCCGGAAACGCTTTTATCCCCAAGCCTTCAATGTATATCAGCCATTTTGGAAGGATTTCAAGCATGTAAAGGATTATGTCGCTTCGGCCAGCAGCTTTGTCAGTATGGGGCGAAGCTGCACGGACGTTGTGGTGTTGCATCCCCTTGAAACTGCATACGGACTGTTCCGCGGTCTGCCTGATCCCACGGACGAGTCCAGCCGAGAGACCGTAGACGACTATGACAATACCTATTATCGGCTGATCGTTCAGCTTTACAGCTCGCAGATCGGCTTCCATTTTGCGGATCCCTCGACAATCGATCATATGGGCAAGATCGATGCGGATCGTTTTTGCGTCGGTGCTATGTCCTATGGCACCCTTGTGCTGGCGGATATTGAAGTCCTGACCGAAAAGTGTGTAGAGCTCATCTCAGCCTTTTCTGAAAACGGCGGCAGAATATACATCAAGGGAAAGATCCCCTGCCGTCTTGACGGAAGATTTTCACCTGATCTCGCCGAGCGTATTTCCGCATTGAAAGGCGTACGCACTTTTGAAACCAACGAAGATCTGATTCGTGCGCTGAAGCAGAATACACGTCAAACCTGGGAATACCTTTGCGACACCGATGCCGCGCAAACCGTGATCAATCACCGCACAGACGGTGAACAGGATTATTTCTTTGTTTACAACGGCGATTGCCGTATGGAGAAAAAGGGAAGGTTGGTTATTGCGGGCTGCCATAAGGCCTATTGCTTTGATGCTTCCGCCAAGCAGATTTTTGAGATGCCTTCCACCTATGAGCAGGGAAAGACCGTGATTGCGTTTACCAACCCTGTGGGCGGATCTACAATGATCATCACTGCCCCCCACCATAAGGCAGCAGCAACACATTCTGCGCAACCTGTATGTTCCTATCAAATTCCCCTTCAAAATATCACTTGCAAGGTTGCAGAAAAGAATGTGCTGACCTTAGAGCTCTGCCGTTATAAAACAGCCGCTATGGAAGATTTTTCCCCTAAGGAGATAGCAATCGAGCGTGTCGTGGAAAAACTCAAGATTGAGAAATACGCGGGCGATGTGACCTTGCGTTTTACCTTCCACTCTGACTTTTGCGCAAAGGGCTTGAAGCTGGTTTTGGAGGATGCCAAGGACTGCAGGATCAAGCTCAACGGTGTCGATGTAGATTCCCTTTCGGACGAGTGCTACTATTCTACGGCATTTAGCGTACTCCGGCTCCCGGACGTTGTCAGAGTTGGTGAAAATGTAATAGAGATTTCCAGATACACAGAGCCTCTGATCGCGCTGCAACCCTCCGACGATATGAAGCATCTGTTTGAGCTCTTCCGGTCCCCCATAGGTGTGGATATGGAGCGTATCCATCTGCTGGGAGATTTTTCCGTGGAGACAACTCCCGAATATTCCCAGGCAGCAGGGCTTGTCCGTGTGGCAAAGAGATTTTTCATTGCTCCGCCAAAAGATCTCCCGCCTACCTGCGATGCCACCTCCAATGGATATCCCTTTTATCCGGGCGCTATCGAGTATACCGCAAGCGTAAGAATCCCGGCAGATATGCTGCGGGCAGAGCGGATTCTTCTTAAAATCGGCCGCTTTAACGGATGCGCCGCAGCGGTGCTGCTGAACGGCAAGCATGCAGGCTACATAGCCAGAGATCCGTATACACTTGTGTTGCCTAAGGATGCGCTGATTGCCGATGATGATAATGAGATCAGATTCCGTCTGTCGGGAACGTTCAGAAATATGTTCGGCCCGTCACACGTGGCGGATCTGGATCCGGCAAATTGCGGCAAAGTGATGTGGATCAGAGATTTTGATTTTAGCGACCATACCGAATATGATATTGGAATTCTTACGAACAGCTTCCAGCTGGCTCCGTACGGAATCGGAGAAATCAGCCTGGAGTTCTGCGGAATGGAGTATACCAGCTAATACAGTGGCGTAAAAATTTCCACTGAAGTTCCAGACCATTCCCAACGTGGCAGCGTCGACAACGGTGCCGCCGTAGACAGCCCCTTTTAAGCTGATTACAAACGGGAATTTCCAGAATTTGCTAAATAAAAATTGGCAATTCTATATAGGATTTGCAAACAAAAAAGACGGGTAACCCCGTCTTTTTTGTTGTTTTATTGTTGTTTTAGAACTCACACTTCTTGGCGATATAGTCCTTCAGCTCGGCCTTGAGTCCCAGCTTCTTACTCGGCGGCAAAACCTTCATTTTTGCCCCCTGTGGGGCAAAAATGCAAACGAATCGACCGCGAGTTACCTCTCGATATACAGCGTTATCTTTTGTGGGGATATGTAAAAAACTTCGTATTATATATCAGCAGAATCTTCGACTTTTTGTTAATTACCAGCAAAAATTCTTCTCCGATAAATGCGCCATAGAAATTATCCACATCGCTGACCGCAAATTGGTCAGAAGAATCACCAGTGTATTTCATATTGGGAAAATATTCACCGTATGCGCGAAACTCTATTTTTGCCGGAGTTGAATAAGTTCTCAATAATCGACCGTGATAGCGCTCCGCCTCTTGCTTGCCAATCACCTCATCGGTTACCACATAATAGCGTTTGCTCTTAATAGCCTGATAGCCATTGTGGTAACAGATCATTGCATCTATAAAAACAAAATTCGCACAAACCAATACAACAATATACAAGATTACAAAAAAAGCAAAGCCAATTTCCTCTATTAGGTGAATAAGCGCAATAATCATCAGTATCGATACGCATAACAGAACAATCAGCAAAGGGATTAAGCTTTTCAGATTTTTTTGTATTCGGGTTTTGTAGTCACACAAAAAGCGCTCGTGGGTCAAAACTTCTTTTTCCATATTGACTCCTTTCATTTACAGCTTTTTGTAAACCAAATGCATTTCTGCCATATGCTAAATTTCTGTGTTGGCGCAAGAAGTGTCCAGCGTGTACTTTCTAAACAGCTTTGCCGTTTTGTATAAGTAAACCAGTTTCAAACCAGATACAACTATCAGGCCGAGTGTGGAAACAAGTCCAAACAAGCCACCAAGGAATGGACTGATCAGCGCAAACAGAATGCCGCAAAGCAGTGTCAAAGACGCAAGAATGTATGCCTTGAAGAGTTTGGGCCACTTTTCTGCCAGCCTGCTATCCAAATCCACAACGACGGCAGAATGGGCCGCAAGCTCCTGATACGCGCCATAGGAAGAGATCATAACAGAGACAACAGACAATAGCAAGATCCACAAGACGCTTCCGGAGATACCGGGAACATACTGCAGCGCGCCAACGGCATTGCTGGCCAAAACGCAAATGCCTGCTATACGATACCGTTCCTCTTCGAAGGATAACCGAATCAGAATAGCGCCGCAAGCAAGGGCGTATACAGCACCTAACACACAGCCAATAATGAAACGCACAGAGTTTGCCTCTGTGAAAGGTTTCCCTGTCAAAACAGATGTAATTGCATTGAGAATGGTCAGCCAGAACAACACCCAAAGCCATCTTCCGAAAATAGTGGCGCGTTTTGTTAAGGCTGCGGTTCTGATTTGCTCTGCCTCAACAGCCTTGCTCCGATACTCCGGCATATGCTCCTTGCCCCGAAGGGTATAACAGGTTTCATTAAAACTACAGGTCGTGCAGTCCTGATGCCCTTTTCCCCTGCAGCACAAAGCAATGGCGCAATCGCCGTCAGGCTGCCGGGCCGGGCCAAACTTGCAGCCGGGGCAGGATGATATCTTTTTTTCCACACACTGGGCACAGGTCTTTCCGCAATAGGTCTCTGCCATACTATATCTCCTTTACCAGTTCCTATTTGTATTTAACCATAGTATACTATATAAAACAAGAGAAACCTTTACTATTGCAACGGTTTCACGGGCGAACACGGGCATCCGCCCTTAGTTTTTTGGGAGAGATACTTGGGAGCTTGCCACATCGGATATTCACCCGTTGGATTTGACAAACCGCAGAGATTCTATAATAGCCGCAAATTCCTTTTCGTAAGTTTCGCTTTCCACTGCAGGATAGGTGATTGTAGAATGATAAAGTCGAGGCTCTTCTATCAAATCATCATACCGAACACCCACAAACCTTGTGTTTTGTTCTGTATAGGAATACACAATTTTGGTACACGGGAAGCCTTGGATTGTTTCTTTGGAATATGCATCAATTACTACATCTTCGTACTCGCAGTAGCCAGTGAAGTGTGCTATGTAATCCTCTTTCGTATAATTATAGGTATATACAGGAACGGACAAATAAATAGATACTCGGCAATTTTCACCTAACACAGGATCTTGGAAATATATAAAGCGGCCGTCTTCTCCTTGTCGTTCCAGGCATTTCCACCCCAACGGGAAGTTAAGGGAAATAAATGAATCTGTATAGGTTTGGTTTTTCTCCCCGGCGGTGACTCTGCCGTCGGTTATCTCCATGATGGGATTAGGATTTTCCGGTTCTTCCCATTCTTTCGCAGTGCCAAAGATAGTAGTATCGCTGTCGAGCACAGTCCAACCGACGCCCTCGGAATTTCTTATTTGTTGTATCGCATTAACAATTTCTTTCGTTGAAGGCTTTTTGCCTGCGTAATATGTATAGCCACCGGAACCGTCATGTTCCACTCGCCACACTTCGGTGGTTTTGACCTTAGTTCCCTCAAAGGCAATGGACGAACAGCCATAAGTATTTCCCGCATTCGTATTCCACAAGAATGTGCCGTCCTTATTCAGTCGGTACATTTCGTGAACACCAAACTCATAGCCATACACGGATGTGCCATCCTGCCAAAGAATGAGTATACCTTCTCCGGCGCCAAACATAACCGCAAGCTCTTTGTTGCCGTCAGAATCTATGTCCACACTGGTGAGTTTCCAGATAGATTTATGATAATCCGATAGAACAACACTCTTTCCCCTGTTTTCAAAATAAAATGACTTCTTGCTATTCAGAACGGAAGCAAACGGCTCTGCAACCTGAATGGTGTGCCCATTGCTTGAGGAGGTAGGATCTGTAACCGCACCGGATGCATCTGTATTTTGGTCACGATGACAACCCGTTAACGAAAATGTCAAAACTCCAGCCAACAACAAACATAACCATTTTTTCATGCCCATTACCTCCTTTATTGGTTTCTATTTTTATTTAACCATATACCTATATAGAATGCAAGAATTTTCAAGCAATATCGCTTTTTTGTAGGGGCGAGCATTGCTCGTCCGCCTGCAGGATACTCTGCTGCGCTAACGGACGGCCAATGGCCGCCCCTACAGTTTCTATATGCAAAAACGCTCCGGATCACTCCGGAGCGTTTTTCTGCTAATTCTTAGAACTCGCACTTCTTTGCGATATAGTCCTTCAGCTCGGCTATGGGAACACGTACCTGCTCCATAGTGTCACGGTCACGGACGGTGACACAGTTGTCAGCCTCGGTGGTATCGTCGCCCACAGTCTGGAAGTCTACGGTGATACACAGAGGTGTGCCGATCTCATCCTCACGGCGGTAACGCTTGCCGATGGAGCCGGCATCGTCATAGTCCACCATAAAGTCCTTACGCAGCTCTCTGTAGATCTCCTCGGCCTTGGGTCCCAGCTTCTTGCTAAGAGGCAGCACGGCTGCCTTGAAGGGAGCCAGCGCAGGATGCAGGCGCAGCACGGTGCGGACATCGTCCTTGCCGTTTTTATCCTGTCCCACGACCTCCTCGTCATAAGCCTCACACAGGAAGGCCAGCGCCACGCGGTCGCAGCCCAGGGACGGCTCGATGACGTAAGGGATGTAGTGCTCATTGCGCTCCTGATCGAAGTAGGTCAGCTTCTTGCCGGAAGCCTCCTGATGGCGGCCCAGATCGTAATCGGTACGGTCTGCGATGCCCCACAGCTCACCCCAGCCGGAGCCGAAGGGGAACTGATATTCAATATCGGTGGTAGCACGGGAGTAGAAGGCCAGCTCTGCAGGCTCGTGGTCACGCAGCCGCAGGCTCTCTTCCTTGATCCCCAGGGAGATCAGCCAGTTCTTGCAGAAGTCCTTCCAGTAGGCAAACCACTCCAGGTCAGTGCCGGGCTGGCAGAAGAACTCGCACTCCATCTGCTCAAACTCACGGGTACGGAAGGTGAAGTTACCGGGGGTGATCTCGTTACGGAAGGCCTTACCTACCTGACAGACACCGAAGGGCAGCTTCTTACGGGTGGTGCGCTGGATGTTATCGAAGTTCACAAAGATACCCTGCGCGGTTTCAGGCCGCAGGTATGCAATGGAGGAGGAGTCCTCGGTAACGCCAATCTTGGTCTGGAACATCAGGTTGAAGTTCCGGATGGAGGTAAAGTGGTGCTTGCCGCAGTTGGGGCAGACCACATCCTCGTGCTCGGCGATGAAATCGTTCATCTCCGCAGGCTTCATAGCGTCCACATTGACGCCCTTGCCGGACTCGGACTCTTCGATCAGCTTGTCCGCGCGGTGACGGGCGCCGCAGCCCTTGCAGTCCACCAGGGGGTCAGAAAAGCTGCCTACGTGGCCGGTGGTGACCCAGGTAGTGGGATTCATAATAATGGCGGCATCCAGACCTACGTTATAGTCGGATTCCTGCACAAATTTCTTCAGCCATGCCTTCTTCACGTTGTTCTTAAACTCCACACCCAGAGGGCCGTAGTCCCAGGAGTTGGCAAGACCGCCGTAAATCTCAGAGCCGGCATACACATAGCCGCGGTTTTTGCAGAGATTTACGATCATATCCAATGTCTTTTCGCTGTTTTTCATTTTTTCTTCCTCCAAAGCAACAATTACACTGTATTATAATGGGAAATGTCCTTAAAATCAAGTAGTTTCCTGCAATACTAAATCAGGTCCCAGGTCTTCTGCCATCATGGCGTGTACACGGTTGGCAATATCCACGGTGGTCAGGCCCTCCATATCCTCCGGCTGCACGATGCCAACCAGATGCAGGTGGATGTCCGTAGGCTTAAAATGGGGCATATTTTCCTTCACCTTCCAGGTGTTTTGCAGGGTGCAGACCACGATGGGCACTTTCGCTTTCTGCGCGATCTTAAATACGCCGCTGCGGAAGGGATGCAACAGGTTATCTCCGTGGATATAGCCCTCGGGGAACACCGCAACGGAGGCCTTGTCCTCCTGAATGATGCGGATGCAATTGATAATGGTCTTGAGGGCCTCCCGGTCATTTTCCCGGTTGACCAGCTGGCACAAGATCTTGTGCATCAGCTTGCCCACAAGAAACATATCGTTATTCTCCCGCTTGGAAATAAATGCCAGCTGGCTTTTTCTGAAATAAGCAAGGAGCATTACAGGGTCTAACAGGGACATATGGTTGCACACCAGCAGGAATCGTCCTGCCTTGGGGGTATTCTCCAAGCCCCTGGTATGTACCCGCATCCGCAGGATCCACGGCACCAACCCAGCGGTGGTTTGGACTAAAAACCGATAGAATCTGTTGTCCTTTTCCTGCACCTTATCGGTGTCAACAAAGAGCGTAGCGATCCAAAGGGTCAAAAAGAAGGCAGCTGCCAGGCCTAAAAATACGCCCAAAAAGCTCAGTGGCAGTATCCAGAGCCAGCCAAGGCCGGCAAAGCCACCTGATCCTATGCAAATACCCACTGCCGCCAGCAGCGCCAGCGCCAAAGCGATAGAAACCGCCATATTTTGTGTCCTCCGTTTGCCTGCTCAAAATTTTCCAGTCTATTATACAGCGAAACAGGCAGAGAAACAAGTGTATTTTTTCAAATAAGGGGTAGAAATCCCAACAAAGGATTGGTATAATAAGCATATCTCGTTTCTACGGAGGCACATTTATGAAGGATTCTCTTCGCCGGATCGCATTCCCTTGGTTTGCAATACTTGCCGGCGTGATTGGTTTAGCGCTGCAGAGCTGGCTGCTTTCCTCTGCGGGCAATCGGGGACTTCTCCCCTCTCCCCATATTGCAACCAGCGTGTGCCTGCTGTTGCTGGCCGCTACCTTGGAGGTTTGTCTGCTTGCTGTGCTCAAATTTCCCCCCACCGGCGAGTATGCCGAGCTTTTCCCTCGCTCCCCCATCGCCGCGGCAGGCACGGCAATCGCCGCCATCGGTATGCTCATTTCCGCATTTTCTATGCCTGCAACGGGCATTTTAAAACTGCTTACCCCCATTACCGGCATACTGGCCGGCATCGCCCTTTTGGTAACCGCCTACTACCGTTTTAAGGGTCTGCAGCCCAACTGCCTGTTCCACAGCGCTGTTGCGGTGTTTTTCATCATTCGCACTATGGCCTGCTGTCAAAGCTGGGGCTCTGAGCCGCAGCTGCAGACATACCTCTTCCCGCTGCTGGCAGCCCTGCTCCTGCTGATCGCCTCCTATTACCGGGCTGAGCTGGATGTGATGTCAAAAAGCAGCCGCTGGTATATTTTCTTTAGCCAGGGCGCGCTGATGTGCTGCCTGTCCTCCGGAGCGCACTCCCAAGGCCTGTTCTACCTGTCTGCCGCCCTTTGGCTGGCTTCGGATTACTTTGTGCTGATCCCTGCCCGGCAGGAATAAGGGAGGATTTCCCATGTTTTTACCGAAATCTGTCCTGCTGTGTATGCAAGCCTTAGAGCAAGCAGGGTTTGAGGCCTTTGCTGTAGGCGGTTGTGTGCGGGATTCCCTGCTGGGGCTGACCCCCCACGACTATGACCTTTGCACAAACGCCCTGCCGGAGCAAACCGCAAGCCTTTTTGACGGTTACACGCTTGTACGCAGCGGCGAAAAACACGGCACTATCGGTGTGGTGGTGGAGGGCGAAGTGATCGAAATCACCACCTTCCGCACAGAAGGTGGCTATCAGGACAGCCGCCACCCGGACTGGGTAAGGTTCGTATCCTCCATTGAGGAAGACTTATCCCGTCGGGATTTTACCGTCAATGCTATGGCCTACAATCCTGTCTGTGGCTATGTGGACCCCTTCGGCGGAAAGGACGATCTGCAAAACAAAATTCTACGCACCGTGGGCGACCCCCAGGCCCGTTTCTCCGAGGATGCTCTGCGTATTCTTCGGGGCGTACGTTTTGGTGTGCGATTCCACCTGACCGCAGAAAGCGCCACCTTACAGGCAATGCGCGCTCTGGCGCCCCTTATGGACAAGCTTGCCAGAGAACGGGTGTTTGACGAATTATGTAAACTTCTCCCCTTGGTTAAGGCCAAGGATCTGCTCACCTATTCTGATATACTGACACAGGTCGTGCCGCCCCTTGCTCCCTGCGTGGGCTTTTTGCAGCATAACCCCCACCACAAGTACGATGTGTACACCCACACCGCCAAGGTGGTAGAATCCGTTCCCGGGGATTTGGCGATCCGTTGGGCTGCGCTGCTGCACGATTGCGGCAAGCCGGATACCTTCTTCCTGGACGAAACCGGCAGAGGGCACTTCCACGGCCACGCAAAAGTGAGCGCAGAAAAGGCAGACAGGCTACTTCTGTCCTTGAGAGCTCCCACAGCTCTGCGGGAGCGGGTGGTGTTTTTGATCGCCCACCATATGACCGAGCTGACCCCTGACAGGAAGCTGCTCCGCCGCCGGCTGGGTAAATACGGCATAGACGCCACCTTCCAGCTGCTTGCCCTGCAGGAGGCGGATTTCGGTAGCAAGGGAACGGATGAGGTAACAGACACCTTTTCCAAGACCCGCAGCCTTTTGGAAGAGCTTTTGGCAGAGGATGCCTGCCTGACAGTGCAGGATCTGCAGGTTGACGGGCGGGATCTGCTGGCTATTGGCTTTCCTGCCGGAAAGCTTTTAGGCAGTTGCCTTGCTTACCTTTTGGAGCAGGTGCAGGATGAGCAGCTTCCCAACGAAAAAGAAGCTCTGCTGGAGCGGGCGAATGCATTTTTACAAGGCAACCCCTAATTTAAAAAAAGAGAGGTCACCCTATGCATAAGAAGACAGACTGGATCCACAGAACACTCCACTTTTTAGAGTGGCTCATTGCTATCATTACCCTTTTGGTGCTGGTGGGTATGCTGGGATATGAAATTTATAAGATGTTCACCGTCAGCAAGTACTTTGCCAGCATCCATACATACCTGCACAACATTCTAACCCTGGTGGTGGGCCTGGAGTTTGTGCGGATGCTGCTGGATATGACCCCCGCCAACACCCTGGAGGTGCTGATCGTGGCAATTGCACGGCAGGTCATCATCGCCCACGACAACCCCTGGAGCAACGTGGCAAGTGTTCTGTGTATCGCCGGTCTTTTTGCTATCCGCCGGTTTTTGATCCCCAAGGGCGAAATGACCATCGAGCTGTCCGAGGTGGAGGAAACCCGGGACGAATCCACCCCCGTCGCCTGAAAACCTGTATAAAATTCACCGCAGGGGTTGACAAACCGCCGAATGTTCGTTATAATGACTCCTGCCTTTGGACGATTAGCTCAGCTGGCTAGAGCATCCGCTTGACGTGCGGAAGGTCATAGGTTCGAGTCCTATATCGTCCACCATAAAAAAGAAACCACACCTGCGGGTGTGGTTTTCTTTTTTATTTTGGTGACGATATAGGCTCGAACCCATCTAAATGCGGCGCGGACGAGCGCCGCGCGCGACGGCTTGACGGAGCGCAACCATTATTTTCGCCAAGGGCGAAAATGCAAATCGAGTCCTATATCGTCCCTTTCCGATTACCGGCTCGTGGACAATCATTCTCTTTGCAACTTGTGCATTCCTTCTCATCGTGTGTAGGCAAGCAACACATCATATAATCACATTCGTCACAGCAGCATACGTGCGGGTTATTCTCTACGTTTCCCGGACAGTCCTTCCCGCAATTTCCAGGAATCAGCTCCGTTCCTGTAACATCCATTATCATAGCAATCTCCTAAATAATTCCGTTTGACATTTTGTGAATGTCAATTATGCAATCATTTTAACATATACTTTTCTTGATGACAAGCAGTAAATGTCAACAAGGAGAGGATGCTATGTTTACAAACAAAGCAAAAAACGGAACAAATAACCTTTGTGGTCAAGTAATTGCAAAGCACCGCAAAGAAATGGGAAAATCTCAACGTCAGCTTGCGGATATGCTTCAGCTTGCCGGTCTGGATATTGACAAGAACGCAATCCAGCGAATCGAAGCCGGAAAGCGCTTTGTAACGGACATTGAGCTTGTTTTCTTTGCAACAGTATTTCGTTGCACCCCTAACGATCTGCTGATTTTTACCGAAGAATAATAACAACGCCCCCGGTGAAAACCGGGGGCAATTTTTTATTTCACTTGGGGAAGCAGCTTGCTCCGTTTCAGAGCAGGTCTTAAGGCAAGGTAGAAGATCGTAGCCGCGATCACCGCCACCACCGCGTTCACTGCCGTAGTCACAGCGCCCATTTTGGCCCCAATGTTGGCACCGGCAAACGGCTGATTTCCGCCTTCTTTAACACCGACGAGGTGTTCGCACTGGGTATGGCCAGAGGCAAAAACCTTACCGCCTCGTTCTTCGTGGGCGCAGGCGTTGTGGCAGCGCTGGGTTGGATCTCCGGTGGACTTGCTATCGTAATCTGCACGGTTCTGGCGGTCGTGGTTGCTGTGCTTGTAATTGTTGTATGCAAGAAAAAGAAAACTGTTCCTGCAGAGGAAATAACCGAAGGGTCCGCTGAATAACAAAAATACTTGCTTCCCCAGACGTTTTATGACATAATTAAACTATATATTGATATCACAAAAGGAGTAAATAAATGAAAAAAAGGATAGCAATACTGCTAATCTTGGTTATGGTTCTGCCCACATGCCTGGTGGCCCGGGCTGAGAACGCAAACAAAGAAATCAAGCCCTTTTATCTGGTAAACTGGAATGATGCTACCGGCTATGATTATGTCTACGGAGCTGTTTATATTCGCTTCAAGGACTATAAAGAGGGATCGTATGGAGTTACTGCCTACGTCAATTGGAATGGAGAATACTCTGAAAATATTATTTCCATTGCGGAGATCGTGAAGGCAGAGTTTGACAAACGCCCTGAAGGTACGCGGTACTTGAAAATTCTCAGACAGATCGATCAGATCGTAGAGCCGGAGTATATGATTTATTTGGATAAAGGCGCGCAGTTATATGCCAGATGGTTTGAAGAATTCTGTAAGGAATATAAAAGCATCGGCGGCAAATTGGATGGCGTATCCATAGACCTGGAATATAATGAGGTTAATTCTTCCTATATTCGTAAAGCGTATAAGACCACGAGCACGATCACAGATGAAGATGGAAACACCGTAACATTAAATGCGAACAAACAGATTTACAATCAAATTGTAAATCATCCCAGCTATGCTACAAGGGTTCGTCCTTTGCTGGAGGCGCAGGGCTTCCAATTCTCCGAACCTGTGGGAGATATGTCGGAAATTTTCAGTATCAACGATGCTAAAAATTTGAATGCGGATATTTGGGATGCGGCTATGCGCAATCTTTTGTGTGGATATGTGAATGAGGCGTGCGCGCCGATTTTAAAGTATTTCCCCGATGCAACTGTAAGTAATTACCGATTCTCTTCCTCAAAGGGTTGGCTGGAGAGCGTAGGCCAGAAAGGCGAGCATAGCCTTGGTGGCAATACAATGTATGCCGGTAATACCGCAAATGAGAATTTCTATGTGAGAAGACCTTTAAAACAGTTCTTCAAAACTACGAACGGTTTTAACAAGCCGGTGTTTTATAATGGCGCAATTTATGAAGACACTTCGTTTAATTCTTTCCTGTATGAAATAAACACCTTTAAGGATATGTATGAGTCCTCTGATACCAAGCGGATTAACGCATGGGTTGCAGGCTTTAACTATAACCACGCCAATGCGCCGGACAACGGCACCCGTTTGACACCTTACTATTCTGAGGCTATACTGCATATGGGCCTTTTGGACATCTCTACATTTATCGGTTATATCGTTGGTCCGCGAGATACAGATCTTGAGGGCGAACCCTACAAATACGCTGATAATATGCAGGTGTTCTCTGACCTGTTATCCGAGCTGACCCGTATGGTAGGCGCCTCCGATCGAAAGGTAATTGCAATTCCGACTCAGTGGAACAGTGCATTTGTTCTGTCCGGTATGTCTGCCGGCGGCAAAAATGTATGGCGCTTGACTCCTGACACAAGCATCACCTCCCTCGAAAGCTTCAAGGTTGCGGGTAAGGATCCCACTTTTAAAATCAACGGTCAGACTATTACATTCCCCGGTGGTAAGATCGTAGAGGATAGCAAGGTGAGCCATATCGGCACCTGCGGTTACTGGATTGAGACCCCTGCTGATGTAACACCTGTTATCACCAATGATGTGGATCGTTATAGTCAGTTCCCTTCTTTTAAGGAGAACTATAATGATTACAAAACCGGTATGGTATATAGCTACGAAAATGTAAAATATCCGTCCAGCTGGGAAATTAAGAAGTCTAAGAACGCAACTGCGGTGATTGAAAAAGATAAGGGAAATGCCGGCAATAAGGTTCTGGCTGTGACCGGTGATGTCACCCTGAAAAATGTTAAGGTAATTGAAAATGTTACTGCAGGCGATACCTATGCCGAGAACCAGGGTTGGGAAATTACCGTTACGATCCCTGCGAATATGAGCGCAGAGGAAACCGTTACTTTGTTGGCGATCTATAGCGCTTTGGAGAGGCCTATTGATGGTGGCTTCCAGATTAAGGGCGGCAAGCTGTATTACTATAACAGTGATAAGTATGTAGCGCTGGAAGGTGTAGAGCTTACTGCAGGCGGCAAGTTCACTCTGAAGAGAGAGGTGGATTTCAATACTGCAGATGCATTTACTTCTGATTACACAGTCTATGATTCTGCAGGAAAGATGCTGGCTTCTGTAGAGGATGTTCCTGCTTCGACAAAAGTAAAGCTGCCCGTTCAGGGAATTGGCATAAGTACCGATAATGTGTCCGGCGTCGTCTATCTGGACGACTATAAGCTGTATGCAACCGGAGTCGCTGCCGACTTTATGCTCTATGACGAAAAGAACGGACTGCGTGTAACAGAACTGGATCAGGCAAGAACTGCAAATACGGCTTATCGTCTGTCCTGGTTGAACGGAACGGCATACGAAAAGATCTACACGATCATTGCTGCTTACTATAACGGTGACAGTTTGGTAGAGGAGAAGGTTGTCCGGGAAGTTAAGATGGCGCCCGGTTCCGATAGTGTAGAAATCGGCATCGTTGAGGTAAAGGCCGGCCAGTCTGTTCGTGTATATCTGCGAGATGACAGCAAGCCGGAGCCCAGTGATACCGGCAATGATATAAACATTCCCACCGGCACCCAGCCCGACAACAGTAAGCCGGAGCCAGGTGGTGAGGTCGACATTCCCAACACCACCCTGCCGGATAGCAATCAGACAGAGCCCGGTGATGCTACCGGCATTCCCGACAACACCCTGCCTGATGACGGACAGACGGAACCCAGTGGTGAAAAGAACGATTCCACCGATACCAAGTCTGACCGAAAAAACACCTGGGGGCTGATCGCCATTATCGCAGGCGCGGTGATTTTGGCAGCTGCCGGCGCTGCGGCTGTGGTGTTCATCCGCATAAAGAAAAAGCAGGCAACTTCTGCGGCAAAGTCCGAGAATACGGCCGAGCCTGAAGATAAGCCTGTCCAGCAATCCGATACTTGATTTTAAAATCCCCCTTCCGTTGAAGGGGGATTTTGTATGGTCTTTTGCGCGCACTGCGCGGGGTGTTTTCCTTATTTTACCTGGGGAAGCAGCTTGCTCCGCTTCAGAGCAGGTCTTAAGGCAAGGTAGAAGATCGTAGCCGCGATCACCGCCACCACCGCGTTCACTGCCGTAGTCACAGCGCCCATTTTGGCCCAGATATTTGCCGCCTGCTGAGGGACACCCAGCACGTAGGTTTTGTAAAAGTACCCCACAACCGGGTCTGCTACCACATTAAACGCCATACCGCCTGCGCAGCTAAGCACCGTGGCAACGGGCAGCGACGCCTTCCTCTGTTCATCCCTGCTCAGGTGGAACACCTTGTGGGCAATCAGGCCTGTGATCAGACCAATGCACAGCTTCAGCACGAAGGTTTTCGGCGCGGAGGTTACATAGGCGGTGGTCAGATCCGCAATGGTCATACCCACAGCGCCGGACATACCGCCCCAAAAGCCGCCCAAAAACAGGGCCGCCAGCACGCAGAACACATTCCCCAAATGGAACGCTGTCTTTTCGCCGCCCACGGGAATATCGATTTTACAATATGTAAAGCCAATATAGCACAGCGCCGCAAACAGTGCTGCCATACATAGCTTTCGTAAGGTTTGGTTGCTTCCGTTCATAAGGACACCTCCTGCAACAAGCTATTTGCATTATAGCACCTTCTGGCAATAAAAACAGCCCCAATTTTGTTATCATTTATAATGCCAGTTTTGGAGGCCACCTCTCCAACTTTTTGCGGGACGGGAAATCCGTCCCCTACAAACGCTTAACGAGGGAATTGCCACGGGCGCTGACGCACCCTCGCAATGACGGCGGGATCGCTTATAAAACCGCCCGCATTTTACAGTTTTAGCAGCGTCTTTGCAAACAGGAAATACACCAGAAGCGACAGCGCATCCACAATGGTGGTGATAAAGGGGCTTGCCATTACCGCAGGGTCTAACTTCACCCGTTTGGCAATGATCGGCAGAATTGCGCCCACGATTTTTGCCGCCACCACCGTCACCAGCAGCGCCAGGCAAACTGCTCCGTCCATCAGCAGGGTGATTTGGGTGTTGCCGAACAGCATTCTGTCCACCAGCCAAATTTTTGCAAAGCAAACCAGGGAAAGCACCACGCCGCACAGCACCGACACGCGGATCTCCTTCCACAAAACCTTCGGCAAATCGGAAAACCGCACCTCATCCAAGCTTAGCGCGCGGATCACTGTCACTGAGGACTGAGAGCCGGCATTGCCTCCCGTTCCCATCAGCATGGGAATGAATGCCGTCAGCGCCACCTGCGCCGCCAACGCCGCCTCAAAGGAGGAAATGATCATACCCGTGAAGGTTGCCGACACCATCAGCAGCATCAGCCAGGGGATTCGGCTCTTGAACAGCTCCCAAATACCGCTGCGCAGATAGGTTTTCTCCGAGGGCAGCACACCGCCCATCAGCTCGATATCCTCAGTGGTCTCCTCTTCCAGCACGTCCATAGCGTCGTCAAAGGTGACAATGCCCACCATACGGTTCTCCCTGTCCACCACCGGCAGGGCAAGGAAATTGTACTTACTGAACAGCCGCGCCACTTCCTCCTGATCGGCATGGGTGGTAACGGAGATCAGATTGGTTAACATAATATCTTCAACAAGGACATCATCATCCTCTGCCAGCAGCAGATCCTTCACTGTCACCAGACCCACAAGTGTCCTGTCCTTGGTGACATAGCAGGTGTAGATGGTCTCCTTATCCACACCCTGCCGGCGAATCCGCAGAATGCTCTCCCCCACGGTCATATCCGGCTTCAGGGATACATACTCCGTGGTCATCATCGAGCCGGCGGAATTCTCCGGGTACCGGAGGATCTGATTGATGGACAGGCGCATCTGCGGGTCTGCCTGCCGGAGGATCCGCCGCACCACATTGGCAGGCATCTCCTCTACCAAGTCCGCAGCATCATCCACATACAGCTCCGACAGCACTTCCTTCAGCTCGTTATCGGAAAAGCCCCGAATCAGCAGCTCCTGATCCTCCGGCTCCATTTCCACAAAAGTCTCCGCCGCCAATTCCTTGGGCAGCAGGCGAAACAAAAGGGCGATCTTCTGATCCTGCAGCTGGGAAAACAGCGTCGCAATATCTACGGGATTCATGGTCTTCATAAGCTCCCGCAGAGCCCCGTAGTTCTTTTCTTCCAGCATTGTGATGAGCGCCTTTTCTACCAGTTCAAAACGTTCGGTCATTGGTGTTCCTCCTTTCTTCATTATAAATATACAGTAATGCCAAAAAACTCCCCCTGTCAACTGCAAAAGTGTTGTGTGTGATAAGATCCTGTGGTATACTAAGGGCAAAGGATGTGACAAAAGATGCTTGAATTTACCCCCTTAACGCCGGAAAACAAGGCTTCCTATGATGCTTATTTGATGTATTGCGGAGAACGGGGCTGCGAATACAATTTTGCCAACCTGTTTCTGTGGGGTCGGCAGAAAGCCACGCTCCACCAAGGCAATCTGACATTTTTCTGCCAGTTTAACCGCAGAAGCGTTTATCTGTTCCCCCTGGGCGAAAACTTGAAACCCACCCTGGATGCTATTATCTCCGACTCCCGTAAGCGGGGGATCCCCTGCCGTCTTACCAGCCTGACCGCCGCCGACCAGGAAATGCTGGAAAGTTGGTATCCCGGGCAGTTTTACTTTCACACAGACCGGGACAGCTACGATTATATCTATTCTATAGACGCCCTTGCGGATCTATCCGGAAAAAAGCTGCAGAAAAAGCGCAACCACTGCAACCGATTCCGTCTGCTCCACCCCCACTATGGAGCTACCCCTATCACCGAGGAGAATACCCCTGCGGTTTTGGCTATGCTGGATACGTGGTATGCCCAAAAGAAGCAGGAGGATCCCACCGCCGACTTCCATCTGGAGCAGACCGCCATCACCAAGGCTCTGCGACATCGGCAGGCGCTGGGTATGGAGGGTCTTATTCTAACAGACAAGGGCCGTATTTTGGCTATGACGCTGGGCTCACCCTTATCCGAAGACACCTTCGATGTACAATTCGAGAAAGCCGCAGCCGGCTATGACGGGGCATACGCGGTGATCAATCAGGAGTTTGCCCGCTATCTCCGGGAAAAATACCCCGCCTTAAAGTGGCTGAATCGTGAGGACGATTTAGGGCTGGAGGGCTTGCGAAAGGCAAAGCTCTCCTACTACCCCGACCGTTTACTTGAAAAGAGCTGGGCTTGCTTGAAGGAGGACGGTTATGATTGCTGAGTTAAAGAAGCTTTGGCAGGAAGCCTTCGGGGATTCCGATGAAACCCTGAACGCTTTCTTTGCCCACGGCTTTTCAGAAGACCGCTTCCTCTGTATTCAGGAGGACGGCGTTCCCGTCTGCGCCCTTTATTGGTTTGACTGCTACCTGCAGGGCCATAAGCTTGCCTATATCTACGCATTGGCTACCGCAAAATCCCACCGGGGAAAGGGCCTTGCCCACCGCCTTATGGCGCAGACCCATACCCGTTTAAAGGAACAGGGCTACGCTGGCGCTCTGTTAGTGCCGGGAAGCAGCGAGCTTTTCGGTTTTTACGAGAAAATGGGCTACCGCGCCGCCACCACCGTGACGGAATTTTCCTGCGACTGGGCAGCCCGCTCTGTTCCCGTGCTGGAGCTGACCTCCAGGGAATACGCCAGACTGCGCCGGGCATTTCTTCCCCGGGGCGGTGTTCTGCAGGAGGGGGCAACGATTTCCTATTTACAAGCCCAAATGCATTTCTACGCAGGCAAGGATTTTCTGCTGTGCGCCACTATGCAGGAGGACACCCTTTTGGCGCAGGAGCTCTTGGGCGACCCCCGTTCTGCGCCCCATATTCTCCGGGCGCTGGGCGCACCAAAGGGTACTTTCCGAACCGTCGGTACGGACAAAGCCTTTTCTATGTTTCTTCCTTTCCGGGAGGATTGCCCCGCGCCTGCCTATTTTGGCTTGGCTTTGGATTAAAAAAACTGTCAAATGGTGCAATTTTTTCTTGCACATTGAAAAAAACGGTAGTATAATTTTTGTATCTTTTCTGAAATTGACTATGGAGGGATTTTATATGAGTAGTAATGTTCGTCCCGATACTATGGAGCGTATCACCACCAAGGCCCTGGCCGATGCCTTTATCGAAGAGCAGGTTGCCGAAATCCGCAAGCAGGTGGGCAACAAAAAGGTTCTGCTGGCTCTTTCCGGCGGCGTGGACTCTTCTGTGGTTGCTGCGCTGCTGATCAAAGCCATCGGCAAGCAGCTGGTTTGCGTCCACGTAAACCACGGTCTGATGCGCAAGGGCGAAAGCGAGGACGTTATCAAGATTTTCGGTCAGGAAATGGATGCCAATCTGATTTATGTAGATGCTACCGACCGCTTCCTGAACCTGCTGGCCGGTGTCTCCGACCCCGAGAGCAAGCGGAAAATCATCGGTAAGGAGTTTATCGAGGTCTTTGCCGAGGAGGCCCGGAAGCTGGAGGATGTCACCTTCCTGGCACAGGGTACGATCTACCCCGATATTCTGGAATCCGTCAAGGCTGCCGAGGGCAAGAAGGCAGTCAAATCCCACCACAACGTGGGCGGTCTGCCTGAGGATCTGAAGTTCGAGCTGGTGGAGCCTGTGAAGCTGCTGTTTAAGGACGAGGTCCGTGTGGTTGGCGAGGCGCTGGGTCTGCCCCACGCTATGGTTTACCGTCAGCCCTTCCCCGGTCCCGGTCTGGGTGTAAGATGCCTGGGCGCTATCACCCGCGACCGGTTGGCAGCTCTGCGTGAGGCCGATGCTATTTTGCGCGAGGAGTTTGCCATCTGCGGTCTGGCTGAAAAAACCTGGCAGTACTTTATTGCCATTCCCGACATCAAGAGCGTTGGCGTAAAGGACGAGAGCCGCTATGAAGGCTGGCCCGCCATCATCCGCGCCGTAAACACCAAGGATGCTATGACCGCCACCGTAGAGGAGATCCCCTACCCTGTGCTCCACAAGATCGTTGCGCGCATCACCTCCGAGGTAGAGGGCATCAACCGCGTTCTGTTCGACCTGACACCCAAGCCCACCGGCACCATCGAGTGGGAATGACCCTGTGTGGCTATGTGGTTCTCTGAATAGTTAGTAAAACACCGTATTTTGCGAGTAAAACCGCAAAATACGGTGTTTTTTGTTCTTGTTTTACACAATTTAAAAACTGTCATTTTGAATTTGACCAACTTTTGACCAACAGTTTCCCACTTAGTTTTTTCTATATATACTTGCAAAGATTTATTTTAAGTGGTAAGATTGTGGTAGAGATACAATTTTTCTGTAATATCACCCGGCTCATTTCTTTAGTTATGGAGGTGTTTTATAATGAGCAATATCTATCCTTCTATCTTGGAAAAGCTTGCCGCACTCAATATAGATATCTATCATTACGAAGATATTGTCCGCTGTTACGCTCTGGCGAAGCTCAATATAGAGCACTCCGGAAACCCTGATTACACAGATGGGATTCACTCAGCTGAATTTGACGCAGAGGTTTCCCGGCATCAGCTGCTGCCCTCTGATGGGAAACCCTACTATGACAGTGCCGCTTTTTTTGCACTTTGCAGAGAGCTTGTCTCGGCAGGTATGGACAAGAATTGCCGCCTGTTTTTTGAAGCCTTCGCTCCCTACCTCGTTGTTAATTGGAATACGCTTGTGTCTAAGTTCCCAAAAGAGCATCGCGAAAAGTTAGCCTATGTGCTTTATCTGATCCTCAAATCCGCAAAGGAATCTCAGCTACCAATTGCAGAAATTGAGGATGCCACGGTTGAGAGCTTCTATGAGGAAAACAAGGAACTTTATCATTCCTTTGGACTTACCAAGGACAATTTCATCCCTTGCTGGCAAGCAGTGTATCACATCCCTATGCCTGCGCTGCAAGGGACCGTAAGTTCCAATCTGGTGGATACCATTCGGTTCTACCGTCATCACAAGGTTTCCGGTCTTAGGCTCCTTGCAAACTACTGCCAATTTAATAAGTATCGCACACAGCTAGGGGATCCTATTAATCCCTGGTTGGAATTTCAGTATACAATCAAAGGAAAGCAGAATGCTACACATGGCATCAGCATTACCGAAACAGCCTTTGATCTGATTGATAATATCAAGAACGAAAGACCCAGCGATGTCATCCGCGCAGCGCTCTACCCCTTCCCGAAACTATTTGGAAAGAGATCTGATTTTAATGTCAGAAGCAAATACGATGGCAGATTCGAATGCTCCTTTTTCCTGCAACAGTTTGAAACATTGGCCCGGAACGCAGCTCAGATCCTAATTGTAAATCCGGGTCCCGACTTTCTTCTTGCGTGGTCTCAAAAAGCAAAAAAGTACGCATGTAAATGCTATGTTGCCGTGCCGAATATCTATGTGGCTGCCGCCTATCGAATGGAATTCAAAAACTTGAAGTTCTGTATTTTTTCTGACATTGCAGGCTACGCAAAAATGTTTGACCTAATTGCGATTGTATCCTCATTCACAGAGGAAGAATTTAACATTGGCACAATGCTTTCTGCCGGTAACGACCAGGCAAATTTCATTGCATTACTTCCTCAGACCTTTGTATCTGCATCTGAGGATAATATTTGTGCGCTCCTACGGGAGCAGGGTTTCCTCCCCGGTAAGGTCATTGCAATTGCATCTAACGCCACAGTTACCCAGCCCAGAAAGAAAATACTTTTGTTCGCGGGACGCAGCATCGATCCCGATGCACCGATCCCTGTTTTCTTTACCCAGTGCGACAAAGACGGGACAAAACTTATCGTTGAAAAAGAATATATCCAGGCAACGCAGCAACAGCTGAAAAAGCCAACTACGCTCGTGAAACTTCGGAAAGCATTTGAGAAAGCGAAAATTGACCCGGGCTCTGTTAAGCACCGTAAGCGGCCATCTGTCTATCAGTTCTCCAATGAGATCTCGCTGTACTACACTGTGCACCAGGACAGGTATGGCGTTTTTGTTGGCGAGGTCTACTACAGGGGAAAAACGGCATCCCAAAATAAGAAGGATGGACGGGTCTGGAATTCTCCCGCAACACAGAAAGGTTTGCGTTGTCAGGATCGGGAATCCGTAATTGGCAGGATGGAGAGCATAACCTATTCGGATGCCATTTACCCGTATGTCGTAGGAGATATGCTGGATTATTATGGTGAGCGCATCGGCGAGTGTTCTCTCAAAACCATCTGGCTTTGCTGCCGCAGTCGCTTGCTGGCACGACGGGATTACCGTGACGATATTGCCCGGAATGTCCTGTTTTGTTCCGGCAACAACCC
>JAFQCX010000041.1 GCA_017416245.1 Oscillospiraceae bacterium | reverse complement strand
TTCACGGCGGTAACATGGGTTCGATTCCCGTACGGGTCACCATGACGCGCAAATACGAACCCTGCACATTGTGAGGAATGTATTTGCGCTAAGCGTAACAATAACCCCTGAGGCTTAAAAACCTCAGGGGTTATTGTTTTTTATGTGCTGTGATAGATAGGTGCCAAGGCATCGTGGATTGCCTTGTAGCGAGCAAAAAGCCGGGTGTAAAGCTGATGATTCTGCATATTGGGTCTCGTTACGGATTCCACTTCAATGCAGTGCTCTGCAGCCTGCGCAAAACTGTCAAACCAGCCGATGCCCACTGCCGCCAGCATTGCTGTTCCAAAGGAGGAATCGTCCACCTTGACCTTCTGCAGTTCCAGGCCTAACACATCCGCCACGATTTGCCGCCAAAGCAGACCCTTAGCACCGCCACCGATGATGCGGATACGCTTCATTTCCACTCCCAGATCATACAGGGTCTGCATACAGTCCTTTAGGCTCATGGCAACACCCTCCAGCGTGGCTCTGGTAAAGTGGGCAGTGGTGTGACGGGCACTGATGCCGGTATAGCTGCCCTTCAGTTCCGGGTCATTGTAGGGTGTCAGCTCGCCGTTGAGATAGGGATGGAACATCAGTCCGTCGCAACCCGGTGCGACTTGCTCCGCAGGAACATTCAAATCCGCAAACGGCTCCCGTCCAATGGTATCCCGATACCAGCGGTAGCTTGCCGCACAGCTGGTTGTACCCGTTCCCGGATACCAAAGTCCCGGAACCACATGTCGGTAGTTAAAAACAAACTTAGATTCCAGGGGCTTGTCGGTGATCACACAAATTCTGCCCGCGGTGGCAAGCTTCACAGTCATATGTCCGGGCTCTACATTGCCTGCAGCAAACACCTCCATAACGGTGTCTGTTGTGCCAACCAAAACCCTTGTCTTTTGGGAGAGGCCAAATTTCTGTGCCGCCTCCGCCCTTACATTGCCTGCAACATCCGTAGGCTTGCACAGCTTGGGAAGCCACTTCATCTGAATGCCGCCAATGTCGCACAGTTCCTCGGACCAGCACGCCCCTTTTACATCATAAAACATAGAGCCGGCAGCGTCTATGGTATCGGTTTCCATTGTTCCGGTAATACAATAGCGCAGGTAATCCTTGGCAAACAGAATTTTGTGAATCCTGTTCCAGCTTTCCGGCTCGTGTTTGCGCAGCCACATCATCTGCGGCAAGGTCCAAATGGTAGTAGGTGCATTCATCACCTGCTCCATAATAGTTTCCAGGCAGTTTTCCTTCAGCCAGGCTACCTCGTCCTTGCTACGCTGATCTGTCCACAGAATCGCCGGACGGATAATCTGCAAGCTTTCATCCAGCAGCACCGCCGTATGGGTGGCTGCATCCAATGCCATAGCTTCAATCTGTTCCGCTTTAATATTAGCAGTGCAGAGCACATCTTCCAAGGCCTTGCGAAAGGCTCTGCACCAATCCTCCGGGTCTTGTTCACACCAACCAACATTCGGGTAATAGGTGGGGTACTCGCAGCCTGCGGTGGCTGTGATTTTGCCGTCTTTTTGCAGCAGTGTCAGCTTAACAGAGCCGCTGCCGATATCAACACCAAGTACGTACTGTTCCATAGGCTTACTTCTGCAAAATCCAGTCGTGGTCCGGATCGTTGGTGCGGTGGATGCCCTGCTCGTCACCGGCCATCAGCCACAGAATGTACATTTTGTAGCCGGGTGCGGTCTGGGTCAGGTGGTAACCCTTGGGGAACTCTGTCAAATCGTTGTTCTTCACCCGATAGGTCTCGTCAATTTCTCCGTCACGGGTGTAAAGGCTCTGGAAGCCGAAGCCCTGCTCCTTGTCAAAGAGGAAATAATAGATTTCCTCCGCAACGGATTCCCGGGGCATATCGTCCACATCGTGCTTATGACCGGGGTAGCCTGCCCAGTTGCCCGGCTCCACAAAGGACTCGCCGACGGTCAGGTAGTCGGCATTGCTGTCCCCGTCAATGATGATATGGCAGTCCCGTTTCCAGGGTGTTTCACCCAGGGAAAGGACCTTCACCTGCTCCGGCTTGCGAAGCTCGGGTTGGGAATCCTTATCGGTGGGAGTATCGATAACACCAATCCGCACCCGGTCGCAGCCGGTGAAGGTAACGGTTGTGTTTCTGGGGACGTATACACTGTGGCAGGGACCGTCAAAAACATCCATTCTGCCGCCCACAGCTTCCCACTTGGTGCTGCCCACGGCAACATCAGCATGGCCGTACAGGAAAATGAAAACATATTCCTTTCTCTGGGTGTCGATAGCAACTGTGTCGCCTGTATTCAAGTCAATCATACCAAACTCCAGTCGCTTGCAGCTGCACTTGTCAATTTCACACAGCTTGGTATAGCCCGTTGCGGGGGTATAGGTCTTTTTATAATTCATGATAATTCCTCCATGAGTTGGTCGATAATAGATTCCCAATCTCCAACAATGCCGTAGTCGGCATATTGGAAAATCGGTGCTTTCGGGTCACTGTTGATGGCAATGACGGTAGTAGAGCCGGACATACCTGCCAGATGCTGCACAGCACCGCTGATGCCAACAGCAATGTACAGCTTGGGGCAGACGGTGATTCCGGTCATACCCACCTGGGCAGAATATGGTACATAGCCTGCATCCACGGCATTTCGGGATGCCCCTACAACACCGCCGATCCGGCCGGCAAAGTCAGCCAGCTTCAAAAATCCCGCGGAAGAGCCGATGCCTGCACCGCCTGCGACGATGATTTTGGCTTCGCCCAAAGGAACACTGTCCGCCAAAGGCACAAATTCCAAAAGTTTTACCCGTTGGGCGGGTTTCTCCTGCAAGGTCTCCACCGGAATTTGCTCTGCACCTTCCGAAACGGGAAACGTTCCGGGCCGGACTGTGGCCATTTGTATGCCGCTGACGGTCTCGATTGTAGCAATCAGACTGTTTCCGAACGCCGGACGGGTTTGCAGCAATGTGCCATCCGGAGAGATATCCAGGTGGGTACAGTCTGCGGTCAGACCGGCTTGTAAATACCATGCCAGCATTGGGAGAATCGCTCGCAGGCGGGTTGTTGCCGGTGCGAGAATTACCCGGGCATTTTGCGCCTGGGGAATCAGCGCCTTGGCGATTGCTCCGTCATCGGCAGTTGCGGCTTCCAGGTTGGCACCAGAGATAACCCGCAGCGTCAGATGTCCCTTCAATGCCAGTTGGGCAGCCTTGCTTTGCAGTCCCATATCAGGCAGTGTGCCCTGAATCAGTAACAGTTCCTGCTTCATAGCTGCACCTCCCGAATTTTTTCTGCCAGTACGTCTGTTTCGCAGTAACGGCATTTCCGCAGACCGGGTGCTCTTGTATCTACCCGAATTACTTTCGTTTTTGAGCCCCGCAAACCGCATTCTTCTGCGCTTAAGCCCACAGCGACTGCCGTCAGCACCTCCACCTGCTTATCCCGGGCGCGGCGCTTTCCCATAATGCCGGGCAGACGGAGCGGATAGGTGTATTCACACACAGAAAGCAGACAGGGTGCAGCTATTTCCAACTGCGCTGTTCCGTTTTCCAAGCGGCGCTGACAGAGGAATCCGTTATCTCGGGCAGTCAGCTGCTGAACATTTGTCACGGCGGGGATCCCCAACGCCGCAGCCAGCTGTCCGGGAATCTGCCCGGTTTCCGCATCTATGGCTCTGCGCCCGCAAAGCAGACAGTCAAAGTCTCCCAAACACCTTATAGCAGCAACTAGCGCCTTTGCTGTTGCAAAGCTGTCAGCGCCGGCAAGAGCAGGGTCACTGAGCAGGATGACCCGGTCCGCCCCCAGGGCGTACAGCTCCTGCAGGGTCTGCGATGTCTTGGCGGGACCCATAGAAAGCACAACCACTTCCGCATCAGGCGTCGCTGCTTTCAACCGCAGCGCCGCCTCCAGCGCGGAAACGTCCGCAATATTCAGTTGTAAGCTGGTGCCATCCCGCTTTAGCCGAAACTGGCCGTCCATTTCCACTGAAGTTGCTGTAGGCACCAGCTTTACACAGACGAGTATTCTTTTGATCATAAGCTTTCCATAATACTTTGGTGCCCGCTGCGGTTAAAACCGCAGCGGGTATTTTTGTTTCGCTTATAATGATTCATCCAGCGCAGTGAACAGGTCTACCAGTTCCTTCTCCGCAGGTACGCACTGACTCAGACAAAGGTATGCCTGGGGATTGGCAACCAGCATTGCCTTCGCGTCGGTACGAATCATATCCTGCCAGCGACCGCCGGCAACCTTGATGGTGATTTCAGGCATATAGCCCAAAGCCACGGCGCTGCCGCAGGACTTGGCAAGGCGTTCCCGGTTGAACATTTCGGCAAGGTCAAAACCTGCCGCCTTTGCCATAGCGCGGACGGGCGCAAATTCATAGAAGCTGCGGGCCAGCCGGTCGTCATCGTGACAAACACCGCTTCCCCGTTTCTTAGATTTCGGTGCCAGCTTGCCCTCTTCCAGCAGCTTGGCAACATAAGCAGTAGCAGTAACCACTTCCGCCTTGATTTCACAGCCCCATTCAGCATAGCGCTGCTTCATAATCTCTGCATCGTAGCTATCCAAAACCACCACTGTGGGCAGCTTGGCAGCATTGATGGCATCGGCGCAAGCACTTGCCTGCTGGGTTACTTCTTCCACATAGCCCATCAAATCTGCCAGCATTGCGCCGGAGGCAGGCTCATTGTCCAGCACCTTGGCACGGATACCGGTCTTTTCCAGAATATTCAGCAGCGCCTTTGCCATACCCGACACCTTGCAGGCCGCCACTTCACCAATATAAACCAGCACGTCTGTGCCTTCACGAGCAAAGGAGGGCTTCACTGTGCCATAGATGTTGCCGCTGGTTTCCACGTTTTCAATCAGCTGCATAACCGCTTCCGGCGCAAGTTCATTGACCACAGCCTCCGTTCTTGCCTCCCGGATAAACAGGGGCGGCTGATAGCCGGTGCAGCAATCATTGACACAGGCATCACACAGCATACATTCATACATAGCCTGTGCCATATCCCGGTCGAATTCCGCGGATTTCTTGGAGACCATACTCAGCAGCAGACCCTTTGCGCGGGGGGTATTCAATTCCTTGCCGGTCTGATGCTGCACGGGGCACAGATGACGGCACATCCAGCAAAAACGGCACTTTTCTGCATGCTGCAACGCTTTTTGACTTACCATATCCGTTACCTCCTGTTAAAGACCCAGCTTGTAGGGGTTCATAATACCGTTGGGATCCAGCTCTTTCTTCAGTGCCTGCAGCACCTGCATAGCAGGACCATACTGCTCCTTCATCAGACGGGACAGCTTCAGACCGATACCGTGGTGGTCGTTGAGTACGCCGCCGTTTGCCAGCGTAGCGCGGACACCGGCATTCCAGATCCGGTTGTGCAGACGCAGCGCTTCCTCGGGATCCTTGGGAGGATTGTCAATGATGAAGCGGGAGTAGTTCATAGCGCCCCAATCATACCAGTGGGAACTGTGGGAAATAAAGCGGACCTTATTCTCTTGGAAATTATCCTCAATTGCGGATTTCATAGCCCGGTAAATCTTTTCAATGTTGTCATGGGTGGCAACAGTATCCAGCGTACCGAACATCTGCGGCAGGTCCATAATGTGACCGGGATAGAAGAAGGTGATGCGGTTTTCAAACCACTTTTCACCGTACTCATGACCTAAGTACTGGGCGCCGTACTTTTCTGCAATTTCCAAAACAATTTCTTCCTCGGCTGCCACAATCTTCTTGTGACCCTCCAGGGTCAGGTTCAGGAAAGAGCCCTTCTTCTCAAAGCCGATGACCTTCTTAACGATGGACACTGTCTCTGCCTCGTCAAACAGACGCATAATGGAAGGTTTGACCGCCTGCACGATCTCACGGCAGGCTTCGTAGCCCACGTGGATATCCGAGAACAGGAATGCGTGGTGGGTGCGAACCTCAGGCAGTTTTACGATTTTGAACTTTGCCTTGGTCATGATGCCCAGCGTGCCCTCGGAGCCGATAAAGAACGGCAGCAGGTTAGGGCCGGTGGAGTGCTTGGGTACGGGCAATGTATCGATGATGTCACCATTGGGCAGCACCACTTCCAGAGAAAGACACATATCGTCCATTTTGCCGTACTTGGTGGACAGAATGCCGATGCCGTTGTGAGCCAGAGCGCCACCGACGGTGCAGCAGGTCATACAAGAGGGCAGGTGCATTACGGAGTAACCCTTTTCATTGACATAGTCTTCCAGTGTGGAGAAGATCATACCGGTCTCGCAGGTTACGGTGCCGGCTTCCACATTCAGGTCAATCAGCTTGTCCATACGCTTAATGTCCAGCAGAATACCGCCGGCAACAGGCAGCGCACCGCCCTGACTGCCGGAGCCGCCGCCCCAAGTGGTAACGGGAATCTTATAATAGTTGGCAATCTTCAGCACCTTAGACACTTCTTCGGTAGAGCCGGGACGGACCACGATATCCGGCATAGGACCTTCTTCACCGGCATCCTGCCACTTACGGCTGAGCCAGAAATAGTCCACGCTGTAAACTGCCCGCTCGTTTTTCTTGGTGGACACATTTTCTACGCCCACCGCATCCTCCAGCTCGGAGCGGATCATATGAAACATCAAAGATCTCTCTTGCATAGTTATTATCCTTTCTGCGAATCCACAGGATGAATCACCCAGTTTTCGCCGTAGATGCCCGGGTAGCCGCCCCGCTGCACCAGTGATGTATTGTCCTCGTGGGCAAGCAGCCATTTGTTCTTTGCCCACAGCAATCCCTGCTTGCGGTTTTCAAGAGGATGGTTTGTACCCCGCTGCAGTCCTACAATGCAGGAAAAGCCGTCCTTTGTCACTTCACAGGGGCAAAAATGCAGGGTGTCTGCAAAAATCTCCACCATTTCTCCCGGAGCAAGATAAAATGCTTTGATTTTATTTGCGTCCAGACGGTGGTTTTCGTCCATATCGCTGCGCTTAGCAATCAGTAGCACCAGTTCTCTTACCGCAACGTTAAATTCATTGCAGGTGTGCCATTCCAAAGCATTCAGCTGATTGGAATGACCCAGGCACAAGCCCCACTGCTCATCCAGCTGTCCGCAGTATTCTTCCTGCAATGCCGCCATCTCCGGCAGTGCTTCCAGTTCCGAAATGGACGCCAGATACTTACTGCCCTCTGTAGGGAATTCCACTGCAGCTTCTGCTGTTTTACAAAGTGCAGCCGTATCGGCGGCGATTACCCGTCCATAGGTACGAAATGCCTCGTCATGGATGGAATAGACGGGGATGTTTGGATTGGCCCGATTCAGAGCGGTTAACTTATCCATTACAGATACCCCCTTGTTTTTCTTTCATAAAGCTTAACACCTCTTCGTAGGCAGGAATGCCCTCCTGGGCACCCACACGGGTACACTTCAGTGCGGAAGTGGCAGATGCAAAAGCTGCCGCATCACTGACGGAAAGACCCTTGACCCGGGCGGCCAGGAATGCACCGTGGAAGGTGTCACCGGCTCCATTGCTGTCCACTGCGTTTACAGGGAACACAGGGTAGCGAACTGCTTTTCCGTTCTCCCAGACAAAACCGCCCCGGTTGCCCTGGGTGATAATCAACACCTCCGGCTGATAGGCCGCATACAGTTGTGCAGCTGCCTCTTCGGCAGTGGTGCAGTCGGTGTATTTCAAGGCAAATTCCTCCGAGGGAATCAGCACATCCACCAGCGGCAGCAGCCGGTCGATACCGGGATAGGGATTGCCCGCATCCAGGCTGACCTTGACACCCAATGCCTTTGCCTGCCCGGCAGCATAGATGGCACATTCCATCTGATGACCGTCCAAATGCAGATAGTCGGCGTTTTTCAGAACATCTAAATTTACATCGCTGCATTCCGGTGGGGTTACCGTGCCCCGGTTCCAAATGCAGGTGCGGCTGGCATTGCTCACATTCAGCAGCACTACACTGTGGAAGGATTGGGAATTGGCGATTGTGCGCACATTCTCCCGTCCCACGCCGTAGGTGTCACAGGCTTTGCGGAGATAATCCCCGTACATATCGTCAGCCAGTGTGCCCATATAGCAGCTTGTTACCCCCAATTTACTGGCGGCAACAAGACCTGTGAAGCAAGGACCGCCACCCTGGAATTTGGTCTGTCGGCTTTGCAGCTTGGTATCCTCTTTGGGAAAGCTATCCACCGTTACCAGAATGTCCAACACGGCCGCACCGATTCCAACAATCTGTGCCATATCAGTCTGCTCCCAGCAACTTGATCTTCTCAATGGCGAATTCCTTCACTGCCTTGATGGGATCTTTCATATAGGTATCGATGCCGATAATGCCGGGGTCTACCTTCCGGACGGCATCCAGGAAGGAGCAGCACACATCGGTGCCGAAGTTGACCTTGCGGATACCGGCTTCAATGGATGCGCGAATCTGCTCATCGGGAATGCCGCTGCCGCCGTGGAGCACCAAATGGGCATCCAGCGCCTCGTGGAGCTGGGCAATCCGCTGCAGCGCCAGAACGGGAGCTTGCTTGTAGTGTCCGTGGGCAGTACCCACGGCAACCGCCAATGCGGCAACACCGGTCTCATTTACAAAGCGGACAGCCTCGTCCACCTTGGTGTAGTCGGTGCTGACACCATCATTAGCAGATCCAACATGACCTAGCTCACCTTCCACAGTTACGCCGGTCTCATTTGCCATGTCCACAACGGACTTGGTGATGGCAATGTTTTCTTCCAGGGGTTTTGCGGAGGCGTCGATCATAACGCCGGTAGCACCGTAACGCAGCGCCCGCAGCACCTGGGGAACGCCTGCGCCGTGGTCCAGATGGAACGCTGCAGGTACACGCATAGTATCCACGGCTTCCATAATGGCGGGGGCTACAAACCGGGCAAGCTCCGAATCAAACAGACGGCTGTACATCTGGAAGATGACCGGGGCGCCGGTCTCCTCTGCCGCCTGCACAATACCCAGCACAGTTTCCGTATTGTAAACATTAAAGGCAGGAACAGCAAAACCGCCCGTTTCACCCAGTTCCAGAATTTCTTTCAAATCATAACGCATAGCAGTTACACTCCCAATTAATCAATATAGTCAAAGTGCAGTCCGGGCACATATTTGCAGAACTCCCGGATGTGCTCGACAAAGTCGCCCTCGATCTCGGACATATGGTGAATGTACGGGCCTTCAATGAGCTTGCGCTCCACATTGGAAAGATTGTTGAATTTGCCCCACAGATATGTACCGTTTGTGTAAGGGCCCTCCGCGCTGTCGCAGGCACAGACGGCAATGGAATAATCGCCGTGATCCTGGTCGATCCGAGCAACGGTGTAGTGGCCATCCTTGACCTGGAACCACTCCTGCATATTGACAATCTTACAGGGTGTATCTTCCTTGTGCAGAGAATAAGCAAACGGTCCGCAGTGCCACAGCAGCTCAACATTCCGGTCGGTGGGGTGACGGGTAGTAAATTCACCCAGGAAGGGCAGCTTCTTGCCCAAAGTCAGACTCTTCAGCAGCACCTGGGTCATCACAGCGTGGACATCGCTTTCGCAGCCGATGATATAGCCCATATCCGCCAAAATGGCATAGGCCGCACAGGGCAATGCGCCAACCAGCACCCGCATAGCAGACCAGCACTCAGCGGAGATAGCCGCTACCTTATACTCTTCAAAAATCTCTTGATACAGCAGCACAAAGGCATAGATTTTTTCTGCCGCTGCATCGGAAGCAGCGTCCAACTGATACATTTGCCGTAACTTGGCAGCACCGGCAGCCAGCTCGTCCTTTCTGGTTTCCAGAATGCGGTTATATTTATCCTGTGCCACCGCCAGGTTGATGGGAATCAGACGAATGTCAAACTTCTCCATCAGCTCACTTTCGTTGCAGATGACAGAGCAGAAGGGCTTGGGGCGGCAGCCCACCTGGGCAATCCGCATACCGGTAAAGTTCTTCACAGCACAGGCTACGCCGGCAAATTTCAGAAGGCCTTCCGCGAAAACGGGATCCTCAATATGGCAGTTTTCAATGTAAGAGAAAGGAATGTTCATTCTCTGCAACATCCGGCTGGTACCGAACAGACCGCACTGAGAGTCGGTGTAGCGGGTGCCGTCCGGCTCGAATACATCGTCCTGGGGTCCCCACAGAAGCACTGGCTTACCCAGTGCCTTGGCAACCATACCGGCCACCTCTTCGTTACCGAAATTGCCATTAATCAAAAATACCGCATCCACATTTTCTTCCTTAAAGCGGTTGACAACGGCATCCACATCCTTTTCAGAATAGAGAACGCCTACATCGTTGATGCCCTCTAAATCCACAAAGCTGAGGGTCTCGTCGGTAAAATACTTCTTAATATAACTGACCGATTGGGCACAGCGTGCTTCTGCGCGTTCCCAGTTAAATGCACCGGGTCGGGCGGTTACATCCCGCCGCAGGGGGACAAGACCGATTTTTACCTGAAACTGCATATAAAACACCTCTTTGTTAATTTCTAAATTTTACATTGGAGCACCTGATTCTGCTCCGCAGAAGCAAATGCCAAGTCAATAATCTGCATAACCCGCAGTGTTTGGGCAGGGTCTACGCACAGTGGCTCTGCGCCCTCCAACGCCTGGACAAAATTCCGATAGAAGAATGTATCGTCCGGCTTTGCCTCCGGCAACGGCTTGACCGCCACCGTATCCTCTGCCCGGGGAGCCATTGTAATGGACGGACCGGCGATGTTCGGCTTGATTTCGTCCTCCCAACAAATGGTTTCGTTGGTCAGCGTCACCACCTTACCGGATAAATCCCAATAGTCGATCTGGGCGCTGCCTTTTCTGCCCAACACATACCACAGCGGATGCATAATAAAATTACACGTGCCAATTTCCACCAATGCAGACAACCCTGTATCAAATTCCAATTCCAGTCGAAAATTGTCATCGGCATCCGAATCAATCAAATGCTGCTGCCGCATAAATACCGAGGTTACTTTGCCCGGTGTCAGAAGCAGTATCTGGTCAATCAGATGAGCACCCCAGTCATAGAGCATGCCGCCGCCGAATTCCTTTTTTCGCCGCCAGGTGTCCGCAATGCCACGGGAACCCTCCACCCGGCTTTCCAGCCGGAAGACTTCACCCAGCTCGCCGGACTGAATCAATTTCTGAATCACCAGAAAATCCTTGTCCATCCGCCGGTTTTGGTGGCAGGTCAACAACAAATTCCTTTCACGGGCAGCATCCATCAGCTGCTTAAATTCTGCGGCGGTGAGGGTAGCGGGTTTTTCGCAGATCACGTGCTTTTCCCGCTCCAAAGCCGCCATAGCCAACGGAAAGTGCAGATGGTTTGGCGTGGCGATCAACACTGCTTCTACTGTAGGATCATTCAGCAGGTCGTTCGGATTTTCGTATGCGATAAGACCGTCTGCCTTTGCTAACTCCCGCCGGGCAGGCGAACTGTCGCAAGCAGCAACATAACGCAGGTTATCCGGCTTTGGCATTTTCTTATGGTGATAGGAGCCCATACCGCCATAGCCGATGATGCCAAGTTGATGTACAGCCATATTACATTACCTTAACAACACTGTCCGTCTTTGCAGATTCAATCAGCGCATCTACAATCTTCTGGCAGGCAGCGCCTTCCCGTACAACCGGGAAATCCTCGGGAATCTCACCCAAGGCAGCGCGTATAAAGGTTTCCTCCTGACCAACATTGTACTTAGCAGGGACTTTTACCGTGTGCAGACTGTCGGTCTCCCGATCCACCTCACCAATGCAGACGGTCAGCTCGTTGGGATTGTTCAGATTAAACCGCAGCACACCTTCCGTGCCGTAGATTTCAAATTTAATGGTGTTATTGTTGCCGATGGCACAACGGGAAATGAGGAAGTTGGCATTTACATTACCCTCCAGCTTTGCCATAAAGGAGGCCAGGTCCTCAGTTTCTACGGCTGCGTATTCATCGCTGTCCAGCTTCTGCCGCTGCTTAACAACAATCTCGGTAGCGGCGTATACCGACTTAAAATCGCCAACCAAATACCGCGTCATATCGATAAGGTGAACGCCTAAATCGCCAATAACACCACAACCGGCGTATTCGTTTACAAACCGCCAGTCCAAACGGCGACCAGCCCAGAAGCCACTGGACTTGAGATAGGCTACGTCCACATTGATAATCTTACCCAGCTTGCCCTCTTCAATCAAATGCTTGGCATAGCGGACAGCGGGCATAAAACGGTAAGAGAAGCAGGTCATATTCACAACACCCGCATCGTCGATGGCACGCAGCAGCTCATCCACCCCGGCATAATCCACGCTCAAGGGCTTTTCCACTTCCAAAGCCTTGCCGGCAGCCACCACATCCATCGCCATAGGGATATGCAGGTAGTTGGGGGTACAAATTTCTACGGCTTCCACATCGTTACAAGCAATCAAATCCTTGTAATTTGTGAAACGGTTGCTTTCCGGAATACCCAGTTGATCGCCGACTTTTTTCAAAGTCTCCGGGTTAATATCGCAAACTGCGCTGATCTTTGCTTTATCGCAAGCTTGAATTTCTCGAATATGCTTGACGGAAATGCCGCCCAGACCAATGATGCCAATTTTCAACATAGTGTTACATCTCCTTTAGTACAAATTTTGATGCATACGAGCCGCGTCGTCCTGACCCTCAAATTTATCCGCAATGGCCTCCAAAGCGGGATAGTAACCCAACGTAGGATGGGTAAATGCCAAGGGCGCTGCCCAGCGAACAGCATTGGTGAGAATTCTGGTGATATCCTCCCGATAATATGTAGGATATTCCTCATGGCCGGGACGGAAGTAGAACACCTTGCCCAATCCCCGTTTCCAACAGCAGCCGCTGCGGAACACCTCACCACCGGAGAACCAGCTCATAAAGACCAACTCGTCCGGCGCAGGGATCTCAAAGCGCTCACCGTAGGTCTCTTCCTGAGGCAATTCGATGTATTCCGGCAGGCCCTCCGCAATGGGGTGGGAAGGTTCGATTACCCAGAGCCGTTCCTTCTCGTCGTTTTCACGCCACTTGGAACGGCAAACTGTTCCCATTAGCAAGGTAAAGGGCTTACACAAATGGGCAGAATGAAGGGGGATAAAACCCATACCGTCCAGCACGCGGTTTTTCACCTTTTGGGCGATCTCATCGGACACTTCGCCGTTTTTCTTGTGGCTCCACCAGATAAGCACATCGGTATTGTCCAAAACCTCGTCGGTCAAACCATGCTCCGGCATATCCATTGTGGCGGTGCGAATCTCGAAATCCGGCTGTGCAGACAGCTGTGCAGCAATTGCGCCATGGATGCCGTCAGGATAGACCTTGCGGATCTTCTCCTCTGCCAGTTCGTGGACAAATTCGTTCCAAATGGTAACGCGGATTTTTTTCATAATCGTTCCTCCTTAAAGTAACTGCTGTTTTTCCGAACTTTACAGCCGGAAACAAAAGTGTATATGTAAACAACTTTATGATTTACAGAAAAAGTATAGCACATTTGCAGCAAGCGGAACAATGGAGTAAAGCACATAAAAATGGTAACTTTCCGCAAAGTCGATACAAATATACCGATTGACATTTTCTTGGAGCATTACTATAATAACAGCAAAGGAGGCGGTTACATTGCATGTTATAGAATGGAAAGATCTGTATCTTGCCGATTATGGCTTGTTTCGTCTGGCCGCCATTGACCAAAAATGGAATGACGGTCAGGAATTTCTTATGCTCTCCCGAACCCGGCCTACCTCTGCACTGTTGTATTTGAAAGACAGTCGGGCGGAATATTTGCTGCCCTCCGGTAAAACCCTTTCGTTCCCCCAGGGATCGCTCCTGTATTTCCCTCAGGGATGCCGCTACCGCGCCCGTTTTTTCGCTTGTGGCAGACAGTATGCCAATACCCAACTGATTGAATTTGAGCTACGTGATACAGAAGGTCAGCCCTTTGCCTGCAGTCAGGAGATTATGTCCTTGATGGCAGATAAAATCAGCGCCTTTGAGGATAGCATTGCGGAAGCGATTTTGTGTTATTCGCAGCGTTCTTTTTCCTTTGGTGCATTCAGAGCAATTCTTTACAACCTGCTAACCCGCATTGCCAAACGTTATCAAACAGAAGCCGTCTTCTCCAGAGAATACTTCCCCATCGCACCCGCTATCCGCTATTTAATTGCCCATCCCTACGGGGATACAGATATTGCCTCTCTGGCCCAAATGTGTCACTTGAGCGAAAACTGTTTTCGAAATCTGTTCAAACAATATTCTGGCAAAACCCCGTCGAAATACTGTTTGGACAACAGGATGCTCCGGGCAAAGCAACTGCTGGAAAACGGGCTGCACTCTGTTGCAGAGGTCGCAGCTATGGTCGGCTTCCGTGATGCCGGATACTTCACAAAAGTTTTCAAAAAGGAAACCGGCATTCTCCCCGGACAGTATGGCCAACTCCGGTGAGTTACTATGACTCACAAATACGAACCCTGCACATTGTAAGGAATATATTTGCGTTCGAAGTAGTGATTTGTCAAACTAAGTGCAACACTGTTTGAAGTTCAAGCTCCCAAAGGTAATGATCTGAAACGAATCTAAGAACCTTACGAGGCCTGGCGTTGATCAACGCCAGGTTTCGTTTTAGTGTAACCGGACTGACTCGGGACAGATTTCTACCTATTGGATAGAGCTCTCTGAGTAAACCATTACTGTTTTCATTCGTGCCTTTTTGCCAAGCGCAGTATGGGTTTGCAAAATATACATCACACCCTAAAACTTGTTCTATCTCTGCCCAATTAGCAAACTCTGTTCCTCTGTCGCAGGTTATTGTTTTAACTAACTCCGACGGAAACTCGGATAACGTTTGAATAATTGTTTTCGCCATAGTTGCTGCCTTTCTGTCAGGCATATTTACAGCGATATAGTAGCGTGTCTTTCTTTCTGCGAAGGTTGCGAAACACGCCTTGCTCTTTCCTTGTCCACTAATAACAGCGTCCACTTCCCAGTGACCAGATTCCTATTGATCTCTCTGCTGATAGTACTGGGGCTACGACCTATTAATTGAGCAATTTTTCAACCCCTCTACGTAATATTTTTGTATACAACTGCGTTCTTCTATGGTAAGATGGTGGTAGTTCATACGGATCCTCCTTTGGTATTTGGTGTGTGGTAACTCTATTCTACCAGAGCTTCGTATGAACTTCTTCTTTTTTACAAGTGTTGCGCTTGAATAGTATAATTCCCCCAAAAGACAAGAAACAAGCCCTCTGACGAGGGCTTGTTTCTATACTTCCCGAAGGTTGCGGCGGTAGGCTACGGGCGTTGTGCCTTTGTATTTTTTGAACACCTTAGTAAAATAGCTGCTCTCAAAAAAGCCGCATCGGCTTCCCACCTCGGTTACAGGCAGGTCTGTACTGTCCAAAAGGTTAGCCGCCTGCTCGATCCGGTAAAAATTCAGATAATCTACCGGGGAATGGTGGGTCAGGGAACGGAACACCCGGCAAAAATACTTGGGATTCATTCCCGCCACCGCCGCCAAATCGTCCAGCGTGATGGCTGCCGCGTAGTGGCTTTCGATGTATTCCAGCACCGGCTTGAGCCGGTCTGTGGAACTTGTAACCCCCTCTGCCTGGGAAAGAGTTTCATAAGCCCCTTGCTTTTTGATCCAAGCAAACAGCCTGCCCAGACCTGCAACCGTTTCCAATTCCGGGCAGACATTGTCGGTAGAAAATACAGCCAGCAATTCTCCCAGAATCCGCTCCGCCTCGCCGCTACCCCCGGCAGGATAAAAGCTTTTGGGCAGACAAGTTTGCCGGTAGAAGGGGCGCAGATACGGTTTTACCATTTCCAACGTGCGAAAAATTCCGTAAAGGTCAAATACCAGACATTCGTAAATGCAGTTTTCCGGCTCGCCCCCGTGGAGCACACCGCCCCGAATCAGTAGCGTGTCCCCCTCACCCAAGGAATATTGCTCATCGTCCAGAGAAATATGCAGCGTTCCGGCCAAAACCCGCAGGATTTCCCATTCGTTGTGCCAATGAAAGGGCATTTGATACTGGGGGTGCTTGCTGTCCACATAATAGTATTCCACAGGAAATTCCAGGGTGCCGTGCTGCTTGCGGTCCAAGTGGGTAAATGCGTGCATAAGTCCTCCAAAAAGTGAATATTTTACCATTTAAACTGATAATAGCACAAGAAATCCCGGTCTGTCAATGGTAGAATAGACTTGTAAATACAATTTGAGGAGGACGCAGAATGCATTACGGCAAAAATGTGTGGATATTCCCGGACGCGGAACTGCCCCCGGCAGGCTGCAATGCCATCCCTGGCCACGAGTCCATTATCGTTACCAATGTAACAGATGCAGTCGCCCACATCAAAATCACCTTGATTTATACCGACCGGAACCCCATCTCTTTCCCAGTGGAGGTGGCTGCCCAGCGGGTCCGCTGCCTGCGCACCAACGAAGAAAAGGACTTCGGTCCTTACACCGCCAAAGAGGGCGAACAATACGCCATTATGCTGGAAAGCGACGTGCCTATCGTAGCCCAGTATGGCAGAGCAGAGCCCAGAACCGTTAATTTCTATACCACACCCGGTTACTGTGAATAATTCTATTTTTGGAGGTTTTATTATGGCAAGAATTTGTATCCCTGATTATGAATATAAAGAAAGAGTTGCCCGCGCTGCCGCGATTTTGCAGCGGGAGGGTTTGGATGCCCTGATCGTCAACGGCAACGAAGCAGACTACGCCAATCCCCGCTACTTCTCCGGCTTTTGGCCCCTGTTTGAGCGCGCCGGCGTTGCCATTTCCGCAAATGGCCGCGCAGCTCTGATGGTAGGCCCCGAGTCTGCGATTTTCGGCGCTGACCGAAACAAGCTGGACAAGACCTTTGTGCTGACCGCTTACCGGGAGGGCGCTGACCCCGCATATCCCGAGCTGAAGCCCGATACCTTTGCTGACGTATTCAAGTACATCGGCGTTACCGGCAAGAAGATCCGCATTGGCGTTGCTTCTTTCCTGGACACCTCTGTTACTATCTATAACGCCATTCGGGATGCATTTCCCGAGGCTGAAATCGTGGATGCCGGCAAGGTGATGGTAGAGCTGCGCTCTGTCAAGTCGGAAAACGAACTGGCTTGCCTGCGTGAGGGCTACCGGATTGCCAATATCGCCACCGAGGAAGTCATCAAGGCAATTCGCCCCGGTATGACCGAGTTGCAGATGGTTGGTGTTGCCCAAAAGGCTGTTTATGAGCACGGCGCAGAATACGAAGGCCTGCCTATGTACGTCTTCTCCGAAGCCTCCACCCGCCACGCGATTTCCCGTTCTTCCTACCGGGAATTCCAGAAGGGCGACATCGTGCAGCTGAACCTGTCTGCCAAGATCGACGGCTACTCCGCCGCCATCGGCTACCCCATTTGTCTGGGCAAGCTGGAAGGTCAGCGCCGGGATATCGTACAGTTCTGCCGGCAGGCCCATGCTTGGAGTGAAAAGCAGGTCAAAGCCGGTGTTTGGGCTGCCGACATCGCCAAGGGCTTCTATCAGTACTACGTGGACAACGGCTACGAGAAGAACTACGTTTACGGCCCTCTCCACGGCACCGGTATCATTGAAGTGGAAGCGCCCTGGTGTGAGACCAGCTCCGAATACTATCTGAAACCCAATATGTGCTATCAGGTAGACACCTATATCTCCGCAGACACCTTTGGCGTCCGTTGGGAAAAGGGCATTGCTGTTAAGGACGGCGGCTACGAGATCCTGTCCCCCGAGATCCCCGACGTCTGCCCCGAGCTTCTGTTCTAATAATACACATCCGGTGCACGCTATGTGCGCCGGTTTTGTGAACCAAGGAGGAAACATCTAATGCAAATGCTTGAAATGTTCTACGACGAAATTCAGGATGCCGTAGATCGCAAAGTTCCTTTTATCATTCCCATCGGCACGATGGAATATCACGCAAAACACGCCTCCTGCGGCACGGATACTCTGGTTGTTACCGGTTGCCTGCGGGAACTGGAAAAGGAAAAAGAGATCGTAGTCTGTCCGCCCGTCTGGTACGGCGTGGCATCTTATGCCGTGTGCGGTCCCAAGCCCAGCCATTTCCATGTGGACGAAGATGCGTATGTGAATTACCTGTATTGCATTTTGAAATCTATGATCGATGCCGGCCACAAGAATATCTATCTGATACCGCATCATCAGACCGAAGGCGCAGGGCTGATGCCTATGACCATCGCCTGCCATAAAGCAGCCAAGAAGGTTACAATGGAATATATGGAAGAAAAGCTGGGCAAAGGCTGGTGGGGCAGCGACGCCTACGCTACCTATTACGAAGATATGGGAAGCGCAGACGATCCCTTCTCCTATATCAAGGTCATTCCTCTCATTGGCGCAGAAGCGCAGATCAAATGCGGTGGTTTTGACCATGCAGGCAAGTGGGAAACCTCTTTGCTGATGGGAACATATCCTCATCTGGTGGATTTGAGCCGTTGTGAACAAAACACCGAATGGTTTGCCCAAAGCGCCAAGGAGGCCTCTGCAGAAACTGGTAGACATATGGTAGAATGTACTTTAGAATGGCTTCGTGAGGCGATCCAATGAGCAAAATGATTTTTGGCCAGCTTGGCCGTCTAAAACCGGATAAGATTGAAGAATACGAAGCGCTTCACGCCGACCCCTGGCCGGAGGTTCTGAAAACCATCCACGATTGCAACCTGCGCAACTACTCTATCTTCCGGCACGAGGATATGGTCTTTGCTTATTTTGAGTATATCGGCGAAGACTACGATGCTGATATGGCAAAAATGGAGCTATGTCCCCATACCCAGGCCTGGTGGAAGCACACCAAGCCTTGCTTTGTAAAATTCAGCATCCGTCCGGACAGTGAATTTTATGCCGACATGAAGCAAATCTTCTATTTTGCGTAAGGAGGGAACAATATGCGTCAAGTGAAAATAGAACCCCTTACTCACGAGGCCTTCGCTCCCTTTGGACAGTTTTACACTATGACTGATCCTCAGGGTTATGCCCTCTGTGGGGAATTGCACCGGTTCTTCCCGGATCGGCTAGTGGCCGACAGCAATCATCGGGTAGGTTATTCTCCCATTTTGGTAACAAAACCCGAAAAGATGATTGTCAGCACTGTGGAGTACCATACCACCACCTGGGAAATCATTATGCCCCTGAACGATGATATGATCCTGCACGTGGCACCCGCCTCTGCCGGTACCCCTGTGACCCATCTGACAAAGGCCTTTTTGGTGCCGAAAAATACGCTGATTAAGATCAATGCCGCCATTTGGCATTTGGCTCCTCTGCCCGCCAGCGCAGAGCAGCTGTCCGCTATGATTATTCTGCCCGAATGTACCTATGCCAACGACTGCACTGTGGTAGACCTGCAGGCAGACGAGCAATTTGAAATCGTGCTATGAGTTGGAAGGAAGATTGTAACGCCGGGCGTCTGTACGACGCCACCCATCCGGAACGGGAGACGGAGCATATTCGCTGCGCTGACCTTTGCTGGGAGTATAACAAAACCAAACCCTCCGACACAGAAACCCGGGAAGACCTTCTGCGTCAGATTTTCGGAAAGCTGGGTACAGACCCCTACGTGGAGCCTACCGTGTTTTTTGGCTTCGGCTACAACGTGGAGGCAGGAGACCGTTTTTTTGCCAACAACAACTGCGTCTTTGTGGATCCCGGCAAAATTACCTTTGGCAATGATGTAAAAATCGGACCCCAGTGTGGTTTTTACACTGCCCTGCATCCTCTGGATGCAGACCTGCGGGCCACCGGCGCCGAAACGGCCAAGCCCATTTGCGTGGGCAATAACGTTTGGTTTGGCGGTGGCGTGAAAGTGCTGCCGGGTGTTACTATCGGCGACAATGCCGTAATCGGTGCGGGCAGTGTTGTCACTCACGACATTCCCGCCAATGTGCTGGCCTACGGAAATCCCTGCCGGGTGATTCACTCTCTTGCAGAACACGCATAAAGGAGTATTTGCTATGAATGATATTATTTTGGAAAATAAACATTACCGTTTGGTGATTGGCTCTGATTGCGTTGCGAAAAGTCTGATTCACAAGCCCAGTGGCCGGGAATGTCTGGCCACCGAAAAGAAGATGGCGCTGTTCTCCGTCACCCAGCCGCGACCCTATAATAATGAAATCAAGCTGGCCTACCCCAACAAGCGCACTACTTTCCAGGCAAACCGTGTCCGCCGGGAAGGCAATCGTCTTATTGTGGGCTTTGAGCTTATCCATTACGAAGCGGAAATAGAAATAACGGAAGCGCAGAACTACATAAGCTTCCGGCTTGCAGGCTTCATTGTTCCTCCTGGAAAGTTCCCCTCCTGTATGCCAACTGTCCCGGTGGAGTCCTTCCGCATTTTGCAGCTTCCCGTAAAAAATGCCGCAAACTTCGGTCAATGGCTGAATGTAAGCTGGGATGAAGATGTGGCGGTGAATATGCTTGCTACCTCCCCATACGCCATCATTGATGCTGAAAAGAACGATGGCTATCGCGTTATGACCGCTGATGCCCTGCAGGAAGTAAAACTGCAAGGTACAGAAGCGGCGCTGATCGTAATCGATACCCCTCACTTCTTGGATGCTATCGATCGGTTTGAGCAGGATTATAACCTGCCCAGAGGTGTGCAGAGTCGTCGCCGCAAGGAAATTCGTATGTCTCAATATTTCGCCGGCTACATCAACCCGGAGAATGTTGATCGACACATCCAATATTGCAAGCAGTGTGGCTATAAAATGATGACCGTTTACTCTGTGGTTCTCTTCGAGGGTTCGCGCTATGACGGCCTGGGCAATTATGAAGATGCAGATTATCGCAAAACCTACCCGGAGGGCTTTGCAAGTTTGAAAAAAGTCGTGCAGAAAATCAAGGATGCGGGAATCATTCCCGGCCTGCATATTCTGCATCCGCACATTGGTCTGCGAAGCTGCTATGTAACACCGGTTGCCGACCACCGGCTGCACAAGACACGCTATTTTACCCTTGCCAAGCCTTTGGATATGGACGCAACCACCATTTATGTGGAGGAATATCCTACCAACACTACAATGGTTGAGGCCTGCCGGATTCTGCAGTTTGGCGGTGAGTTGATTCACTATGAGGGTTATACCACCGAATGGCCCTACTGCTTTACCGGCTGCAAGCGTGGACATTTGGATACCTATGTAACGGAGCATCCTGTTGGGCAGATCGGCGGCATTCTGGATGTCAGTGAGTATGGCGGCACAAGCTGCTATCTGGATCAAAACAGCAGCATCCAGGATGAGATCGCTGCAAAGCTGGCCAAGCTTTACAGCGCAGGCTTTGAATATCTGTACTTTGACGGTTCAGAAGGCACAAATGCGCCCTATGCGTTCCACGTTGCCAACGGTCAATACCGCGTCTATAAGCAAATGGAGCCGGCGCCTCTTCTGTGTGAAGGCGCAGCGAAAACCCATTTCAGCTGGCATATGCTCAGCGGCGGCAATGCTTTTGATATGTTCCCGCCTGCTACCTTTAAGGAAATGACCCGCTTACATCCGTTTGATGAAGTGGCACGGATGCAGCAGGATTTCACCCGCGTGAATTTCGGCTGGTGGAGCGTATACGAGGAACTGCAACCGGACCACTGGGAGTACGGCAATAGCCTGGCAGCAGCCTGGGATTGCCCCGCTACCATTCAGGCATATATTAAAGATCTGGAAGCCCATCCGCGCTTAAATGATCTTTTGGAGGTGCTGCGCCGCTGGGAGGATGTGCGAATCAACGGTTGGCTGACAGAAGAGCAGAAACAGCAAATCATAGAAAATCCCCAGCAGGAACGGATTCTGCTGATTGATGAAGGCAAAAACTATGAATTGGTGCCGTATACGCAAATTCCCACAGCGGATCCTTGCCTGCGGGCTTTTGGGTTCGAAAGAAAGGGCCGCAGTTATGTGGTCTACTGGCACACCCAGGCAGAAGGCGCTCTAAAGTTACCACTGTCTGTAACGCTGCAAGAGGAACTGTATGCCCCTGCAGAAGAAACCGACACCCTGCCTGTGAGCCACCGCCGTTACGCCAGTAGCAATCTGCCTCTGGCGCAGCTGGAAAAGGTGTTCGCAGAAGCAAAATGTATCTGAATTGCTTAACCAAAACCGGCAAAGGGACTTTGCTTCCTCTGCCGGTTCTTTTTACGAAAACCTATTGCCCTTTGCTTGTTCTGTGAGGACATTTGCTAAGGCAAATTGTCCTCACAGAACCCCTTTTAAATTCGCGTTTTTTGCCTGCGCCGATGGCTGTCAACGAAATCAGTCTGGTACAAATAACGACACCTTTTTCCAGTCTGGAAGATTTTCTTTATGACACTTTTGGAGGTGTCATAATTGGTATCATTTTTAGTGGAGAATTTCACACTTTTCCAACTCATCCAGAGAACAAATCCGGATTTCTGTCTGCCCGATCTCCCCCCAATCGGCAACGATCCCACAAGCCATATGCTCAAAGTCATCGTCGTCAAAAAAGATACCCTTCAGGTTATTGATGACCACATTGATAGCCCGGTTGGAGGTATCCCAGACCCGTTTGCTATTGGTGCCCCTGGGCGTCCAGATCCGTATCAGCACGAAGGCCTTCTCGAAATATGGCAGGCCGGTTTTGCTCTCCTGAGCAATGGCATCATGAATCATTTTGATCCAGTGCTCCTCCACATTACTGGTCAACTCCTTCCGTGCTGGCAAGGGTTCCGGGATGGTCAGCACAACCATTTTCTTTTCAGTCTGGGGAGGCTGCGCAACAGGTTCGTCCACAGGAGGTACGGTACCCATACCGAATTGCTCCATATCATACTGCACAGCAATCAGCTGACTACGCAAACGCAAGGTCAGCTCATATGCCCTTTCTAA
>JAFQCX010000040.1 GCA_017416245.1 Oscillospiraceae bacterium | reverse complement strand
TAATGTATAAGGATTACAGCTTTATCTCTATCTCAACGCCAGCGGGAAGATCCAGGCTCATCAGAGCCTCAACGGTCTTCTGGTTGGGGTTGAGGATATCGATCAATCTCTTATGGGTTCTACGCTCGAACTGCTCACGGCTGTCCTTATACTTATGAACAGCGCGAAGGATAGTCACAACTTCCTTCTTGGTGGGCAGGGGGATGGGGCCGGACACAGCAGCGCCGTTGCGCTTAGCGGTGTCTACGATCTTTGCTGCGCTGGAATCGATGAGCTGATGGTCATAAGCCTTCAGCCGGATGCGAATCATTTCCTGATTTGCCATGGTTTTGTTTCCTCCTTGAATTTCGTACTCAGTTTACGTGATGTCTGGGTACGGTGAACTACCGAGCTTTGATAAACCGAGCCGCGATAGCCCTGCAGCCAATCTTTTTGGATATTTTCACCTTATCCTCCTCGCCTTGCGTTTGCAAGGTTTCGTCGTCTGCGCTGAAAATCTCTCAAAAATCTTTGGCTGAAGGGTGCTTTGCAGTTTACGCGTCCTGCCATTTGTCAAGACAAGCAAAGCGCCGCAGACAATACTTTGTGTATTATCAAGGCGATTTGTGCCGTATTGGCGAATGGCAGGTCGCGCAAACCTGTCGGGGTTCGGTTCATCAAAGCTCTATTAACGCAACCGTGCGTATCACTTTGAGCCAAGAAAAATGGCCGACGCAAGGCCGACCGTTCTCCTGTCGCAACGATATACGCTACGCTAAACAGAAGCAGTTCAGCCGCCCGATGACCGGACATACTCCGCAGAAGTTACCGCCTTTCGGCGCAATCTCCTGCATCATCGCAGTGCGCAGAGCATAGTTTCCCTATGCGCGCTCGATTATGATACCACTAAAACTGCCTCTTGTCAACAACTTTTTTAGAAAAAATCACAAATTTTTTCCGATTTTTTTGTAGCTTTAGCCAATGTACTTTTTAATGATGGCATACCCTACCGGGATCAAAAGGGACGGCAACATATTTACCGTTTTAATTTGCTTATCGCTGTTATACAGGAAATTGATACCGATGCACATCACCAGAGCATAGCCCACCATACAGATGTTGCTGAGCAGCTCCCCTGCCAGTACGTTTTCCAGCAGGCCTGCCAGCAGGGTCATGCCGCCCTGATAGATCAGGATGGGAATTGCCGAGAACAGGACCCCGTAGCCCAGGGACGCCGCCAGCACCACGGAGGTAATGCCGTCAATGATGCCCTTGGTGATCAGCGTGCTGCTGTCACCCAGCAGACCGTCGTTGATCGCTCCCACAATGGCCATAGCGCCGATACAGTAAATCATCGTAGCGGTGATAAAGCCGGCGGAGAAATTGGACATCTTAAATTTGCTTTCGATCCACTTGCAGCCCTTGTTCAGCCGCTCATCCAGCTTCAGAAGCTCGCCGATAAACGTGCCCAGCGCAAGGCTCACCACCAAAATCAGCTCCCCGGAGCTGGAAACGCTGCCATCTGCCTTGGTTTTCAGCATAGCCGACAGTACCCCGCAGATGCCGATGATCAGCACCGCCACACCGGTGGCCTTATGGATAGAGTACTCCATCTGCTTGCTTACAGCCTTTTTGAAAATCAATCCGATAGCGCCGCCCAGCAGAATCAGCGCCGCATTTATAAGCGTTCCCATTTATTTCACGCTCCTCTGAAAAACTTGTTTCATTGTAGCACTTTTACCTCCCGCTGTAAAGATATTTGACATTCTTTCTGCCGTCTGTTATGCTAATCGGCAAGGAAAGGAGGCGCTGCTCTATGAAAATCAGAAATATGGCGCTGTGTGGAATGTGTTCTGCCCTGCTGTGCCTGTGCGGCTGGCTGTCCTTTCCCCTGGGTGACACCGCAATCACTTTGCAAACCTTTGGCATATTCCTGTGCTTAAGCGCTTTAGGAGGCAAGTGGGGTACGGTTTCTATTTTTGTGTATCTTTTGCTGGGCGCGGCAGGCCTGCCCGTGTTTTCCGGTTTTCGCGGCGGTATGGGCGTGCTTCTGGGCGCAACCGGCGGGTATCTTGTGGGCTTTTTGGTCTGCGGTCTTGTGTACTGGCTGCTGAGCGTCCTGTTCCCCCGCCACAGCTTGACGGCAATGGTGGCAGGACTTTTCATTTGCTACCTGTTCGGAAGCTTGTGGTATTATATTGTATATACCGCCGGCAGCGCTGCCACATTGGGCTTTATTCTTGCAAAATGCGTGCTCCCCTTCCTGCTGCCGGACATGGCCAAGCTGCTCCTTGCCCACAGCCTAAGCAAAAAACTGAGGCCCTTTGTATATTGAGAAGCTTTTCCCCATAGACTTATCCCAGGAGGGATGTCTATGAGGAAAAAGGATATTTGGATCGCCCTGAGCGCAGTTTGCGCCGCGGTGGTGCTTGCAATGACGCAGTTTTGGGGGCTGACTGTGGAAACCGGCGCCTGGGGCTTGTCTTTTCGCACCCAGGGGCAGCCCCCTGTAGGGCCTGCCGATAAGCGGCAGCTATTCCAATACGACGCGGCATACTTAGGGGATGAAACGGAAAAGGTGCTATACCTCACCTTCGACTCCGGCTACGAAAACGGCTCCACGGAGAAAATATTGGACGTGCTGAAAAAGCACAACGCCCCTGCCGCCTTCTTCTTGGTGGGCAACTACATAGAAAAAAACGGAGATCTGGTGCGCCGTATGGTAGAGGACGGACATATTGTAGGCAACCACACCATGCATCACTTTGATATGAGCAAGCTATCCAGCAAGGATGCCTTCGCCAAAGAGCTGCAGGACTTAGAAAAATTGTTCAAGGAAACCACCGGCAAGGACCTGCCCAAATACTACCGCCCGCCACAGGGTATTTACTCTCAGGAGAATCTTCAAATGGCGAAGGATTTGGGCTACAAGACCGTATTCTGGAGCCTTGCCTACGTGGATTGGAAGAACGATGCCCAGCCCACAAAGCAGGAGGCCTTCGATAAGCTCCTGCCCCGTATTCACAACGGCGCGGTGGTTCTGCTCCACTCTACCTCCCGTACCAACGCAGAGATCTTAGACGAGCTGCTCACCAAATGGGAAGCTGCCGGCTATCGGTTTGCCTCCATTGATGAACTGTTCGTTTAACTATAAAAGGGCGCTGCCACTGCAGCGCCCTTTCCTTATTATATATATCTTCCTAAAATCTGGCGGCTAAGACTATCCAACCGGTTAATGTCGGGAATCTCATATCGGTTATCGTTGATATCCCGCACCATGACCCGAACACCCTCCATCCGAAAGCCCTTCAGCAATATGCGAATGTCAATGTCTTTAGGGCCTTTGTCCGTTTCCGCGAACAAGGTCAGACCGTCGAAACGTTCATGGAAATCCCGGATCCTCAGGATCTTGGGAATCAGATAGTATTCATTCAGGCAATCCTCAATGATCTCCTGCTGGTCTTTGGGAAGGGTCTTCAAATCCCGGATGACCGCCTGCTCTGCGCCATTTTCGTCCAGCAGGGTGATGAACTGATCCTGCACTGACACAGGAAACAGCCTATGGGGCTCCAGATTTTCAAAACGACGACCGTCAGCAAGCTCCATATCCACTACGGTCAGGTCCTTCCGAACGAAACGAGCCATATCGTTATCAATGTAAATCCGTTCCATCAGTCAAACCTCTCTTCCTCTTTCGCCTTCTTGATCTCTTCCGTCATAGTTTGAATCTGAACCAGCTTGTAGTACTTGCCCTTCATTGCCAGCAGCTCCTGAGGCGTACCCATTTCCAGGATCTTGCCTCTGTCCACCACGATGATCTTGTTGGCTTTCCGCAAAGTTGACAGACGGTGAGCCACCATCAAGGTGGTTCTGCCCCGAATCAGCTGCTCGATGGATTCCTGGATCAAATGCTCCGTTTCCGAGTCCACCGATGCAGTCGCTTCGTCAAAGAACAGAATACTGGGCTCCCGCAGCACCGCCCGGGCAATGGACAGGCGCTGCCGTTCGCCGCCGGACAGGCCTGTACCCCGTTCTCCCAGCACCGTATCGTAGCCGTCAGGCATACGGGCTATGAAGGTATGGGCATTGGCAACATCCGCTGCGTGAAGCACATCCTCCACCGTGGCGGTGGGACTGCCGAAGGCAATGTTATGATAAATGGTATCGTTGAACATCATGGGCTCTTGCTGCACATAGCCGATTTGGGAACGGTAGAAGGTCATATCAATATCCCGGATATCGATGTCGTCTATGAGGATCTGTCCGTCGTAGTGATCGTAATACCGCATCAGCAGGTTGATGATTGTGGACTTGCCTGCGCCGGTAGTACCTACGATACCCACCACGTCGCCGGGCTCGATGACAAAGTTTATGTCGTTCAGAGTCTTCTTAGAGCGGTCGAAGGAGAAATTCACATTCCGGAATTCGATCTTGCCGACGATCTTCTCCGGATGCTTGCCCTCTGCAAAATTATGCTCCGGCTCGGCATCCATAATATCCATCAGCCGTTCTGCGGAATTGAGGAACTGCTGATAAGAGTCGTTAAAGTTGGCAAAGAAGTTCACCGGTGTGTAGAACATGGAGGTGTAGGAAATAAAGGACACCAGCAAGCCCGCAGATACCATATCGGAATCCCGGATCACCAGCTGACCGCCCACTGCCCAAATCAGCAGTGAGCCGCAGCTCATCAGGAAGTTCACCACGTGGGGATACAGTGTAGTAATACGGGAGGCTTTCTTGTTGGTTTCCAGCCACAGAGCATTGCGGAAAGCAAACTTTTTCATGCCGCCCTCTTCGTTGGCAAAGGCCTTCACCACACGAATACCGGGAATGGTATCGGTCAGCACACTGGTCACCGCAGACCAGGTCCGCCAGATTCGCCGGTATAAGGGCTTCATTTTTTTGCGGAAGATTCTGGAACCGATCACTACGAAAGGCACAGGTACCAGCGACAACAGCGTCAGCTGCCAGCTCATGGTAAACATGATAATGACGATGCCGATCAGCTGGAACAGCTGCACCAGCACTTCCTGGGTGACCCGCAGCATAAAGGACTGGATAACGTTACTGTCACCGCTGATCCGGTTTATCATAGAGCCGGTGGAGGTATTGTCATAAAACCGCATGGGCAGCAGCTGCGCCTTTTTATATACATCGTTTCGCAGATCTGTTACGATCCTATCGCCGGCAATTTTCAGATGATAGCCGCGAATCGTGCCGATGCCGTGGCGAATCAGGTGTGTGAACAGCAGGATCAGTACGCACCCGACCAGACCCATTATATCCTTATTGGGCAGCACATCGTCCACCAGCTGCCGGGTCATATAGGGAGGCGCAAGGGAAGCGGCCGTCGTGATTACAGACAGGAACAAGCAGAAAAACAGAATGCCTTTATAGGGCATAATGTACTTGCCCAGCTTTTGAATCACCGCATCCTTGGACTCGCATTTCATACAGGGCGCGCCGGGACGGATCAGGGTTCTGCCGCACTTGGGACAAACGCAGAACTGCTTTTCAAGGGCGGCCTTCACAATGGCCAGCTCTTCTGTCATATCCGCGCCGGATACGATGGCAGAAATATAGCCGGCAGCCGCGTCAAACAGATTGGCTTCTGTGTAGGAAAAGCGCAGGAAGTTGATTTTCTTCTTGTCTGTGCCTTCCTCGACCGGCAAGGTAAACACCAGCATTGCGTTACCGTAATACCGCTTTACTCTGGCCGATTTCAGCTGGCCATAAGACACCTTTTCCACGCCCTCCGGCAGCGCCTCGTCAAAGCCGTAAATATGCTTGTCGGTCACCGCTAAAAAGGTGTGGGCATAGTGATTTTTGATGTTCAGATCGCCCACAATCACAAATTGCAGGCATTCTCCGGGCGGAATTTCCTGTTCCAGCTTTTCCGTATCATTGACATCCAGCTTTTTGTTGGAAATGAACTTGATACCACGGAAAGGCGGGTTGATATCTACGCTGACACCGCTTTGCAGATATTCGGCAGAGGTTTCTAATTCGGTCGTTTTTTCACTCATATTATTCCCTCCCTTTATTCCCGCTTGGTTTAACATATTCTACCATAGCACCCTCCCAAATATAAGGGCAAATTTCCACAAAATTACTATAATTTTTTTATGCAAAATCAGTAAAAAAGGAGCAGCATAGCTGCTCCTTTCCTTATGCTTTGTATCTGGGCTGGCAGGTCAGGTTGACACCCAGCCGTTTGAACACCTTCTCATCCACTGCAGACAAAATCACCGAGGAATGGACCTCGCAGCCACGCAACTTGCCCAGCTGCTCCATAGCCAGCTCCGCCTTGGGGTCGGTAGCCGCGCAAATGGACAGGGCGATCAAAACCTCATCGGTATGGAGTCTGGGATTGCGGTTGCCGAAATGGTCCACCTTCAGATGCTGAATAGGGTCAATGACCTCAGGGGCGATCAGATGCAGCTCGTCATCCATACCTGCCAAGGTTTTCAGGGCGTTCAGCAGCAGCGCCGCAGATGCGCCCAGCAAACTGGAGGTCTTGCCGGTGACGATGGTGCCGTCCGGCAGCTCCATAGCCGCCGCAGGCTTGCCGGTCTGCTCCGCCTTTTCCAGGGCAGGCGCCACCACCCGACGGGCATCCTCTGTCACCTTTGCCTTTTTCATCAGCAGCTCCAGCTTCAGGATCTGACTATGGTCAGCCTTACCCTGCTTGTGATCGCACAAAGCGGTATAGTAGCGGCGGACGATCTCCTGGCGGGAGGCTTCGCTGCACACCGCATCGTCGATAATGCAGTTGCCCACCATATTTACACCCATATCCGTGGGGGATTTATAGGGACACTCTCCCAAGATCCGTTCAAACATGGTAACCAGCACCGGGAAGGCTTCCACGTCACGGTTGTAATTGACGGTGGTCTCCCCGTAGGCCTCCAGATGGAAGGGATCGATCATATTCACGTCGGAAAGATCAGCCGTTGCCGCCTCGTAAGCCAGATTCACAGGGTGATTCAGAGGCAGATTCCACACAGGGAAGGTCTCAAACTTAGCATAGCCTGCCTGCACGCCCCGCTTATGCTCGTGGTACAGCTGACTCATACAGGTTGCCAGCTTGCCGCTGCCGGGACCGGGGGCAGTCACCACCACCAGCTCCCGGGTGGTTTCAATAAACTCATTCTTGCCGTAGCCCTCATCGCTGACGATATGGGAGATGTTGGCAGGATAGCCGGGAATGTCATAATGGTGATAGACCTTGATGTCCATAGCCTCCAGCCGTTCCCGGAACGCCTTTGCCATACTCTGGCCGGAGAAGCGGGTCAGCACCACGCTGGATACGTACAGACCAAAGCTGCGGAACACGTCGATCAGGCGGATCACGTCACGGTCGTAGGTAATGCCCAGGTCTCCGCGGATCTTGTTCTTTTCAATATCGTCGGCATTGATGGCAATGACCATCTCTGCCTGCTCCTTCAGCTCCAACAGCATTTGCAGCTTACTGTCCGGCTGAAAACCGGGCAGCACCCGGGCTGCGTGATTGTCGTCATAGAGCTTGCCGCCAAACTCCAAATACAGCTTGCCGCCGAATTGAGCAATTCTCTCCCGAATGTGGGCAGATTGGGTGCGGATATATTTCTCGTTATCATAACCCAGCTTCATTGTTCCACGCCTCTTTTCCAAAGGTTTCTCTCTTTTCAAAACACTTTTACTATTGTATCGAATAACCCCGAAAATAGCAAGATGTTTTCATAAAAAAAGCGTGTTGTTTTTGCACAACACGCTTCGTTTTTACTTTTTTGTATAGACGGATTTGTTAAGCCCTAAGAACAAAAGCGTACCGGACCCCACAGGAAGAACTGCATACAAAAGGTGTTTTAGCGCCGGCAAAGGTATTGTTTTGAAATACAGTGCAAATGTGATGTGCTCGCTGTACCCGGGTATCCATATAGCAAGTGCGCTGTCTACAATCACAAGCAGACTTGGGGCTATGGCAATTAACCCTAAAACAAAAGCTGCCATTCTCCATCGGTTGCGCAAGCAGGTGTTGTAAAACAGGGAGATAAGAGCCGCTATACCAAAGCCCAAGGAAGACCATCCTATGGGTGGCAGTAACAATTGGAAAGCCCAAAAACAGACAAAATTACCCATATAATGGTTGTTGACCCAAGCTTTTATAGCCGGGCCCAAGAGTGTGATTGCAAGAAAAACACCCGCAGAACTTAGTAAGGCAGCAATAAAACCTACAAGATACCTATTCTGAAACTGCCGGTATTGCTTGGTTTTTTTGCCAAATGCCAAAGTTTCTATGTCCACTTGTAAGGCGCCGCTTAATGTAACGAGCATTTCCATATCCGGCTGGGTATGACCCTGTTCCCAGCGGCTGACAGCCTGCCGGGTAACACCAATTTTTTCTGCAAGCTGTTCCTGCGTGAGATCAGCTTGCTCCCGCATTTCCTTTAATCGCATCGCAAAAGTCCACATAGGCATCCCTCCCATTGTTTTCTACGAAAAGAATACCACACTGTTTCCCGCAATGTAAAGCAACAATCTGTTGCTTTGTTAGATGCTGCGTCTGCAAAACGAAAGCAGACACCCTTTTGTGGGTGTCTGCTTCTATTTTACAAGTATATTAAAGAATAATAAGCCTTTTTCTTATTTCATCAGCTTGCATACCAGGTCTGCGTATGCCACGGGGTCTGCAAGGGGCAAGTCTGCCATCAGCAAGGCCTGACCGTGAAGAAGCTTTGCATAATCCTTTGCCTTTTGGGTGTCCCCTACCATTGCCTTTTCCATGGCCTGTACCGCAGGATGATTGGGGTTCAGCTCCAAGATCCGCTGGCTGGGGAACGGGATATCGGGGTTAGCCCGACGCATATATTTCTCCATCTCAAAGCTCATGCCGGTGCCGGGTGTGACCATTACAGGCGCATCGCCCAGGGATGCAGACAGCCTCACTTCCTGCACATCCTCGCCCAGGGTCTCCTGCACAAAGGTCAGCAAGCCCTTCATCTGCTCGGCCTTTTCCTCCAGCTCCTTCTTATCCTCCTCGCTCTGCAGGCCCAGATCCTCGGTCGCCGCGTTGCAGAAGGGCTTATCTTTATAGCTCATTAAGGTCTGCGCCACAAATTCATCCACCTCGTCGGTGAACATCAGCACGTCATAGCCCTTATCCGCCAGAAGCTTCACCTGGGGCATTTTGGCAAGCCTGTCGGTGCTCTCGCCGCAGATGAAGTAGATTTTCTCCTGGGTTTCTTCCATGGCATCGGCGTAGGCCTTCAAGGTAATGGGTTTGCCCTCCTTGTGAGAGTAAAACAGCAGCAGATCCTGCACAGCATCCTTGTGAGCGCCATACTCCATCACCGCGCCGTATTTTAACTGACGGCCAAACTGGGCGAAGAATTTACCGTAGGCTTCTTCATCGCTTTCCAGCATATTCTTCAGTTCAGCCTTGATTTTCTTTTCAATGTTCTTGGCGATCACCGTCAGCTGACGGTTGTGCTGCAGCATCTCACGGCTGATGTTCAGGGACAGATCCTGGCTGTCCACCACACCCCGCACAAAGCCAAAGTACTCAGGCAGCAGATCCTCGCAGCTTTCCATGATCATCACGCCGGAGGAGTACAGCTGCAAACCCCGCTTAAAGTCCTTGGAGTAGAAATTGAAGGGCGCTTTTTCGGGGATATACAGCAGCGCCTTATAGGACACCGTACCCTCTGCGCTGGTGTGAACGGTACGCAAAGGCTTGGTGTAATCGAAGAATTTCTCCCGATAGAATTGGGTGTACTCCTCCTCGGTCACGTCCTTCTTGGCTCTGTGCCACAGAGGGATCATAGAATTGAGGGTGTCCTCCTCCATATAGCTTTCGTATTCGGGCTTGTCCTCAGGGGAATCCTCCTTCTTCCGGGACTTGCTCACCTCCATGCGAATGGGGTAGCGGATATAATCGGAGTACTTTTTCACCAGCTGACGGATCTCATACTCCTCCAGGAAACGGGAATAGGTCTCATCCTCTGTGTCAGCCTTCAGCTCCATGATCACATCGGTGCCGGCATAGTCACGCTGCGCCTCCTCAATGGTGTAGCCGTCTGTGCCGTCGGACACCCATTTCCAGGCAGTGTCCTCTCCATACTTTTTGGAGATGACCGTCACCTGCTTGGCTACCATAAACGCCGCATAAAAGCCCACGCCAAACTGACCGATGATATCGATGTCATCACTTTGCTCCATCTGCTCCTTAAAGCCCAGAGAGCCGGATTTGCAGATGGTGCCCAGGTTTTCCTCCATCTCCTCTTTGGTCATACCAATACCGTTATCGGACACCGTCAAAATGCCTGCGTCCTTTGCTCTGGTGATGGTGATTTTAAAATCGCTGCGGTTGACACCCACCTTGTCATCGGTGAGGGCGGTATAGGCCAGCTTGTCGATAGCATCGCTGGCATTGGAGAGAATTTCCCTCAGAAAAATCTCCTGATGGGTATAAATGGAGTGAATCATCAGATCCAAAAGTCTTTGGGATTCCGCTTTAAACTTTTTCTTAGCCATTACTTATGCTTCCTTTCGTCTGTGCGTTAGCACTCTTTTAATGTGAGTGCTAAAATTATATCACACCCACACAAAAATGCAACCCCTTTGAGAAAAGTTTTTGGAATATTCATAATTGGAAGTTTTCCCCTTGATTATTCCTGCATTTTGGCTATAATTAGAATGAAATATTATGTGCCTAGGAGATTTTAAATGATTACAGTCAGCAATTTAGGAATGCAGTTTGGCGGTCAGTGGCTGTTCCAGCACGTAGACCTGCAGTTTTTACCCGGCAACTGCTACGGCATCATCGGCGCCAACGGCGCAGGCAAGTCCACCTTCCTGCGGATCCTCACCGGCGAGCTGGATTCTACCACCGGCTCTATTTCCATCGCCGAGGATCAGCGGGTTTCCGTTCTGAAGCAGAATCAGAACGCCTATGACCAATACTCCATTATGGACACGGTAATCATGGGCAACCAGCGTCTGTACGACGTGATGAAGGAAAAGGATGCCATCTACGAAAAAGAGGATTTCACCGACGAGGACGGTATGCGCGCCTCCGAGCTGGAAGCAGAGTTTGCGGAAATGGGTGGCTGGGAAGCAGAAAGCGATGCCTCCCGTATGCTCCAGGGTCTGGGCATCCCCACAGAGATGCACTACGACACGATGGCAGACACCGACCCCAGACTGAAGGTGAAGGTGCTGCTTGCGCAGGCGCTGTTCGGCAATCCCGAGATCATTATGCTGGACGAGCCTACCAACAACTTGGACATTGAAGCCATCAACTGGCTGGAGGATTTCCTTTTGGACTTCCCCGGTATGGTCATCGCCGTGTCCCACGACCGGCACTTCCTGAACACCGTCTGCACCCACACCGTGGATATCGACTACGGCAAGATCAAGATGTATGTGGGTAACTACGACTTCTGGTACGAATCTTCCCAGATGGTGCAGGCAATGATCCGCAACAAGAATAAGAAGAATCAGGAGAAGATTGAAGAGCTGCAGCTGTTCATTCAGCGTTTCTCCGCTAACAAGTCCAAGGCCAAGCAGGCAACCGCCCGAAGAAAGCTTTTGGACAAGCTGAGTGTTGAGGAGATGCCCTGCTCCACCCGCCGCTATCCCTTCGTGGGCTTTATGCCCGAGCGGGAGCTGGGCAAGGACATTCTCACGGTGAACGATGTGTCTGTCACTGTGGATGGCGTGAAGCTTTTGGACAAGGTCTACTTCTCCGTAGGCAAGAACGACAAAATCGCCTTTGTGGGTGAAAATGAGCTGGCGCAGACCGCCCTGTTCAAGGTACTGATGGGCGAGCTGGAGCCGGACGAGGGCTCTGTAAAATGGGGCATTTCCACCATTCGCTCTTATCTGCCCAAGGATAACTCCGAGTACTTTGAGGGCAACGACACCGAGCTGGTGGACTGGCTGCGGCAGTACTCTGCCAAGAAGGACGATGTGTACCTGCGTGGCTTCTTAGGCAGAATGCTTTTCTCCAACGAGGATGTGTTCAAGAAGGTCAATGTGCTTTCCGGTGGCGAAAAGGTCCGTTGTATGCTCTCTAAAATGATGCTTAGCGGCGCCAATGTAGTGCTTTTGGACCAGCCTACCAACCACCTGGATATGGAATCCATCCAGGCAGTGAACAAGGGCTTGGAGGCATTCACCGGCGTGGTGCTGCTTGCTTCCCACGACCACGAAATGCTCACCTCTACCTGTAACCGCGTCATTGCCTTCCAGCCCGACGGCACCATCATCGACCGCTACGGCACTTACGATGATTACCTGGAGTGGCTGGCGCAACAGAAAGAGGGTTAATCTCATTGTAGGGGCGTACATCGCACGTCCGCGGACGACCTATGGTCGCCCCTACATTCCATTTTATAGGAGTTTTGAATATGAAGAAAATATTAGATATCATCACTGCCAAAATGGAGCAGGCATTTGTGGATGCAGGCTATGAGGCCAGCTTTGGCCGTGTGACCGTATCCAACCGCCCCGACCTGTGCGAATATCAGTGCAATGGCGCTCTGTCTGCCGCCAAGCAGTACAAGTGCGCCCCCATCGCTATTGCAAACGCGGTAGCGGAAAAGCTGGATAAAAGCGACTTTTCTATGTGTGACGCGGTTATGCCCGGCTTTATCAATCTGAAGCTGTCCGACACATTCCTGCAGACCTATTTGGAGGAAATGCGTACCGCTACGGATTTCGGCGTGGAAAAGATTGGCGAAGGGCAGACCATCGTGGTGGACTACGGCGGAGCAAATGTGGCAAAGCCTCTGCACATCGGTCACCTGCGTCCTGCCATCATCGGTGAGGCGCTGAAGCGACTGCACAAGTTCTTTGGCTATCACACCATTGGCGATATCCACCTGGGCGACTGGGGCTTGCAGATGGGTCTGATTATCGCAGAATTGCAGGAGCGTCAGCCTGAGCTTCCCTATTTTGACGAAAACTACACCGGGGAATATCCCGAGACCGCTCCCTTCACCCTGTCTGACCTGGAGGAGATCTATCCCACTGCATCCTCTAAAAAGTCCGACCCTGTGTTTGCGGAGAAGGCACACACTGCTACGTTTGAATTACAGCAGGGTCGCCGTGGCTATCGGGCCATCTGGCAGCACATTATGAACATTTCCCTGCCCGACCTGAAACGAATTTACGATACCCTGGACGTCCACTATGAAAAGTGGCTGGGCGAGAGCGATGCCGATCCCTATATTCCCGATATGGTCGCGGATTTGAAGCAGCGGGGTCTGGCCGTTCTCAGTGAGGGCGCGTGGGTGGTTCCCGTTGCCGAGGAATCCGACAAAAAGGAAGTTCCTCCTATGATTTTGGTGAAGTCCGACGGCTCTGCCATTTACGCCACCACAGACCTGGCAACCATTTTGCAGCGTATGCAGGACTGGGCGCCCGACAAGATGCTTTACGTTACCGACAAGCGGCAGAATCTGCACTTTGAGCAGGTGTTCCGCGCCGCCAAAAAGAGCTCAATTATCAAAGCCGAAACCCAAATGGAGCACGTAGGTCACGGCACTATGAACGGCGCTGACGGCAAGCCCTTTAAGACCCGTGACGGCGGTGTGCTCCGTTTGGAAACCCTGATCGGCGATATGACCGATTTTGTCCGCGCCAAGGTTGTGGAAAACAAGATCGTGGACGACAGCGAAGTGGAAGCCACCACCGCAAAGATCGCGCTGGCGGCGCTGAAATACGGCGATCTTTCCAATCAGCCCACCAAGGACTACAACTTTGATATGGAGCGCTTTGCCGCTTTCGAGGGCAACACCGGCCCCTATATCCTCTACACCATCGTCCGTGTAAAATCCATTTTGGCAAAGTACGGCGCACACGAGCATCTGCCTATGCAAGTGCCTGCCAACATCTATGCCAAGGATCTGATGCTGGCCATCACCAAGGTTGGCCCTGCGCTGGAAAGCGCGTTGAAGACCTCCTGCCCCAACCTGATCTGCGCCTATATCTATGAGCTTGCCGGCGCGGTGAACAAGTTCTACCACGAGACCCGCATCCTCACCGAGGAGGACAAGGCTCTGCAGGCAGGCTACATCAGCCTGATCGCCCTGGCAAAGAACATTCTGGAGACCTGTATTCACATCCTGGGCTTCTCTGCCCCGGAAAAAATGTAAAACAAATAAAACCTGCGCAGTTCCACGCTTGGAGCTGCGCAGGTTTTCTCTTATACAATACGTGTGTTGTACTCTTTGTTTCTGCTGAACGAAAACGTCCAGATCGCCAAAGCCACAAACAACGCGCTGGAAAGCAGGCTGATATACTGTTTATTTCCCAGCGAGAAGCCGAAGAGGGTGAAACGGAAGCTTCCCGTCAGCTGAATAAACAAAATACCTGTGTAGTTTCCTAAAAATGTACCCAGCAATTTCAGAATGGAAAACAGGCTGAAATACGCGGTGCGATTTGCCTTTGGCATATGCAGATACACCAGATTGGAATTGATCACGTTCAGGCAGACATCGAAGAACGTGCCGCAAACAATGCAGAAAAAGTAGATAAAAAGCGTAGATGATGTAATAAACGGATTGCAAAAATAGGAAAAAGCATTGCCCAAAAGGGTAACGGTCAGCAGCTTTGGCCAGGTGAATTTCCGCATTGCCTTGTACCACAAGGGCGTGGACAGGAGCGCCACCGGCATACTGATAAAGCCACCCAGAGAAATCAGCGAATAGGACATGTGGACTTCTTCCAGCAGATAAATATTGAAATAAGCGCCAACAATGCCTACCACAAAGCCCCAAAAAACAGGCAACGAGATCGTCTTCATAAAGCGCTTATCCGCCAGCGGCAAGGCCAGCAGCCGCAGGCCGCCTGCAGGCGTATTGTCGGAAGCAGTTTCATAGGGAAATTCCTTGGTCTTGGCATAGAAGCAGCACTCCAGCACAGCGCAGACCAACGCACCCGCGCGAATCAGCAAAATCGCGGTAAGGGTGGGGCTGATGCCAAACGCCGATGTGCCGTCGGCCTCAAATCTGTCCAGCAGGATGCCTGCCAGAAACGCGCTGATTTTGTTCAGCACTGCCACGCCTGTGTTGCTGACCGTATAAAAATGCCCCCGTTTTTCCAACGGCAGACTTTGCATTTGCCAGGCCGAAATTCCCGGTGTTGCAATGTGATTGATCGCATTCAGCGCGATCAACGTCACCATAAACAGAACCAGCTTCAAGGGTGTGGCGATCGGAAGAATGGGCAGAACGCCGATCACAATGATATTCAGAAAGTGGTAGACGATCTTTGCCATCAGCAAAATGGATTTTCTCCGGGGAAACCGCTCCAGCAGCAACGGTGTCAGCAGTTGAAACAAGCCGCTGAAGGAAGTAATCGCCGTAGTGTAGCCGATGTAGCTCTCACTTGCGCCCATTGCCAGCAAAAGGCCTGTAAAATAGACGCCGGCAGTCATAGTGGTGATCAGGCCCGTGGTAACCGTGCTGCCCAAGATGCAGCGGCGGCTTCCAGCACACCCGTCACTGTTTTCCAGAAAAGCCTCGCCAAGCAGTGAGCCCGGGGCGGTCAGCTTACGAAAAAAAGAGAAACGTGCCATAAAAAGCTCCTCTCAACAATATCGGTTTGCAATCATTTTATAGCACCGTATTTTGAAAAACCAATCTTTTTTTATTGAAAACTATGCAAATATTCCGGCAAAGCAAAAAAACGTCCGGTCGTAAGGACCGGACGCAAATTATTTCTGTTTTCGGTATTCCCGAGGAGAAGTGCCAAAGTGTTTTTGAAAATTCCGGTTGAAATTACACACAGAACCGTAGCCAACCTCTCCGGATATCTCTGTGATCGGCATCTGCGTTTGCAAAAGCAGCCGCTCCGCCTCCAGCATACGGTATTTGTTCAAAAGCTCCGGGAGTGATGTTTGCAGCTGGGTGTTGATCATCTCAGACATTGCACTTTTTCCAATGTTAAATTCCTTACACAGCATCGCCAACGTGATCGGCTCTTTGTAATGTCGCTGGGCATAGGACAGCACATCCCGCAGCATAGGATGGCTGCTGCTTTTAACGGAAACGACCTGCTGATCCGCATTTTGAATATGCCGAATGCAAAGGGTCAGCAGGATCATCGCATAGTATGCGGCGATCTGCTTATCACCGCTTATCGTTGTATCATACACCGTTTCGGCCATTTGCCAGAATTCATCAAATGTGTCATTTTCCCCAGCCGTAAAAATAAAGCCCGTATAAGGAGCACTTAACGCCGCCGCGCCGCTGACCTGCAAATACACCGCATCGGGAATGTGAATATAGGTGCAGCTGCATTTGTCCTCACAGGAAACGCTATGCACCGCCAGCGGGGCGATCACTGCAAAGGTGCCTGCCGTAAGGGGATAAGTGTATTTATCCAGGTGGATCTTCATTTCCCCATCGTTGCAATACATCAATTCAAACTGAGGATGGTAGTGCATCGCATAATTGATCCTGCGATCAATAAAGCGGCCCACGTGCATGCCTTTCGGATCGAGGGCCTCTAAAAAAATATCAAAGGATTTCATGGCGACCCCCTTACTGAAAGCGTCTGGTATAGCCGCAGCGGCGGCACAAAGGCTCTACCGCCTCTTTCCGGGAAAAGCCATCATAGATCGCCTTGGCCTGGGGACTGTTTAGAATTTCTTCCATTTCCTGTTCAAAGAGATTTCCTAACGGGATATCCCCATCGTGGTCTAAGCAACAAGGCACTACCGTGCCGTCCCACAGAACACCTAACTGATCACGCAGACCGTAGCAGAACAAGCTGCCGCTAACCTCCTGCGCCTGCAGATCCGGCCAGTCAAATTTCTCTCCATACTCCAGGTATACCCTTTCCCCTATCCGTGTGCCCTGTCGTTCCGTCACCCAAGGCTTGGGGAAATAACGTTCCATAGTATCAAGAATTTCCCGATTATGGGCATCCTGTCCACCTTGATTCCACAGACGGTAAACTGTCAGCTTATTCCCTGCCGCTGCCTGCCCGAAACGGAAGCAATCGGCAAGGTAGGTTTCAAAGGGAACTGCCAAATCGTTGGCTTCAAAGGCGTGAAGGGAAATGTTTATCTTGTGGAGGTTGGGAGCAGAAAGCAGCATCTCCTGTTGCCTTGCCAAAAGTGTGCCGTTGGTGGTGAGAATCACCTTGAAATCTTTGGCTAACTCTAAAAACGCTTTCAGCTCCGGGTGGCACAGAGGCTCTCCCATCAGGTGAAAATAGAGATACTGTGTGTAGGGCTTCAGCTTGGGGAGCAGTCGGGAAAATCTTTCCGCGGTCATCCGTCCGGGCGACCGTTTCGTGCCGGGGCAGAAGGCGCATTTTAAATTGCACAGATTGGAAATTTCCACGTATACTTTGCGAAAGCGCATATTTCGCCCCCCTTTCCATAAAGTACGGCGGGGGCAAGCCCCCGCCCTACATTCATTCTTCGGTCATTCCGAGGGTTGCCTCGCAATGACCGGTATTTTATTGTTTCTTCTCTTCCTTTAAGGTGTTCTTCAAGGTTCTGTAATTCAGGTAGCCCTCGGTCTTTTTCCAGGCCTTCTTGCCGCGCGCCCACATCACCGCAAAGAAAATAAATGCGGCGGCAATAATAGGCGTGGCAATCCAACAGGCAATGACGAGCCCGGTTTCGTGGGCGCGGATGGTGGTGTTTTCTCCCACGCCGTTCATACCGGAGGAGTTTGCCAGGGCATACAGATTGTGGTGACAAGCCTGTCGCATTGCAGACACGATCACCGGATCATTTTCGTACCTGGGAAGCTCGTTGACGATATAAGGCATCATAGCATCATAGGTGGTAGTTCCGGCCAGTATGCCGTCTGCGCCGGTCACATAGGTGGTCAGCACGTTGTCGGTAATGGACATACCGCGGCTTCCCCATTCCTTACGCATAATATTGGTCATCAAGCCCTTAAGGCCGCCGGACCAGATAGCGCCCCAGCGGGTGTAGGCGGTCATAACGCCGTTGGCCTTGCCTTCGGTGAAGGCATACTGGAAGGCCCGCAGGTAGATCTCACGGGCAGCCTGCTCGTTCAGCCATACCGCCTGGCCTATACGCTCCTGCTCACAATCGTTCAGAGCAAAGTGCTTGATCACCACGTCCACGCCCTTGTCCTGGATGCCCAAAACCTCAGCGGCGCAGATCTTGCCTGCCAGGAAGCCGTCCTCAGAGTAATACTCAAAGTTACGTCCGCCGTAGGGAGTACGGTGGGTGTTGCTGCCGGGGCCGTACAGACATACCACGTCTGCTGCCAGGCAGTTGTTGCCGATCACCTTGCCCACTTCGTACATCAGTTCCACATTGAAGGTGGCCGCCATTACATCCTCAGAGGTAAAGGCTGTTGCCTCCAACTGGGTGCCGGCAGAGCCCAAAAGGGATGCGGTCAAGCCCTGAGGGCCGTTTTCATCACGGGCGCCGGGGGCCTGTACGGATTCAACAGGCATTCTCCAGTGGAAGCTATCACCGATGAGGGCTACCATTTCATCAAAGGTCAACTGATCCAAAAGGGTCTGCCACTTGGGATCGTCAAAGGACAGGCCGATCATATCGTAGAGCTTCAGACCATTGTCTGCACCCAGCGTAGGCATTTCCACAGTGGGGTAGTCAGCAGGATTGTACTGACCGTCCTGCAAATCGTCGATCAGAATCTGTGTCAGCTGGAGCTTTACGATCTCCTTGGGGAATGTGCCCTCCCAATCCTGACGGGACAGCCATTTTACCTCTTGCTCCACTCCCTCATACAAATTGGGGTCTGCGTTTTCCAGCTGATTGGTGATAGGTGTGCCGTTTTGGGAGGTCGCATAGGTCTTTGCATCAAACTCCGCCTGCTCCCATTTGTGCACCAAGGCCGTATTGCCGTCGGCATCCATACGGTATGCGGTGTTATCTCTTGTGTAGCCCTTAGCAGCCAGAATGTTGTTTACTGCGTTGTGGGCGTCGGTGGCAACCGTCAAATAGTAGCTGCCTGCGTCCAGAATATAGGTCTTTGCGCCATAGGCATCGTAGGATGCCAGATCCCGCTTATCCACATACACCGTAACGGTTTCGCTGGCGCCGGGCTCTAAAATCTTGGTCTTGCCGAAGCCAACCAAATTTACAGACGCCTTCTCTACACCGTTTTCCTTGTCGTAATCGGTATAGGGGGCTTGAGAATAGACCTGTACGGTCTCCTTACCTGCCACCGCGCCTGTGTTGGTGACGGTGACGGTCACCTCGAATTTGTCGGTTTCCTCATTATAAACCACCGCCATATTGTCATAGACAAAGGAGGTATAGCTCAGACCAAAGCCGAAGGGATAGGCAACATCGCTGTCGTAAGCATATTTTCCTGCATTGCCCGTTTCCATTACGAAATCCTCGTAGCGGGTCTCGTAGTACTTATAGCCTACATAGATGCCCTCCTGGTAGATCATATAGGAGCTGGCGTGGCTGGGGATATTCTTTCCGTCATAGCCGCCGTAGGTGGTGGCTACAAAATTCTGCATAGCGGGGCTGGAGTAGTTGTTGTAGCAATAGGTATCCGCCAGGCTGCCCGAGGGATTGACCTTGCCTGCCAGGATCTCCGCAACCGCATTCACACCGCTGATACCCACGTCGCCGATCCAAAGGGCTGCGTCCACCTCATAGGGATTGCCCTTCAGAAAATCCACCTGCAGAGCATTGGCAGTGTTGATCAGCACGATGAGCTTTTTGATGGTGCCTGCCTTCCGCATCAGAGAAAGCTGCAGCATCAGATTTCTTTCATCGCTGTTTAGTGACAGGTAGTTTGTTTCGCCAAACTCCATATCAGCGCCCTCACCGCCTACACGGGAGATCACCACAATGGCCGCGTCACCATAGGCGCTTACAGAATCCAGCACATCCTGGGTATACAGGTGATAGGGCACCTCGGACACCTTGGTGGCCTCCAGCGATACCATACCGCCACCCTTGCGGGCGTACTTGGCGATTTCATCGCTGAGATAGAAATCCCACAGTGTTTTGTTCACCCCGAAGCCCACCTTTTCCAAAGCGTCCTTCAGGTTATCTGCCTTGGAGGCATCAATATTTCCCGAGCCTGTACCGCCGTAAACCAGATTCACAGAGGAATTGGAGAAGCAGCTGACCTGAGAATTTGCAGCCAGCGGCAGCGCGTTATCCCTGTTCATCAGCAGCGCAGCGCCCTCGGCCTCTACCTGCTTGCAAAGCTCCTCGCCGTAGGCGGTCATTTCCTCGTTGGTTTCAAAATCCGACTTGAAATAGGTAGCGTTTTCGTCCTCGTCTACCAGTTCCCAAAATGTGCCGCCAAAGAAGGCCGCCATTGTGTTGTCGAACATCTTTACCACAATGCTCAAAGGCGCTAAAATCAGCGTCAGCACCAAAAAAACAATGCCCAGTGACTTCCACAAGGTCACGTGCTTTCTCTTGCTGCGCTTGTATTCTTTTTTCAGGCGTTTCAGCTCCTGTTTCCTCTCGTCCATAGGATCCCCTCGTTTCTATAGTATTACAATAAAATCCTACCACACCCCCCCTGTGAAATCAAGAATAATCTGTATTTTGCCAGCAATTCCACATTTTTTCCGTATATTAGAAAAAACTGTTGCAAAAAATATCTTGCCGTGCTATAATACCCCGTGTGTCCGGCGCCGGACGCGGTAGATTGGGATGTCGCCAAGCGGTAAGGCACCAGACTTTGACTCTGGCATTCGTAGGTTCAAATCCTGCCATCCCAGCCATTTGACTCGCTAGCTCAGTTGGCAGAGCAACTGCCTTTTAAGCAGTGGGTCCGGAGTTCGAATCTCCGGCGAGTCACCAAGGGACGCAAATACGAACCCTGCACATTGTGAGGAATATATTTGCGTTCGAAGTAACAATAACCCCCTAAGGCTTAAGCCTTAGGGGGTTATTACTTTGTTTATCTGAGTTTTTCCAATGCCTCAAAAGCAGCATCGATTGCTTTTTCCCTAGTGGAATAAATTTCAGGACGGAATTGGTTGTCCAAGGAATATTTCCAGTTGTTATAGTTCTTATTATAATATAGCACCACAAGGTGATCCTTGATTTTTAAGTAACTGTTGGAATTTTTGGAAGTCTTCCAGTGCCGGTTTTTGAAGTTTTCTCTCCGGGCCTCTTTGCTCTTGAAATCCTGTTCCCGCTTCTTGGCCTGTTCGATATTGCCCTCCATTTTACCTGCGCAAATACAACCTACACCCAAACTGCGGAAATTGGGATGAACCATATGGTGGACATAGCGAATGATCTGATGACCGCACATTTCGCAGACACCCACAGGCTCACCCAAATCGGTGATGCCAGTGCAGACCCAGCCGGTTTTCGGCACATCGTCTCTCTTCCAGAGGTTGTCGTAATCCTCCAAATTGGGTTGCTGCGGCTTATTGACTGTCGGCTTTACCTCTGTTGCAGCCTGACCGGATTCCTCCGCCTGCAGATTGAATGTATCCACTTCCTCGTAGCCGGCTAAAGGGTCATCGGTGGGTTCTTCTGCCTGCTGCGGTTGCGCTTCAATGAGAGTCTCCTCTGCCGATTGCACCGGCTCTTCAGTGGGGATTTCTGCCTTTTCCTCTTGCGCCTGTGCCGGTTCTTCTGTGGAAATCTCCGGCTTTTTCTCGGTCGGCTGCGGCAACTGGGCAGGTTCCTCCGGAGCAGGTGTCGGAATTTGCGGTAATGTGCGAGGCTTGTTGAAGAAGTCGACAGAAATCTCCCGCTCGCTTGCCAGCTTATCAAACCTCACCCGGTAGCTGTTATTGTTTCTGCCGAAGCCCAGAATTTCACCCTCGCCAAATGCCGGGTGGGTCACTCTTGTGCCTGCGGTCTTGGGTGGCGTGACTACCGGCTCATCGTAGAGTTGGGCTGCATAACGGTCAGCATTATACTGCAGTTCCTTGGAAATGGTACCCACACGGATGTAGTTCTCCTCGCCGATCTCCTTCAAGAATCGGGAAGGCAGCTTCTGCTTACCGTTTTGGGTAAACCCCTCACTGTCCAGCAGGAACAGCCGCTTTTCTGCCCGCGTGATGGCCACATAGCACAGCCTGCGCTCTTCTTCCAAACCCATTTTCTTTCGTTCCTCGACGGTCTTGGCAGAGGGAAACACGCCTTCCGAGAACCCGATAACAAATACATAAGGAAACTCCAGGCCCTTTGCCGCGTGAATGGTCATCAGCTTCACCATATCGCAGGCTTCCTCGCTGTCATCCTCCGATTGCAGGGAGATTTGGTTGATAAACTCCTTGAGGGACACCTTTTCTCCGAAATTGTTCTCGTACTCGGAGGCGATCCGCTTGAATTCCGACAGGTTTTCAAACCGCTCCATATCCCCCAGTTCCCGAATATATTTTTCATATCCGCTGTCCGTGCAGATGCGTTCCACGCACTCGGAAATGGGTATGGTTTGATGCAGCTGCCGCACCGCGTTAATAACATCCACAAGCCCTTGGACACCGCTTCCCTTAAAGGTGGGATCGTCTAAATTGTCCTGTAGGGTTTGGAACAAAGATTCGCCGTCTTTTTGCAGCGCCAGAAGCCGCTGGAGTTTGATCCTGCCAAACTTCCGGCGGGGTTTATTGATAATGCGTTTGAAAGAAATATCGTCATCAAACGCCACCAGCCGCAGATAGGCCATCACATCCTGGATTTCCATGCGCTGATAGAATTTCACACCGCCGAAGATCTCATAGGGCACACCGTTCTCTGTGAACTTCTTTTCAATGACCCGGGAGAGGAAACCGGAACGGTACAGAACGGCAAAATCCGCGTAATTGCAGCCGGTCTCCTTGCGGATCTGATGGATATTGGCAATGATCTGATCTGCCTCGGCAAACTCATTTTTCTCGTGGTAATGGTATACCTGCACACCGTCACCGCTCTTGGTAAACAGATCCTTCTTCAGCCGGAATACATTCTTTTCAATCAGTGTGTTGGCGCAGCGAAGAATCTGCGGTGTGGAGCGGTAATTCTGATTCAGAATAACCGTCCGGGTGGGGATATGGGTTTTATCAAAATCCACCAGTAGCTTCACATCGGAGCCTCGCCATTCGTAGATGTTTTGATCCGGGTCACCTACGATCATCAAGTTCTTATGCTTTTCCGAGAGCCTGTCCACCAGTTCCATCTCCGTGTTGGAGCTGTCTTGAAACTCGTCCACCTGGATATAGTTTAGCCGGTCCTGCCACTTCTCCAAAACCTCTGGGCATCGGTTAAAGATATCCAGCACGAAATACAAAAGATCGTGGAAATCCATCGCGTAGATCTGCTTCTGCTTTTGCAGAAATTCCTCAATAATCTGATCGTCCACCGTCGCAATTTCCGGCATGATCTGACAATGATCGGTGCAGCACATCTTCGCCACATAATCCCGATGCCGTGCTTTGAAAAACGCGATCTGTTTGATGATCTTCTCAAAGCTGGCGTGATCCAGTTTCAGCTCAAATTTCTGATAGATATCCCCTAAAATAGCTTTCTGCTGGGCATTGTCGATGATCTGGAACTCCTTGGGATAGAATATCTTCTCAATATCCTCCCGAAGCACTCGAACGCAGAAGCCGTGATATGTACAGATCAGAGATGTATCGTACTCCTGACCAATCAGGTTGCGGATACGGCGCTTCATTTCTCCGGCTGCCTTGTTGGTAAAGGTTACGCAGAGAATATTGGCAGAATTGATGCCGTACTCCTTCACCAGATAGGCATACCGGCTCACCAGCAGCTTGGTCTTGCCGCTGCCTGCGCCGGCAATTACCCGGAGATACCCCTCGGTTGCCGTCACGGCTTCTAATTGTTTTTCATTTAATGCGGATAAATAATCCATATTACATCACCCCAGGATATACGATAGCAGTTTATCTGTCCAATAATTCGGGTATGATTGGGTGTCTTTTCCCAAGTTTATCTGTTTAATCTTCTCTTTTGTTTTACAGCAATGCAACACAAGCAAACACTTGAACACCTATTAGTGAAATTACGCAAAACAGCACCATCCAAGTGGGATGGTGCTGTTGTTTTTCTGTAGCTTCAATTACACTACAGAACGGTTATTGCACTTTGCAGATCACGCCGCAGGCAATCTTCTTTCCGGCATTGCCGGCAGGCTGGGAGCGGAAGTCATCGGGATCACTGTGTATGACCACAGTCCGTCCAATAATATCCGACACAGAAAACCGATCCGTTCTCACGGACAAATACGCATTCCCCTGACACTTCAACAATGGCGGCAGGTCGCCTGCGTGTGTTGGATGCGCCTGGTCAAAAGGATTATAGTGACTACCCGTACGGGTAAAGTCAGTTCCGGAACAGTTATCTCCTTCATGAATGTGAAATCCGAAAAATCCTGTCTCACTTTCTTTGGGCAGGCCGGAAATCTTCGCTACAATTAACACGCACCCGTTCTCTTGATAAAACTGAACGCATCCGGATAACTGCGGTGCTTCCGTTCCGCCACGGATTTGCGCTGCTGCATACGGTGTTTTTCCGCAATATCGCATAGGATCACCTCATATCAGTATATTCCGGTAATCATATTTAGCGACAAGACCTCTCATTATGTCGGTTATGCTGTACGGTATTTTTCTGCCTGCAGGAGGAACATTTCCGCGTATTTGCCGTTTTGCGCCATCAGCTCGTCGTGGCTGCCGGATTCAATCAGTTTTCCGTCCGCAAACATAAGGATTCTGTCTGCTATACGGGTGGTAGACAGCCTGTGGGAGATGAACACCACTGTTTTGTCTTTTGCGTATTCCAGTATGGTATGGTTCAGCTCGTATTCTGCCGCAGGGTCAAGTGCGGATGAGGGTTCGTCCATAATAATAAGGTCATAGGGACGGGCAAAAATCCGGGCAATGGCAACCTTCTGGCTCTCTCCACCCGAAAGGTTTACACCCTCATCAAAGAACTCCTTCGTCAAATGGGTATCCAGTCCTTTTTCAAGGGAGGTGAGTTTGTCATTGAATGTAGCCTTCGTCAGCGCATCGGTGACAATCTCGCGATCCGCTTCCGTGCAGGTGTCAGACAGAACATTCTCTGCGATGGTAGCAGCGAAGATCTTATAATCCTGGAACACTGTACCGATCCTGCTACGGAGCGAGGGAATGTCGTATTCCTTCAGATTCCGTCCGTTATAAAGGATTTCGCCCTCAGTCGGATCATAAAGCCGCATCAACAGTTTGGTAAGCGTTGTCTTTCCCGCACCGTTGTAGCCGACAATTGCAACCTTTTCGCCCTTCTTGATGGTCAGATTCACACCCTCAAGAGACCGCTTTGGTGCTTCCTTCTCTTCCCCGTTTTCCTTCTTTGGTTCGGCTTCTTCGAAGATGGGCTGATAGGTAAAGGTAACATTCCGCAGTTCGATGCTATCAAGCGGTTCTGCAAGGAGATTGCCGCCCACGATTTTCGGCTTATATTCCAAGAATTTCAGATACTTGGCAATATACTGGGCGTTGTCAGGCATACGGATTACCTTCTGCGCCAGGTCATACATACTCCACTGCAGCTGCCAGATCACATTGATAGATGCAACAAAGGCGCCAAGTTCAGCTGTGCCATCAAACAGCATAAACAGCAGTATGATAATTGGCCCAAACCGTGTGGCATTATTGATTAGCTCCTGTGCCGTGTTCAGCCAATACATCTTCTTGCCGATGCTGACATTTTCCTGAATGATATAGGAAATACTTTCAGAATATTCGGACTGCAGCTTTTCACCCGCATTGCCGATGCGAAGTTCCTTTGCATAGTCGGACAGATGATACACGCGATTGATATAGGAATTCTTGCGACTATGTGGCTTTGTGCGTTCGTTCTTTTTGAAGTACATTTTGTCGGACAGCATCCACAAGGCAGCATTCAGAATACAACCGACGAGAAGAATCATACCAACCACAACATTCACTTGGATCATCAGCGTAACAAGTGTGGATATGTGAATCAGATAGGACAGCATTTGCGTTGTATCATACATCACGGTGAGCGCACGCTTTTTGGATTCGTCCATTGCCCAGACATAGTCGTTGTAGAACTTGGGGTCATCATAGCAGGCAAGGTCCATCTTTAGCGCGTGGTCAAACAACTCTGCATGCAAGGAGATCTGCAACTCTTTTTCTGTTTTTAATTTGTAGTACTGGTTATACCATGCGTAAAACAGGGTAATTGCTGCCTGCGCACCGAAGATGAGCAGAAGGTACACGGCTACCTCTCCAAAGGTAACATTGGGCCGGTCAAGGGCATTGAACAGCATATAGGTAAACACGGTGGTAACCGAGCTGCTGATACCCTCCACAATGCCTGTTGACAGACTGATCATGACAAACGCAGGGGACATTTTCCAAATCTTTCCCAGCATCAGAAGATTGTACCGAAGGGCTTTCCCCGCTGGGATCTTGTCTTTTTTCTCTTTTTTCGTCTGCTTAGCCACGGCCGGTCACCTCACTTTCCGTTTGGGCATAGTTTTCTGCCTGCATACGGAACATTTGGGCATATTTGCCGTTTTTCTTCATCAGTTCCTTGTGAGTACCCGATTCCTTGATGCATCCGTCCTCCATCATAAAGATGCGATCCGCAAGCACGGCGGAGGAAAGGCGGTGAGAGATAAAGATCAAGGTCCGATCCTCGCAGGCCTCCAGCATATTTTTGAACATATTGTATTCCGCAATGGGGTCAAGTGCGGAGGATGGCTCGTCGAGAATGACAACGGGAGAATCGTTGGTAAACGCTCTGGCAAGGGATACCTTCTGCGCTTCACCCACAGACAGCACCGCACCCTCCTGGTCGAATTCACGGGTCAGCGTCGTGTGGATTCCGTTTTTCAAGGACATCACTTTATCGTAAGCGCTGCTTTTCTTCAGCGCCTGCGTTACGATTACCTCATCCCCTTCACGGAGCGGGCGGAGAAGAACATTTTCCGCAACGGACATAGAGAACATTTTGAAATCCTGGAACACGGTCGTAAAATGCTCTTTGTAGGAGTCAGTGGCATATTCCTTTATGGGGATTCCGTTCAAGGTGATCCTGCCTGCCTTTGGCTCATACAGATGAAGAAGCAGCTTTACAAGGGTGGTCTTTCCCGAACCGTTGTGGCCCACAAGGGCGATTTTCTCCCCCTGCTTGATCTTCATGCTCACATTCTGTAGTGCAGGCTTTTTTGCACCTCTGTAGGTAAAGGTAACTCCGGAAAGCTCAATATCACCCTTTCCTGCTTTCTTGCCTGTTTCCACGCGTTTAATCTTGGGGTCGTAAGCGAGGAAGAAACGGTAATCCTCAATGTACATAGCGTGGTCCCGGAACTCTGTCATAACACCTGTCATACGGGTAAGGGCCCACGAAACCTGTCCGATGGAGTTGAACACCACAAGGCAGTCACCGAGGAGCATGGTTTTCATCACAAGGGTGCGTAGCGCTGCGTACAGCATAGCGCCAAACTCCGTAATATAGGCCGATGAGTTCATAAGAAACTGCAAGATCACCAGCCTGAGACCGTACTTCTTGAACACATCCATATAATTCTTCATGGTTTCCGCATACTTCTCGAGCATCAACTTGTGTATTCCACCGAGGCGCATTTCCTTTGCGTACTCGTTTAAGTAAAAGGTTCGCTGCACATAGGCTTCCCGTCTGTTTAGGGGTTTGAATGCATCTCCACGTTCCTTATTAACCTTGTTTCGCTTATTTCGGATGAGTCCGAACAAAAGAGGAATCAAACCAAATAGAATGAGTATGGGATCAATAACAAACAGGAGAATACTGCAGGAAAAGAGGGTTACGACCGCATAGATAAGGCTGTCAACCGAGTATACTACCGCCATGCACTTGTTATAGGCGCTGTCCATTGCTTTCACATATTTGTCGTAAAACTCGGGATTCTCGTAGCATTCAAGCTCCACAGACTCCGCCTTTCGAAACAGTTCGCTCTGCACCTTTTCCACGATTTTCTGCTGATATCGGGGATAGAGAATATCATAAAGGAGTCCGATGAGACGACCCCATACGATATCTGCCACAATAATAGCGATAACCATCCACAAAAGCTCTCGTGCAGTGCTACCTTGCTGGTATCGGTTGACCACCTCCCGTAGAAGCCAGGTGTTGGTCATAAACCCCAGCATAGAATTACCCACCGACCATAGGAAATATGTAGGAAGGTAAGAGGGCGCTACCGAGTGTACGGTTTTCAGTGCAAAAAAAATATTGGAAAACACTCGCCGCGTTTTCAGCGCATTGGGATCTTTCTTTTTCTTCTTAAAAAGGTCTTTTATGGTTTTTCGTTCTTTCTTTTTGGTTTCTTGCGTTTTTGTATTCAAGCAAATCACCTCCCTGGGTGAATAACGATTGTGTGATTATATACCAATCTCATAATTGCATTTTATAAAGTTCCATCCGTCAATGGTAAAACTATTGCCTTGCAAAGGCTGTTCTAAAGGCCGGATCTCTACGAAGGTATCGGTTACCGTGACAAAGAATTGCCGGTCCTCCTTTTCTATCAAATAGAATGCTTTGTCCGCATCTTTGATGAGATCCTGCGGACTTATCTGGCAATCCAGCGCACTGCCGGCAAATTGGTCTAAATTCATCAATTCCTGCCGGCCAAGCAAGCTATAGATTTTCCCATCCGGGAATTTCTCCCGCACAACGCGGTCTTTTTTGACTTTCTTGCAACCCCGGCCATAAGCAGCCAGGTTGTACGATTCCCTAATCATCGCTTCGTCAGTTACTTCCGTTTCATCCAACAACTGATCTACACTGACACTCAGAAGCCGTGCCAAAATCTTCAGATTTCCCACATCCGGCAGACCCTTGTCTGTTTCCCATTTCGCAATAGCAGAACGGGAAACAGACATTTTTTCAGCCAGTTGTTCTTGGGACAGACCGCATTTTCGTCGGGCTTCTCTAATCTTTTCTCCCAGAGTCATATTCTGTTCCTCCGCTTGGTTTCATTTTCATAATCTTACACGAATTTTCTTTGAAAATCAACAAACTGCGTGTTACTTACTGTAACGGCAATTGTAAGAAACTGCCCCAAAACCTTAGCTTTTTGCAATGTTGATTCTTCTCATGCGGCTGATAAGGGCGTACAGCTCCTGCTTCCGGGGCAGATCCAGGAAACGCTCCGTTGTGGTGAAGTAAGAGGAGTAGAGAATGTCTAGGCCCTCTGCCTCTATTTTCTCGTACAGCTCGTCAACCCTTCTCTCCAAATCAACCTTATGATCCCAGTTGGTGGTTTCCAACTTCCGCAGCATAAAGCCTAAAGTATCCAGTTGCCGTTTGGACACAATGTCGTGGAGTCCCCGCACATCGATCCGCTCGTCACCGATGAGGATAAAGCCCATATCGGAGACCTCCAGTTTTTCGCTGCCGCACCCCTCAGGATAGGAGGAGAAGCCTTCGGAATACAGCGTTCTGCTTTGCGACCAATCGGCATTACCGGGAAGTTCTGTTGTTACTGCGCAGGCTTCACAGATTTCCTTGGACCGTTTTGTCACATTGTGTATTTGATAGTCCTCCATCATATAGATCCTGTCGGCAACTGAAAGGTACTCGCCGCTGCCGCCGATGACAAGGATCGTGGACACCCCTTGAGTTCGGTGCAATTCATTGACCCGGTCAGTAAAGGGTGTAATAGGCTCTTTTTCAATCAGCTGTTTCATGATTTGATCCCGTATCATAAAGTTGGTGGCGCTTCTGTCCTCATCGATGAGCAGCAGCTTTGCGCCGCAATCCACCGCTTCCATAATGTTCGCCGCTTGCGAGGTAGAGCCGGAGGCGTGGTCGGTAGAGAAATCCGCCGTATCACCACCGGGAAGCCACTTGATAAAGGGGGCGATATTTACATGCTTCACACTGCGTCCATCTTCTGCGGAAATACTGACAGCGCTGCCGTCAGTGATGCATAACTCCCGTCCATCGCCCAAAACATGGTCGTAAATGCCGGCAGATATGGCATCCAGCAATGTGGATTTGCCGGAGTAGCCGCCACCGGTGATCACTGTGACACCCTTTTTGATGCCCATACCCCGGACACCACAGACCTCAATTTCGTCCTCCGGGGTGGATTGGAAAGGAACGGCGTTTTGGAGTGGAAGGTCTGTTCCTTTGGAACGGGGAAGAATACTGCCGTTGGCAACAAAGGCGCAGTAGTCGCTATTCTTAAGCCACGCACGGATGGCTGCTTGTTTTTCCGCAAGGGCAAGGGCCTCATTCAACCGGACATGGTCAAATTCTATCAAAAACCGGTCTACCGCATCCGGCAAATCCCGGCAGAGCATCTGGATGGTCTTGCGGAGTTTCTTCTTGGGGAGCTGTACCTGCAGGCGGATGCACAAGCACATTTTAGGCGGCTGCAGTTGATCATCGGGCATCAAGTAGACGGTAGAGCCGCCACCGTAGTTGTAATCCCGCTGGGGACACAGGGAAAAATAAGCGGTGTTCCGCTCCAAAATCTCACCACCGGGAGCGTGCAGATAGTATTTGCCGTTTTCGTTGTCCGGGCGGGAGCGGTTGTAAAGTTCAGCGTTGAGAGCATCGATATACTTTCCAAATTCTCGCAGGCAGAAATCAGCCGCAGCGGCGGTATAGGTTTTCAGTCCTAAATTCTCCACGGGAATGCTCCAGGTAACGGTGGGTTTATCCTGAGCCAATTTGTGGGTGGTGGTAATTTCGCATGCATTGTTGTCGTGCCAGTATGTGGAAATGTGGTGCACCTCCGGGGGCTGAACGTGTCCATCCCAGGCGGTGGAGTAGAAATTCACCTCCATTTTTCCATCGTACATCTCTTTATATGTTGCAGTATCATTCTGCATCTGGTGCAAGAAGTATTTCAATCGTTTCATGGGCATTCCTCCTTCAAGGTCGCAAAGAATCCGATCGCTGGGGATGATGACCACCACAGTGGGCTTATCCTGTGCCAGCTTGTGGGTGCCGGTAATGTCAAATCCGATGTCATCCTTATAATAGATGGGACAGTTGTCCGAGATGGGCGGCATATTCGGGTATCTGGGGTCTTTGATCGTCATTGCACCATCGTACATTGCCTCATAGGTCTGGGTGTTTGTCTCCATTCCCAGCAGTTTGCTTTTTAAGCGTTTCATTGGACATTCCTCCTTTTGGATGAATTTTCCGTTGCCGCTTATATTTAAGGCGTTTCCCACGAAAAACAAAAAAGCACCCTTTCGGGTGCAAAAAGGCCAAACTGAGCCTAAAACAAAAAGCACACCCGAAACCGGATGTGC
>JAFQCX010000039.1 GCA_017416245.1 Oscillospiraceae bacterium | reverse complement strand
TGGACTGAAAATCCACGTGTCGTTGGTTCGATTCCGACCGGAGGCACCACGGTTCCCAATGGGAACCGAGATGCGGGTGTAGCTCATCTGGTAGAGCGCCACCTTGCCAAGGTGGAGGTAGCGAGTTCGAGCCTCGTCACCCGCTCCAATCAAATAGAATAGGAACGCTCTGCGTTCCTATTTTCATAAATGGTACCTTGGCCAAGTGGTAAGGCAAGAGTCTGCAAAACTCTCATTCCCCGGTTCAAATCCGGGAGGTACCTCCAAAAAGAAAAGTCACACGATAGTGTGGCTTTTTCTTTTTGTACTTTTCACTATTATCTCTTCACTTTTCGCTCTTCACTAGAACACGCATTTGGGATTTTTGGAAGGTAATAGTGAATAGTGAAGATGTATTGCGGATCCGCTGCTTTTATGCTATTATACATATGAAAGGGGATGGTTTTATGAGAAATTTATTATGCATTATACTTACGATCAGTTGCCTTTTTAGTCTTGTTTCCTGTGCCAATAAAGAAGAAAAAATTGGACTTATAACCGACTACGAAACCTTTAAAACCGAAATGTCAAAGCGTATAGATCTTTCAAAATACACCTTTACTCAAGAGTCTCCGAGCGCAACATTAAAAAGTTATAAATACGAGCTCGATAAAGAACAAAAACTTAAACCAGCAAAATCAAATTTCAAAGTCAAAATCGACGGCACCGAAATCACCTTGCCCATAACGGTAGAAGACCTGTTAAAAAAAGGTTTTGATATAACCGAAATAAATTTTGAACCTGTATATCATTTAGATCTTGAATCAAAATTGAGTTTCGGCTCTTTAAAGGTAGTTTCTCAAAAAGGCAATCATTTTTTGGCCTATGCAATAAATCCGGGCGAGAATTATCAGGGCAAAATGAAGGATTGTCTTGTAACGCAGGTAAATATCTCTTTTTACGAAAATGGACTGGATTTTGAAACAGATAGTGCGCCTTTAGTTCCCGAAATCAAATTCTTCGAAAAAATAACAAAGGATTCATCATTAGACGAGATAATAAAAGAATTAGGGTATCCGTCCCTTATAGATTACTCTACGGCTGAATACAAAGGCGAAATTACGCTTTCTACTATGCAACTGCGTTATAATTTTTCAAACGATGAATATAACGGACACATATATATAACAATTGAAACCTTTAAAAATCAAACCGGAGAAAAGAAAAATCTTATCTTCTCCATTGCATACAAATTGAATTTCCCACCGAATAACAAATTTTAATACAAGCATATAATACACCCGAGGCGTTTATGGTATGAAAAAGAAAATAATTGTTATTTTGGCAAGTTGTATTTTAATAGTCGTTACTTTTATCTGTGTCTTTAAATATTATCATCCTACGCATTTTGCCTATAATGACAGATTTATAATAGGTAACACCCAAGACAAAATTATAGAAAAATACGGCGATTTTAATGGAACTCGCACGAACAATGACGGGGAAATAACTTACGGAGTTTATATGATTCGAGATAATACTCCAGAATTGATAATGAGTTACGATGATTCCTTGTGGTATGAAATTTTTTTTGAAAACGGTGTAGCAGTTGAGGTTAACTTACGTGAGGGCTATATAGGCGGTTAATAATTAAGAAAATCAGGTTTTCGTCCAGTTTTTTGGATATGAGAGGTAAAAAGTAAAGTCACACATACTTGAATGAAAGTGTATTTTGTTTTTTATAAGTTTTGGAGACGTGAAATTTATGAGTGCTTTCCGATGTCCTGTTTGTGACAATAAGATTAGCTTTTTAAGAAAATGCAAACACGCAATATGGGAAAAAGGTGGTTTTAAGTGTTTGTCTTGCGGCAGCAGCTTGCGTATAAAGAAATATGGCACAAGCCGATCTGATGCAACGTTGGTTGTATGTATCGCATACTTTTTCTTGGGAATAAAAGATTTTCTCCTCCCAGTTTGCCTCTTTGGGATGTTTGTTTGCTCTTTTTTGAAAAACCTTTTCTCACCAATGGAGCTGTATGATCCGAATCGAAAAGCAGGTCTTACAGAATGGATAATTATCGGTGTCGCAGCTATAAGCCTTTTAGTAGGGTTATGGCTTGAATTTGCAAATAAATAACAAATCGATTAGGCTGTGTGATGCTATGAGAAGGATAGTTTCTTGGATTCTAGTTATATTGATAGTTCTTATTTTTGCGTATGATATATACTTTGTAATTGCCGGCACTATCGAAGTGAAGAGCCAACTGGATAGGCTTGAGGCATCAAATGCCAGCGGACATGAGTATTTGGGTGTTCCAATAGATATTGTTGTTATTGGCACTTTTTTGATTTCTGTTGTCGGATTGATTTTCTCAATCATCTCATCTAAAATTGCACAAAACAACGTGATAAGAAAGTTGTCTTTTACGCTAAGTTGCTTGTTTGGTTTGATGACTTTGACTTGCTTCTTGCCTATGTGTGTATAATATTTCTTATGAGATTATAAGGCAGTGATAATTATGAAGAATAAATTTGTTGTTTGCGATAATTGCGGTACGAAATGAAATTTCTCAGTTTTCAACCAGTTTTTTTGGACACGAGAGACAAAAATCCCGTTCGCGTAAGTGGACGGGATTTTGCTTTTGCGAAAATGTTCTTGTTTCTCAAAAAGCATTGCAAACTTCACGAAAGTGTGATATAAAACAATCAGCAAATGAATAGCATTCCGTTTGCAATAGACGGAAATATATGGATAGGTGAGGAAACTGTTATGTATATGAAATTAAAAGACGGCAAATCAAAAGTGCTAACTTTAAGCTATGACGATGGTGTTGTGCAGGACATCAGGCTGATCAAAATACTGGATCAGTACGGCATTAAAGGCACTTTTAATATCAATTCCGGATCCTACTTAGCGGAAGATGCCGTGCGGGAAAGATATTATGGCAGAATGAAGCTGTCAGAGGCAAAAGAACTGTATATAAATTCCGGCCATGAGGTTGCCGTTCATGCCTATACACATCCTTTTTTGGAAAGATTGAAGTCAGATGAAATCCTAACGGAAATACTTGAAGACCGGCGAAGCATCGAAACCCATTACGGTACCTTGGCAAGGGGAATGGCATATCCCTTTGGAACATATAGTAGCGAAGTAATTGATTGCTTGAAAAAATGCGGAATATGCTATTCCAGAACAGTAAAGTCATCCGAAAACTTCAAGTTCCCTGAAAATTGGCTGGAGCTGCACCCCACTTGCCATCATAATAACCCCAGACTTATGGAGCTGGCAAAAAAGTTTGTTGAGGAAAAGTGCAGATTCAGCAGCGACAACTGGCTGTTTTATGTTTGGGGTCACAGTTATGAATTTGACAACAAAGATAACTGGGAAGTGATTGAAAAATTCGCAGAGTATGTTGGCGGTAAAGACGATATCTGGTATGCAACCAACATTGAAATCTATGACTATGTAAAGGCCTATGAAAATCTTCAAACCAGTGTGGACAAGAAGATCGTACATAATCCATCTGCGATCGATGTTTGGTTCTATCAAGGCGGAAAGACACATTGCATAAAGGGCGGAGAAACCCTTTATTTATAATTCCGACATCTAAAAAGCACACCGCCCTACGGTGTGCTTTTTTGCTTTTTATTCACAGGGGAAATGGTTTTTCACAAATGCAATAAGTTGGTTCATATTTCCTGACAGATACTCGCCTTGCTTCCACACAAGACTGACCTGTGTACGCATAGGCGGATCAAGCTTAATGCCCGCGATGTCGGGTGTTGTTTTCAGCAAGAATTCAAACATAAAACCAACAGCAAGGCCATTGGATACCATATTCTGCACAGTGGATACCTGTGTGGTATCCAGCAGGACATTTGGCGTATGGTTGCTTTGCTTAAACCGTTCCAGCAGGCGCTCAGTTTGAAAGAAACTGTTCTTAAATAAGACCAATGGCTCGTTTTTTATATCTTCAATGGTTACAGATTTCTTTTGCGATAAACAGTGTCCCTTACCAACACAACACACATTATCCAATTCCATAAGCAGTTTGGCGTGGAATCTGTTATCGAACTGTCCGTTGTGGGGGAGGAAGGCCATATTGATTTTGGTTTCCTCCAACATCTGAATGAGCTCACTGCGATTCCCTTCAAAGAAATTGATTTTGATATCCGGACAGTTTTTAAAGAAATCATTGTATAAAACAGGCAGGATCAAGGAGCTGAGCATAGGAGGAATACCGATGTTCAGCACTTTATTATCGCTTAATCCGTTCATTGTTTTCACTGTGTTTTCAGCGCGAAGCAACAAATCGTCGGTAAGCTCCAAAAGGGTCGTACCCTCTTTGGTAAGGGTAAGCCGCTTGTTCTGTCGTGTAAAAAGCGTCGTGCCGAATTCGTTTTCTAATTTGCTGATGGCATTTGAAACCGACGGTTGGGAGATGTTTAGAAATTCCGCTGCCCGACTGACGCTGTTATACTTGCATACTGCTTGAAAATAGCGAAGCTGATCAAGTGTCATATATTGCTCCTTTATAGAAATAAGCTATTAAAAATTAGAAAAAATATATTTTACAAATATATTATAATTTGCTACACTGATAATATCAAGTATAAATGCAGAAAGGATGCTGTAAAATGCAAACATATAAAATAGCAGTCATTGCCGGTGACGGCATAGGTCCCGAGGTAATTGCTGAGGGTGTTAAGGTACTAAAAAAGGTTGCGGAGCTGGATGGCAGATTTACCTTTGAATTTACCCATTTTCCCTGGGGCTGTGAGTATTATCTGGAAAACGGCGAGATGATGCCCAAAAACGGTATCGAGATCCTGTCAGAATTTGATGCCATATTCTTAGGCGCAGTGGGCGCGCCTGGCGTACCCGACCACATATCCTTGTGGGATCTGCTGCTGACGATCCGTAAGAAATTCGATCAGTATGTCAACCTGCGTCCTGTAAAGCTGCTGAAAGGCGCACCCTGTCCGCTCAAGAACGTAAGTGAGTCGGATGTGGATATGGTGTTCGTGCGAGAAAACAGTGAAGGCGAATATGCAGGAAGCGGTAGCTGGCTGTTCAAGAATAAACCCAACGAGGTGGTAATTCAGGATGGCGTATTTTCCAGAGTCGGCTGCGAGCGGATCATCCGTTATGCCTATGAACTGGCGAAGAAAGAGCATAAGACCCTTACGAGCATCAGCAAGGGCAATGCGCTGAATTACTCTATGGTTTTCTGGGATCAGATATTTGCAGAAGTCGGCAAGGAATATCCCGAGGTAAAAACCTATTCCTATCTGGTAGATGCTGCGAGTATGTTTATGATCAAGGACCCCAAGCGGTTTGAAATCGTTGTTACATCCAATCTTTTCGGCGATATTCTTACCGACCTTGGCGCAGCCATTGCAGGCGGTATGGGTCTTGCGGCAGGCGCAAACATCAATCCTGAAAGAAAATTCCCGTCTATGTTTGAGCCTATCCACGGCTCTGCACCCGACATTGCAGGGCAGGGGAAAGCAAACCCGTTGGCAACTGTCTGGTCTGCAAGTCAAATGTTGGATTTCTTTGGCCATACCGATTGGGGCAAGACACTTATCGATTGTATCGAAGAGGTGCTTTGTGATGAAAAGGTGCTGACCGCAGATCTTGGTGGCAGCAATTCAACACAGGAGGTCGGCGACGAGATCGTAAAGAAACTGGAAGCCAGGCGATGCTAATATGTTTACAAGAAGAAAAATCCAAAACCCTTGGGAAGGGAAACTGCAACCCTTCAAAATAATTGGAAACATCTATTTCGTGGGAACTTTTCAGGCTTCCTGTCATTTGATCGATACAAAGGATGGCCTTATCTTGATCGACCCGGGATATGCAAATGCATTGTATCTGGTAGTCCGCTCAATCTATGAGCTGGGCTTCAATCCCAAGGATATCAAGTATATCATCAATACCCACTGGCACGGGGATCACGCCGAAGCAACGGCGGCAATGGTTGATCTGTCCGGGGCAAAGACCCTGATCGGCCGTCACGATGCAGAAAAAGCAAAAAGGTATTTTGCCCCCGACATTTTGGTTAGTGAGGGGGATACGCTCTCTCTTGGCAATACCACCATATCCTTTATGGAAACACCGGGACATACAAGGGGAACGATTTCTTTTTTCTTTGAAACGGAAGAGAACGGGCAGACATATCGTGTGGGTATGTTTGGCGGTGCCGGCGCCAATACGCTGGCGCAAGGACGTTTTGACTATGATGGCTGCAGAGAGGATTACCGTGACTCTCTGCACAGACTGCAAAAGGAAAACGTTGATGTGTTCATCGGTAACCACGTTTGGAATAACGATACTGCCGTCAAGGGCGAATTGCTTTTGAAAACAGGAGAGAATAAATTCATTGACAAAAATCTTTGGCATGAATTCCTGACTTATTGCGAAAAACGCTTAGACGAAGTGATTGCAAAAGATACATAAATACATAAAAAGGACTTCACGAAGTGGAGTCCTTTTTTGCCTAATGTGGAGTCCTTTTTTAATGTAGCAATTATGCATTTAATATGTTACAATGTAAAAAAACAAAAAAGGAGAAGAAAAATGAAAACATCTCGTTTTGAAAAAGGCACGATCGTGATCTCCATAGACGATGGAGATGCCGATGGCTTCAGAGTCTATGAAAATGTCTTAAAAAAGTATCGGCTCAGCGCCACCTATAATATAGTGACCGGTTTGGTGGGGGACGCAGACCGCCTGACAAGAGAGCAACTGAAAATTATGCATAGTGATCCCTTGATTGAAATCGCCGCCCATGGACATACCCACGAGAACGACGATAAAGATGTTTCCAAGAGCGTGGAGTGCCTGTATGAATGGCTGAACATCAAGCAAGATGCTATTGGCTTTGCATCACCTGGTAGCAAGATGCAGAATGCATTTATTGAGGAAAATGCAGAGCGTTTGCGTTCCATGAAGCTGCTGTATGTGCGAACCGGCAGGAATTCCAATCCAAATCCTCAGCAATTAGCGTTTTGTGATAGGCTGATCGCGCAGGGCGCGTCGGACTTTTTATATAAGAACGCACCCCAATTAATCTATAGCTTTGACGGATTGAGCGTTAACTCAGTGGTTATAAGTCACCAAAGATCTGTTGCGGATATGAAAAGCCTGGTGGAATTGGCGGCAGCGGAAAGAGCCTGCGTTGTGTTTACATTCCACCGATTCAGAAAACCCGGCGAGGAGATTTACGAAGGCAGGTTGTGCTATGATTACGATAGCTTTGCAGAATTTGCCGCATACTTAAGCCAAATGCGGGACGCGGGTAAAATCGATGTTCTAACAAACGAGCAGGCATATCTTTTGGGCCGGACACAAGGATAAGAGCAAACAGTGATTTTCCTGTTATGATTAAAAGTTTGATAAAATCAACGATTTATAGCAGAATACTGGAATTTATATATAATTCGTGGTAGAATGTTTTCAACTTACCAACAGTAAAGACAAAAATTAACAGGAGTGATGACTGTGAATAACTGGCCAAATGGAAAAGTAATACTACCGATCGAGAAGCTTCACGATCATTTACGGGGTAAGAAAATTGCCCTTATGATGAATGCCACTGCCCGGGATAATGACGGCGCAGCGCTGATCGACGTGATTCCTGCATATACCGACGTAGAGGTGTCCTTTTTCATCGGTATGGAGCACGGCGTTCGCGGCGACCTGTACGCCGGTGATCCCGGCTTGCAGTCTGTAGACAAAAAGACCGGCATTCCCATTGTGAACCTGTATGACTATCCCGATTGGCGTCCGCCTGTGGAGCCACTGAAAACTGTGGACGCGGTGGTGTTCTGCGCCCAGGATACCGGCGTCCGCCATTGGACCTATACCCCCTGGATGTTGACGCTGATGGATGCGGCAGCAAAGGCCGGCTGCGAGGTAGTGATTCCCGACCGCCCTAACCCTCTGGGCGGCGCGGTGGAAGGAAATGCAACTGAAGAGCAATATCGCTATATTGAGCTTCTGAACGGCTTTGGCTACCCCCTGCGCCACGGTATGACCATTGGTGAATTGGCACTTATGTATAATGAGACCCAACACGTTGGCTGTAAGCTGACAGTGCTGCCTATGGAGAACTATCGTCGGGATATGTCTTACGAGGAGACTGGCCTGCCCTGGCTGCCTCCCAGCCCCAATATTCCCACGGTGGATTCCTGCTATTATTTCAATGCAACCGGACTTTTGCAGGCCGCATCAATCAGCAAGGGAATCGGAACGACCACACCGTTCCAGTACATCGGCGCGCCTTGGATGGACGGTCAAAAGGTTGCCGATGCCCTCAACAGCAGAGATCTGCCCGGCGTATTTTGTATCGAGAAATACTATAAGGCAAAATATATAGCAGAACCTGATGTGCTTTGTGACGGCTTTATGATTCTGCTGACGGATAAAAAAGCGTTCCGTCCTGTTCAGTTCCAGCTGAACTTGATTGATGTGCTGGCAACGCTGTATCCCGAGGATTTTGTTTTGGATGCGCATTATCTGGCGGTGCCCCGTATGGGTACTGCGGACGTTGTGGACAGCGTAAAACAGGGCAAATCTGTTATGTGGCTGGAAGAAAAGTGGGGACGTGAATCCGCTGAATTCGAGCTTGCAAGAAAGCCCTATTTGATTTACGAATAATGAAAAAGTCCGTTTTCACAGAAAGCGGACTTTTTTATTTTTAACACTTTCTTTTTTATTTTTAACACTTTCTTTTTTTGCAAATACGAGGTATAATGTATCGAAATGAGAGACGGTAGCATAATGAACAAAAAATTCATATGAAGATATTGTCACAAAGGGAGGACTTCTTATGAACATAGCGGATGGTTATTTATGCGCAAAGGATTTTGGCGCCAGCGGCTCTGAGTTTACCACCACAGCAGAGGCTACAGCAGGTAGCAATGTGTTTCTTTTGGAGGATGTTGGTGATTTTCAGGTAGGTCAAGAGGTGGAACTCCGCGGTTGCAATCCATTTGTAGCCTCCTTTAATCTCTGGGGACCTATGGGATACCACGGTCATTATGTGGACATTACCGACGAGGTGCAGGTTCGTGGTTGGGACGGCAGTAACGGTACACATACGGTGTATTTTATTGATTTTGATTCGAGAAACCCCGGCGTATTCCGCTGGTCCAACGATTTTGCCCGCACATGGAGCGAGGAAGTTCCCATTACTTACGGCTGGCAAAAGCTCAGCGCCGGCGTGGAAATTAAGCTGAAAGAGCTCCCCTGCTGGGCGGAGGGCCGTGTGATCACGATTGCCTTCCGTAACAGCTTGGTAGGTAAAATTGAGAGAATTGACGGCAACCGCTTGACGCTGAATGTTGCCGCAGCCACTTCCGCCCAATGTATCATTCGTCATAGCGATACAATGGCTTTGCAGGCCTGTATTGATGCTGCCGTGGCGGAAAAGAAAAATGTTTTTATTCCGAACGGACATTACCGCCTGTCTAAGAGTTTATGTGTTAATAACCCTACATCTATTACCATTCAAGGTGAAACAGCTACCAATGTGCTGCTGGACATTGGTGAGGGAGATATTGGCATTATACCCGGCGATATTGCAACGCTTGTAAGTGAAAAACAGGGCGCTGGTACAAGGGCACAGGCCGGCGCTTGTATCGTGCTGAACGGAGGTCTGGAAGTCAATATCCGGGATATGTCTATGCGGGGCGGTATGGGTTTTGATCAGAGAGATCAGGCCGGACACATGATCACCAAGGGCGCCAGCGGTGTTTGGGGCTTCTATTTCTGTAAGTCCAATGCATTGGCTGTCTGGAGCACCCAGCGGGTGCGGGTCAATAACTGTCACGCAAGGCATATGTCGGCAGAGTGCTTCTATTGCTGCAGCCAATCCCGCACCGCTGATGAAGAGCCCGCCTGCTACACAAAGCTATTGGTATACGAGAATTGCAGCGTTGAGGATTGCGCGAGAAACGGCTTTAATAATAATGACTACGCAGAGAACACCCAAATCCTTTCCTGCCGTGTTCGCCATGTGGGCGGCGATTCCTGGGAGGGTTCTTCCCGGTATGTGGTGATCAAAAACAGCTATTTCCGTGATTGCGGCGCCATCGCCTGCGGCAATCTGCGCAGACGGGATGAGGTTATGGAACGCCTTGGCACCGGCCAGCATGTGATTGCGGACAATGTGTTTGAAAGCAGCTGTAAATACGGCAATTTCCCCAATACTATGCCTATGATCAATGCCTCTGCCTGCGCAACCCAGGTGATTATCCGCAATAATACCTTTGTGAATTTCAATTCCCGGGCGATCAGACTCAAGGGTGACACCGGTAAGAATGATCTGCCTGCTGGCAATATCATTGTCACAGGTAACAGCTTTAATATGACCGCTATTAATGAGCCTACCGATTATCGGTACGCCATCCATATATCTACGCCAGATACCACTATTTCGGACAATCAGATATATGTCAACGGAGATACGGATACCAATGTAACGGCTATTCAGCTGCGGGACGATGCCATTCGGGTCAACATTCACGACAACACGATCGTGGGTTGCGGAAAGGGCATTGAGACCATTTGTTGCCCCGGCAAAGTGGGAGAGGTGCTCAGCGACAGGCAGTTTGTTTGGCGGGGCATTCCGCCGCTGCCCCGCCGCCGCAGCCATCTGTACCGGGGCTGGAAGATGCATATGCAAAACGGCGATATGATCACGCTGGACAGTGTGGACGCTGATACTGGCATATTTACGCTGGCAGAGGACTATAACCTCGTTAGCGGTGAAATGTTTGACCTGACGCCGCCGGACCCCTGCTGGAGAATTCACGATAATATTATCGCTGACTGCGAACAGCCGCTGGATATGGAGAGCCTTTGCGGCGACCGGGCGTTTATGCGAGATAATGCAATCAACTGATACTGTATTTGCTGTTTTTGTTGCTTTTTCCAATATCTTTTTTGCAAATACGAGTTATAATGTAACGAAATGGGAGGAGGTGTCAAATGCTGGAGATTTTTGTGAAAATCATAGGCTGGCTTGCTAAGCTGCTGATCGGATATACCACGATCACAAGCTTTTTTTGTCTGCTACCCCGAAAGAAATATTCTGTTGCGCAGCCGAAGACCAGATTTGCAGTTTTGATTCCTGCCCGTAATGAAGAGAATGTGTTAGGGACGCTGATCAAGAGCCTGCAGGCTCAGGATTATCCAAAGGCGCTGTTTGACATCTTTGTAATTCCCAATAACTGCACCGACAATACAGAGACCGCGGCCTTAAATGCAGGGGCAAAGGTGCTCCATTGCACCGCGCCGGTCAGCACCAAAGGTGAGGTGCTGCACCAAATTCTTAAGGAGCTTTCCGGCAAGTATGACGCCTACTGCGTGTTCGATGCAGATAATGTGGTGGATCCGCAGTTCCTGTCGCGGATGAATGATGCCATTGTTGCCGGGGCAAAGGTAGCCAAAAGCCGCCAGTGCGCGTTGAACCCATATGACAACTGGGTTTCCGGCGGATATGATCTGTATTTCCAAAGCATCAACCTGCTCCACAGTAAGGCGCGTATGCCCCTTCCTCTGAGCGCTAAGCTGATCGGCACCGGCTTTATGGTAACAGATGCAATCTTGCAGCAGTTGGATGGCTGGAACACGGTAACACTGACAGAGGATATTGAGTTCGCGGTGCAGTGCGCTCAGATAGGGGAGAAGGTCTACTTTGTTCCCGATGCCCTTACCTATGACGAAGAGCCCTTGTCCTTTGGCATTTCTATGCGTCAAAGACGGCGGTGGAGCGCAGGTGTGCAAAGCGTTGCCAACCGATACACATGGCACCTTTTGGGAAAGAAACCCAGCTGGCTTCGCTGGGATCTGGCTATTCATATCAATATGATCTACGCGCAGCTGCTGACGTTGATTCCTTTGATGTACGGAATATTTACCACTTTGCCTGCCCAGCTTATCAGCAATTTGCTCATATCGCTGGCAGGATTCTGGCTTGGTGGTATGGCAATGGGCCTGGCCCTTTCTGTAACAGCAAAAAGAGCCTTGCGGAAGCAATGGAAAGCCATTGTGATGTATCCGGTGTTTCTTGCCTCCTGGTATCCGCTTCACATTTGGGCGCTTTTCTCCAAGCCGAAAAACTGGAAGCCCATCATTCACGGAACCTCTTTAAATCGTTAGAATGAAATGCAACAAAACGAGCGTGTCTTTGTGTAAGACACGCTCGTTTGCTATTTATTTTGGGGATAGATCCACATTCCTGCGCAGGATACTCATAGCCGGAACAGCTTCCGGCAGCTGCAGATAAAACTGCATTTGCGGTGTTCTGGGCTCGTCCAGGGGCTGACCCTCAACAGTAGTCATTTCACCTGCTGCAAAGGCAACAGGCTTTTTGTCAGGCCCAACAACCTCTAAGGTATCACCCTTGGAGAATTTGTTTCGCAGGCTGCACAGAGCCAATCCGTTTTCATCACAGCTTTCCACAATAGCGCAGACCTGCCACTGACGGATATACCGGGAGTGTTCCGTATATTGTCCGGGGAAGCCGTAGTAAAAGCCTGTGGAGTAGTAGCGGTGGCTCACGTGTTCTACCTCGTCCCGCCAAACGGGGTCAATTTCACGCCCTGCAAAGACGTCGTCAATGGCGTGACGGTAAGCGCCGGTAACAATGGCTGCATAGTAGGCGGACTTGGCGCGTCCTTCGATCTTGATGCAGTCAATGCCTGCGTCCATCAAATCCTTCAGATGGTCGATGGTGCACATATCCCGGGAATTCATAATGTACGTGCCCTTTTCGTCCTCGAATACAGGGAAGTATTCACCGGGACGCTTTTCCTCCATTAATGCATATTGATAACGGCAGGGCTGGGCGCAGGCTCCACGGTTGGAATCCCGTCCTGTCATATAGTTGCTGAGCAAACACCGACCGGAATAGCTGACGCACATTGCGCCGTGGCCAAAGGTTTCGATCTCCAATTTTTTGTCGGTCTTTTCCCGAATGGTGCGGATCTCATCCAAACTCAGCTCTCTTGCCAGCACGACCCGCGTTGCGCCTAAGTCATACCAGGCCTGTGCGCACTGGTAATTTGCGATAGATTGCTGGGTGGAAATGTGCCGCTGACACTTGGGGGCATATTTGCCGGCAAGGGTGAATGCGCCCATATCTGCCACGATCAGCGCATCGACCCCTGCATCCTGCAATTGCTCCAGATAGGGGGGAAGGGCTGCGATTTCCTCGTTGCGGGGCATCGTGTTGACGGTAACGTGTACCTTTACTCCGTGACTGTGGGCAAATTCCACTGCCTTAGGCAGCTCCTCGGGGGTAAAGTTACCGGCAAAGGAACGCATACCAAAGGCAGTGCCAGCCAGATACACTGCATCTGCGCCATATAAAACAGACATTTTCAGCCGTTCCATATCCCCGGCAGGACTAAGCAATTCTATTTTTTTCATTAGCCCCCCATAAGCTCTGCCACGTTTTGCAGGTGTTCCCGTTCGGTAACGGCAAAACGGTGGGCATTTTTTGCCTTGTCAAAAACGAAATAGTGGTAGTTGGTATCGTTGGGCTCCAACGCGGCGTACAGCGCCTGAACACCCATATTGCTGATGGGTCCGGGAGGGATACCCTTGTTCTTACGGGTATTGTAGGGGCTATCCATGTTCAGATGCTCAGCGGTCAGCTCTTCAATTTCAAAGAAATAGTCTTTCAGCGCATAGTGAACAGTAATATCTGCGCCCAGGGACTGAATGTTGCGATTCACAAGTCTGTTATAGAAAACAGATGCAATATCGTAACATTCGCTGTCAGAGGAGGTCTCTTTCTGGATGATAGATGCCAGCGTTACCACCTGATGCAAAGTCAAAGGATTCGCCTCTGCATAGCCAGGGCCGAAACCGTTTGCTTTCAGCCGATTGGCATATTGCGTTTGAATGGTTTGGAAATCCTGCTTCATCTTGTCGGTGAAACGGTCATCAAATTCGTTCAGGAATTTTTCAATGACACGCCGGGGGGTATCATTTGTATAGAAGGTATAGGTATCCGGGGCCATATAGCCTTCCAGACAGTATTTCGTTCCCCGTTCAACACCCTCTAAGAACCAGTAATCAGACAGCTCGCCAAAGGCGGCATAATCCTCCAGCTCCGCAGCAGTACAGACATTTTTCTCCTCCAGGAGCTTAAAGATCTGCGCGCAGTTGTAGCCCTCGGGGAACATGATGTCCACCTCTTCACGGCGAGCGCCGTAGGAGTACATAGCGTTGATCATGGCGTTATAGTCATACTGGGAATTCAGCGTAAAGGTGCCGGTGCAGATATCCTCATCCTTCCCTGTGATCTTTGCGAAAAACTCAAACAGGCCGGGATACCGAATGAGATTGGCATTGCCCAGCTTCTTGGAGATGGAGCCAATGTCATCTTTTTCTGTGATGGTAATAGTCACCTGCTGGGGCTCTTTGCCGAATGCCATCACATCTGCGCAGCAGACCCACAGCACCCGTCCCAGAGAAACACCGATCACCACGATCAGCGCCAGCCAAATAACGGTGGAGATAATGTGGGGAATGCCCAAAAGACCGTAACCGTCAGTCTTTTTGGGACGCCGCTTGGCTTCAATGAACTTTCTGAAACGACGGCGGCGGGGTTGGGGGTCTGCGCTCTCTTCTTCCTCGGCGTTTTCGAGGGCGGATTCCTCCGGAACAGTTTCTGCTTCAGCTTCAGCAGCGGCAGCTTCTTCCTCTTCCCGGGTGATGGCCAGCCAGTCCTCAGCAAGGATTTTCTCAAGCTCGTCGTCTTCAATATCCGCTATATGCGCGTCCCCGGAAATGAGGGCTTTGGCATCTAAAATTACCTGCTCCTCCTCGGGAATTTTCACAGGCTTTTCTTCCGGCTTTGCAAACTGCGTTGCCAGTTCACCTGCGCCCACCTCTTGAGAGGAGGGGTTATTCAGCAGGTCATCAAGCCATTTTTGGTTTTCGGCTGATAACTGCTTATTTTCCTTGTTGTCCATACATCAGCCTCCTGTCAGCGAATCACGATCTGTTGGGCCACTTTCTTTGCCGCATCTTTGCCCTTCAACGCTTCGATCAGCGCAAGAGCAAAGGGTATTGCGCAACCGGCAGAGGTGCCGGTTATGAGATTTCCGTCCCGCACACAGGCAGTGTTGGGAAGGCATTTTGCGCTACCCATATCCTTTTCACAGCCGGGGTAGCAGGTAACTTCCTTGCCGTCTGTAATATGCAGGTCAGCAAGAACCGTCGGGCCTGCGCAGATGGCAGCAACGAACTTACCGTTCTCCCAGGCAAACTTCAGAGCGTTCAGCGCGCCTTGGCTGGCTCGGCAGGAGGCAACACCGCCAAGACCGCCGGGCAGGACGATCATTTCCAAATTGGTCAGGTCCATTTCATCCAACGTGATATCGGCTTCTATGCCGATGTTGTGGCCGCCAAAGACAGTTTTTCCTGTAATGCCCACAGTAAGCACGTCAATGCCGGCGCGGCGCAGCAGATCCACAGGGGTAATGGCCTCAACCTCTTCAAAACCTGTCCCCAGTAATACATAAACCATAATTCAGTCCTCCAGACATTTGGTAACGTGACGGTAGATCTCCTGGTGGATATCCTCCATAGAGCGCATCGCACCGTCTTTTACACAGTGGATCACCGTCCAGCCGTAGTAGTTTGCAGCGGCGCGACCTGTTTCACGGCAGGTGGCAAGATACTGCATATCCTGCTCGTGGATATCAGCCTTGGTGTTGGTATCGGCCTCTCTGTGACGGAGCAGCTTTTCCGTAAAATCCGTAGGCACATCTAAGTAAATCACCAGATCCGGCTTAGGCAGCCCCAGCTTGGCATACTCAAAATCGTACAACCAGTGCAGGAATTGCTCTCTGCGCTCGGCAGGCTCTTTGGATGCCTGATGCACCGCGTTGGAGGTGGTATAGCGATCGGAGAGCACCAAACCGTCGTCTTCATACCACTGTCCCCAGTCCATCTTGTAAGAGGCGTAACGGTCAACGGCATAGAAAGAGGATGCTGCGTAGGCGTTGACATCCGTAGGCTTTCCACCGAACTGACCGCCCAGATACATACGGATCAGGGCAGAGCTCTCCTCGCTGTAGCGGGGGAATACCAAATGCTTAAATGCAACGTTATCGTTATTCAGATGCTCAGACATCAAACGGAATTGGGTGGATTTTCCCGAACCGTCAGTGCCTTCAATTACAATTAGTTTGCCCATTTTCTGCAAACTCCTTTGCTGTTTTTTGCTATAAAATATCAACATATAATATAGCATAGTTTATCCCATTTGTCCACGAAAAACTGAAAGAAAGGGGAATTCCTTTTCCATAGGTTGCAAAGCTGGTAAAAATCTGTTAAAATACGAAGAAATAACGGAAAGAAAAGGACATAAAAATTATGGAAGAGAATGTAACGTTTCGGGATCTGGGTTTGTCGGAGGCAATGCTGAAAGCCCTGGAGAAGAAAGGCTATGGCTATCCCACAACCATTCAGGCAAAGGCGATTCCCCAATTTATGCAGTGGAAAGATGTGATCGCCAAAGCACCCACAGGCACAGGCAAGACCTTTGCTTTTGGTATACCGATGATCGAACATATTGACCCTGCCTCTCAGGAGGTGCAGGGCCTCATTTTGGCGCCCACCCGGGAATTAGCGATCCAAATCGGCGACGAGCTTCGTGGCCTTCTGACCTACTATCAAGGGATCCGCGTGGCGGTGCTCTATGGCGGCGCAGGCATTGTGGGGCAGGCAAAGCAACTGGAAAAGAAGCCCCAAATCGTGGTGGCGACCCCCGGCAGACTTATGGATCACTATAACCGCAAAAATATCCGTTTGGATAAGATTCAAACGGTGGTACTGGACGAAGCTGACCGTATGCTGGATATGGGCTTTTTCAAGGACGTAACCAAAATTATCGATAAGGTAAAGAACCGGAAGAATCTGGGCCTTTTCTCTGCCACCATTTCTCAGGAGGTAATGACCGTTTCCTGGATGTACCAGCGGGACGAGGAGGAGATCACCGTAGAGCCTAAGAAGGAGGATCGCCCGGATATTGACCAGTTCAGCATTACGGTTTCTGCCTTGGAGAAAGCAGAAACCACCCTGCGGCTGATACGCACCCAGGGCTACGAGCGTGTAATGATTTTCTGCAATACCAAGCATATGTGCCAACGACTGTCCGATGATTTCCAGCGGGCAGGTTTGGATTGTGATTGTATCCACGGCGATATTCGTCAAAGCCAGCGGGAGAAGACTATGCAGCGCTATCGTGAGGGTAAATTGCCTGTTTTGATCGCCACAGACGTAGCCTCCCGTGGAATTGATGTGGACGATGTGGATTGCGTCATCAACTTTGACGTGCCGGAGGAGAACGAGTACTATGTACACCGTATCGGCAGAACAGGCAGAGCCAAGCGCAAGGGTGTTGCCTGGTCTGTGATCGGCAACTTCCCCGAAAAAGCAAAGCTGGATGAGATCGCCAAATATTCCAATTATACCATTCGCCCTATGCTTCTGGGCAGCGATGGGACTTTGACCGAAGAAATCGTCAAAGCGCCTGTTGTAAAGAAGCGTTTTAAATGACCGCCAAAGAGCAGGGTTTCCTGCTGTTGACCAGTCAGTTGGGGGATATGGAGAGAAAACCCTTGACGGTTGCCCAATTCCGCAGCCTTGCTATGCGCGTCACCCAAATGGAAAAGCCTAAGCAATCCCGGGAGCTGGCCGAGGATGACCTGGTGGCATTGGGCTACGACAGGCGGACGGCGTTGCGGATCGTCACCCTTTTGTCGGAAGAGGATAGACTTTCAAGCTATATAAACCGCGGAAACAGACAGGACTGCTACCCTATCAGCCGGGTGAGCGAGGCATATCCCAAAGCGGTGCGAAAACGCCTGGGCTTGGATGCCCCCGGTTGCCTTTGGGCAAAGGGAGATGTGGCGTTGCTTAACAGACCGGCAGTTTCCCTTGTTGGCAGCCGCCAGTTAAGTGATGCAAACCGGCTCTTTGCAGAAACTGTTGGCAGGGAAGTGGCCAAACAGGGATTCACACTGGTTTCCGGCAACGCAAGAGGCGCAGACAGAGCTGCCCAGCAAGCCTGCCTGGAAAATGGAGGCAGCGTGATCAGCGTGGTGGCAGACGAATTGGAGAAATGTCCCCTTGTGAAAAATGTGCTGTATCTGTCTGAGGATAGCTTTGATTTGCCCTTTTCCGCTATGCGGGCATTGAGCCGAAATCGGGTGATCCATACCCTCGGGTATATCACCATTGTTGCCCAGTGTAACGGACAAAATGGTGGCACGTGGGCTGGCACATTGAAAAACCTCCACAATAACTGGAGTCCTGTGTTCTGTTATGCTGACGGCAGTTCCACAGCGCTGGAACTGAAGCAGCTGGGCGCAACCCTGATCGCATCGAAAGACCTTTCTGATCTATGTGCCTTGCAACCCAATGTTGAAAGCTTGTTTTAAACGAATACCCAAAAAAGCGTAGCCTGCGGGCTACGCTTTTTTCTGCCATAAGTCATCTTCGATTGTCCTTCTTTGCCAAATCGCCGTAAACAGGGGTCGCCAAGCCAAAACCGCCGGATACGGAGAGGATTTGGCCGGTGGTGTATGCGGCAGCATCGCTGGCAAAATAGACCACAGCCTGTGCAATTTCCTCCGGCAGACCCATTCTGCCCAGGGGAATATGACGCAGAAACAGACTGCGAAAATCCTCTGACAGGTTGTTTTCCACCGCTTCGGTTGCGGTCATTCCCGGCAATACCGCATTGCACCGAATGTGATTCTTTGCCTCCTGTACGGCGATCAGCTTGGTAAGATAGTTGATCGCTGCCTTGCTTGTGCCGTATGCTACCTGGGAAATGTCCGGCACGCTTCCTCCTACAGAGGAAATGTTGATAATGCTGCCTCCGCCGGATCTTGCCATATACTTTGCGGCAGCTTGACTTGCCATAAAGACACTGCGCAGGTTTAAGTTCACAGTATCCAGAAAAACCTGAGGATCTGTAGCCATAAAATCCAGATCCTTGCCGGGATTGGATGTGCCAAAATTATTGACAAGCACATCAATGCGACCGGCGTCAGATATCACATTCTTCACCGCAGAAGCAAAGGTTTCCGGCTTGGTTGCATCATTGTATACACATTTTACGTCGGTGAATGTGTTTGCGATTTCTTGCGCCTGTTGCATATTGCGCGCTGCCATATAAACTCTCGCGCCTTCCATTGCGCAGGCCTTCACACAGGCAAGGCCGATACCCCTTGTTGAGGCGGTGATCAATACCACTTTATCTTTTAATCGCATGCTGCTGCTCCTTTGTTGTGAATTTTGGGAAGAAAGAAAATTACCGCAATACCCGTAACGACACAAAGTAATTCGGCGACCGCCAACAAGTGAATGGCCTGAACGGCGGCAGAAGCTTCTGTAGCGCCGGATGCGATCAGATCTGTGATCTGGTTGGTAAACAACGGCACAAAAACGGCAACACCGAAGGGCGCAGACAAATCGCGAAACAAACCGTAGGTGCCGGTGCCTGCGCCGGCATCCTGCTGGGAAATGCCGGATAGCACCACCTTCATAAAGATGGTGCCGTTACCACCCAAGCCTAACCCCAGGATGCCCAGCGATGCCATCAGCAGCAGGGTAGAGGTAGTGGCTGAAAACAAGTACAAAAAGCCGCAACCAACACCTGTGAGAATCAGTGAGCCGGTCAGCACCCGTTTTGGCTCGAATTTATCTGCCAAAGGGCCTAAAAGAACAGCACCCAAAGACATACCCAGATACATCACCGAAATTGCGTAGCCGGATACAGCACTGGCTGCACCCTGGGTGTAATTGACAAAAACGATGGTATTGGTCATATTGGCCTGCATAAGACCCTGTGTCAGAAACAGGGCGATCACACTAAGGATAAATGCCCGCCGTTTCATAAATCTACCGGGCAGAATGGGACGCACTGCCCGTTTTTCTGCTGCAATCAGGCCGGCTAAACTAACGCTGGCAACAATCAACACACCGAGAAAAGCCTTTGATGTCCAGCCGAAATTCTGTCCAAACGAGGGAATGCACAGCACAAGGCTGAAGAAAAGCAACACCAGTACCGCACCCAAAAGGTCAAAGCTTTGCAGTTTTTGTGGCGGGGAAATTTCTTTTCCTGCGGTTATAAGACAGACACCAAAAGTGACAGCGCAAATTGCCACGCAGACCCAAAGCATAGCGCGCCAGCCGTAAGAGGAAATCATCAAACCGCCCAGCGTTGGTCCAAAAATAACGGATGCGCTGGAGATCAGCATATACAAAGAAAAGCCTTTGGCGATTTTATCCGGGGGAAACTCCATTGCAATATAGGCAAGGATCACAGGACCCATTGCTGCCGTGCCGATGCCTACCACAAACCGGGCAACCAGCATAAATACAAGGGAGTTCGCCAGGGCAGACAGCGCATTGCCAAGGGTGAACACCGCAATGCCCAAAAGCAAAGTTCTTCTGCGGCCGATCACATCACCGACCTTGCCCAAAATCGGCGCGCAGGCGGCGGTGGACATAGCCTGCGCTAAAGCTGTCCAGGTGGTGTTGTTGTAGGCTATGTCCAGATCACGCACAAAAGCCGGACCCAATACGGTAGAAAAGCCACCTACAAAGCCGATGAGAAATGCCGCCAATGCGTATGGAACAAAGCCTTTTTTGTAATGATTATTTTGTGCCATTTTTCCACTTCCTTTTATAGCAAGTATACCCTGCAATGAATGAATTATTTATGCTATTCGGGACACACTTTTCATAGAAGGAGGGATATTATGAAACAAAAATTCTATATTTGTAACCATTGCGGCAATATTATTGCGATGATCCGGGACAAGGGTGTTCCCGTTTATTGCTGCGGAGAAAAAATGCACGAACTCACACCCGGCACCACAGAAGCCTCTCAAGAGAAACATATCCCACTCTATGAAAAAGAGGGCAATACGGTCCACGTCACGGTGGGTGCGACCCAACATCCCATGACTTCGGAGCACTATATCGAATGGGTATGCCTGGAAACGGAACACGGAATCCAGTATGCTCATTTGGACCCGGACGATGAGCCAAGAGCCAAATTTGCCATCTGTGACGGGGATGAGGTCCGGGCAGTTTACGCATTTTGCAATCAACACAATTTATGGAGGGATTAAGCTATGTCTATGATCAACAAGGAAGTATCCGATTTTCGCACCTACGCATTCCACGAGAACGATTTTAAATTCGTATCCAAGGAGGATATGCTGGGCAAATGGAGTGTGTTTTTCTTCTATCCTGCTGACTTTACCTTTGTGTGTCCCACAGAGCTTGAGGATCTGGCAGATAAGTACGAACAGTTCAAGGCTATCGGCTGTGAGGTTTATTCCGTATCCACCGATACCCACTTTGTCCACAAGGCCTGGCACGATGCGTCTGACCGCATTAAGAGGATCAATTACCCTATGCTGGCTGATCCCACCCACGCTATTTCCAAGGATTTTGAAGTGCTGATTGCGGCAGACGGTCTTGCGGAACGGGGAACGTTCATCGTCAATCCCGAGGGAAAGATCGTAGGCTATGAAGTATCCGCCGGTAATGTGGGCAGAAATGCCGAGGAGCTTCTGCGGAAAGTGCAGGCTTGCCAATTTGTCCACGCCCACGGCGATCAGGTTTGTCCTGCAAACTGGAAGCCCGGCGCTGAAACGCTGAAACCCAGCCTGGATTTGGTAGGACAGCTGTAATGGATAATTTATACGATGTGATCATCGTTGGCGGCGGCCCTGCGGGGCTGACCGCCGCCTTATATCTGGCAAGGGCAAAATATCGGGTGCTGGTGCTGGAAAAGGAACAGTTTGGCGGTCAAATTGCCATTACCCACGAGGTCGTTAACTATCCCGGAATCGAAAAGGTCAGTGGCAAGGCGTTAACAGACACCATATATCAGCAGGGCGAGGCCTTTGGCGCGGAATTCCAGATCGCGGAAGCAACTGGGTTTGATCTTTCCGGCGATGTAAAAACTGTGCGCACCAACCGGGGAGATTACCGCTGCTTAGGTATCCTTTTGGCCACTGGCGCCCATCCCAAAAATGTTGGCTTTAAGGGAGAAGAGGAACACAAGGGACATGGTGTTGCCTATTGCGCCACCTGTGACGGGGAGTTTTTTACCGACAAGGAGATCTTTGTAGTGGGTGGCGGTTATGCCGCGGCAGAGGAAAGCGTATTTTTGACTAAATTTGCCCGGCACGTGACGATCCTCATTCGCAAGGATGATTTTTCCTGTGCCGCCTCCGTTGCAGATCAAGCCAAAAATCACGAGAAGATTACAGTTCTCGCCAATACGGTGCTGGAAGAAGTGTCCGGCGATAACGGTCTGACCTATGCAAGATACAAAAATACCGTCACCGGGGAGGTGACGGAGTATAAAAGCCAGGAATCCTTTGGGGTGTTTGTGTTTGCTGGATATGCGCCTGCCACAGAAACGGTCAAGGGCTTGATAGAGCTGAATGAACAGGGTTATATTATTACAGACGAAAATCAAAAAACAAGCGTAAACGGCGTGTATGCCGCGGGGGACGTGTGTATAAAGCCCCTGCGGCAGGTCGTGACTGCCACCAGCGACGGCGCCTTGGCAGCAACAGTGCTTGAAAAATATGTGGCTGCATTGCACCGAAAAACAGGCCTGCGCGCCGATGCGCCTGCCCAAAAGCAGACCCAAACAACCGTTACCGTGGATACCCACCAATCGGAAGAATCCGGAGAACTGTTCACAGCAGAAATGCGCAAGCAGTTGGATACGGTGTTTGCCCGAATGGAAAGTCCGCTTCTGCTGAAACTCTATTTGGATAACCGCCCGATTTCGGCAGAACTGGAGAACTTTGTAACGGTTCTGTCGTCACTGACGGACAAGCTGACCCTTGAGATAACAAATAGGCAGGCAGCAGAAACATTTGCCCCCTGCGTGGAGGTGTGTCAGATAGATGGCGCGCCCACAGGACTTGCCTTTCACGGCGTTCCCGGCGGCCACGAGTTTACTTCCTTTGTGCTGGGTTTGTACAACGCGGCAGGACCGGGGCAGGCGCTGGATGAAGCCACCCGGGAACAGATCGCAGCCGTTACCAACAAAACAGATATCAAAATCCTGGTCACGCTATCTTGTACCATGTGTCCGGATCTGGTGGTGGCGACCCAACGGATCGCTGCAGCCAATCCAAATATTACGGCCCATGTTTATGACATTCGTCATTTTGAGCATCTCAAGAACCAATATAATGTGATGAGCGTACCGTGCCTTGTCATTAACGATGAAAAGGTATCCTTCGGAAAGAAGAATATGGACCAACTGCTGGACTTCATTTTGCAGGGCTAACAGCTTCACAATATCAAAAAAAGACCCGCCAAATGGCGGGTCTTTTTTGGCACTCCCTGTAGGAATCGAACCTACAACTAGCCCTTAGGAGGGGCTTGTTATATCCATTTAACTAAGGGAGCATATAATGGAATATTGTAGCGGAAAACAGTTTCAATGTCAACTGTCACCGTTCAACAGATTTTAAATACCACGGGATGTATACTATATCCTTGGTGCAGAAAGGAGGAGAACGGATGAAAGAGTGCAATGATCCCTATGCAGATTTAGAGGATTTGATTTTCGATGATGAGGACGGCGGTCCCAGCGAAAGATAGATTAGCCTGAGTAAAATAATCCGAACCCGTTTCTGAGCCGTGCGGCCGCCCTGATGCTGCGTTGCAACTTTTTGAAGGGCACAAAGCCCATCTGCAAAGCTGCGCCTTGCCTCAGAACGGTCACACGTCTCAGAAATCTGTGACCTAAGCGGGATGGATGATTGGGTCAGGCAATCTTTAATGAAGCAGATGGGCTGACGCCCATCAATGAATAAAAAGCAGCCTGAGCAAATCAGGCGCCCGCTTAGGCGGGTTTGGATTATATTACTCAGGCTATGCAGGCACATTGCCTGCTTTTTTACATTTTCCTCTTTACATAACAGGGGATTTGGGGTATAATAAACAACCGAACTGTGCAAATTTTAAGGAAATGAGAGGCTGTCCCTATGAACATTGCGTTCGATAGCTACAAACAAAAATTGAATGAGGTCAAGCCTGCGCTTCTGGGCCTGGCGGATTCTCTGAATATCGAGGGATTGCGCAACGAGCTGGAGCGTTTGCGCGCAATGCAGGAGGCACCCGGTTTTTGGGATAATCCCGAAAAGAGCCAGCAGGTTGTGATGAAAACAAAAAGCTGTGAAAACAAGCTGGAAAAATATAAGCAGATGACTTCCTCCTGGGAGGATCTGATGACCATTTGCGAGATGGCTGCAGAGGAAGATGATGATTCTATGCTTCCCGAGCTGATCGAGGGCTTCGATAAACTGTCTGCCGATATGGAAAGCTGCCGTTTGCAGACCCTGCTTACCGGCACCTACGACCGTAATAATGCGCTGGTCAGCTTCCAGGCAGGCGCAGGTGGCACAGAGGCCCAGGATTGGTGCCAGATGCTTTACCGTATGTATACCCGCTGGGCTGAAGCCCACGGCTATACCTATAAGATCATGGACTATCAGGAGGGTGAAGAAGCGGGTTTGAAATCCGCGGATATTCTCATCGAGGGTGAGAATGCATACGGCTTCCTGAAAGGGGAGAACGGCGTTCACAGACTGGTTCGTGTTTCTCCCTTTGATTCCAACGCCCGCCGTCAAACCTCCTTCTCGGCAATTGAAGTGATTCCTGAGATCGCCGATGATAGCGAGGACTTTGAGATCAAGCCGGAAGACTACGAGATGCAGGTGTTCCGTTCCTCCGGCGCAGGCGGTCAGCATATTAACAAGACCTCCTCTGCGGTGCGACTGATTCACAAGTCTGGCATCGTGGTATCCTGCCAAACTGAGCGCAGCCAGTTCCAAAACAAGGAAACCTGCTTGCGTATGCTCCGCAGTAAGCTGGTGGAGATTCGGGAACGGGAGCACTTGGAGAAGATCTCCGACATTAAGGGTGTGCAAAAGAAAATCGAGTGGGGCAGCCAGATCCGTAACTACGTCTTTATGCCCTACACCTTGGTAAAGGATACCCGCACCGGCTGTGAAACATCCAATGTAAACGGCGTTATGGACGGCGCGTTAGATCCCTTTATTAACGCATATTTGAACTGTTTGGCCACAGGAAATTGGGTAACCAAGTAAAAAAATTAGAAAATACTTGCAATTCTGACATTCCTGTGTTATACTTGCTTAGCTTGATAAAAATCCGTAGTATCGGGATACACATATGATCCGTGACCCAATAGCGGTATGCGGAGGGAGGTTACAAAAATGGAAGTCGTAAAGATTATTTTAACTGTTCTGGAAGTGATCGCCAGCGTTGCGCTGATCGTGGTGGTATTGCTCCAATCCGGCAAGGAAGCCGGTCTGTCCGGCGCTATCTCCGGCAACAGTGATTCTTATATGAACAAAAGCAACGCTGCCAATAAGGATAGAAAGCTGGCAGCTGCTACCAAGTGGATCGCATTGGCTTGGATCATTCTGACCCTGCTGGTCTGCTTGCTGAACATCAGCCACTAAAAAAGTAAAACGGAGGTGCTTAGCACCTCCGTTTTTTATTGCTAATTCTTTTTGCCGACCTTTTCCTTTGTGCCGTCGGGTCTGACGATGTAGGTGTTCTCCAGATGTCCCACTAAGCTTGCCTTGACAGAATCAATATAGATTCTGCGGAGCTTGTCCCGTTCTGTGAGTTCCTCCGGGGTCAGCCCCTCTTTTTTTGCCTTTGCGGCAAGTTCATTGATGCGTTTAATAACTTGATCCATATCCATACTCTTTACCTCATACATAACGATTGATCACAATGGAAATGCGACCTTTTTTGGTCTGCCCATTGATGCTTTTCAGTTGAATTTTCCCCAAACCACGGACGGAGATTTTTGCTCCCTCTGCAACGATCTTGTCTGCTTTTTCGCAGGGAAGACCGTCGATAGCAACCTTTCCGGCGCTGACATATTCTGTAGCTGTCCCTCTGCTTACCCGAAACCCGGAAGAAATCACACTATCTAACCGAAGGGAGGATACAGTGTCGCGAATCTCTTTGGTTTCTGCCTGGGGTACAAAAACCTCAGCTGGCGGAATCTGCTCCAAACGAACCTTGGTCCGGCCTGCGGAGTGAAAATTCTGCAATACATAGGGGGCAATTTCTTTTGTAACAAAGAAATCACAGCAGCCCTTTCCAACACAGATATCACCCACAGTTTCTCTTGCTATACCGGCGCCCATCAGCGCGCCCAAAAAATCCCGATGGGTGGGAGTGTCGCCCTCATAGAAGGTTGCCCGCAGACAGGATAGGGGAGATTCTTCACCCAGCAATGCACTTTCATCCAAATACTCCGGCAGGAATACCAGCATTTGCCGTTCCGCGTCTTTATAGCCGCCAAAGGCATATAAGCCCTCTGCCTGTCCAAACAGATATTTGGTCATCTCCAATTCCCGCAAGGAGAGAAAACAGGTGCTTGCGGGGATGTTTTTTTGTATGCCCCTGTGGATTTTATCCCAAACCTTAGCAAGAAGCACCTTGTCATCCGCGGTTTTTGCAATTTTTTCAATATTACTTCGGTCCATAGGCGCTCCTTTATGGTTTCTTATGGTATTATACCACAGTATTTTAGCAATGCAAGAAAGTTTTCCTTGTTTCTGGGTGGAATATTTACTATAATAGGAGAGAAAGCAGGTGAATGTATGGTCATAGGCATTATCGGTGCAGGCGCATCCGGCATGGCAGCAGCCCTTGCCGCATCTGAAAATCCCAATGTGAATGTCATCCTTATGGATCGGCAGAATCGTGTGGGCAGAAAACTGCAAGCCACGGGAAACGGACGTTGCAATCTTTCCAATATGAACGCAAGTAGGGGCGGCTACCACGGGGAGCAGCCTGATTTTGTGCTGCCTGCCATTGGTGCTATGAACCCGGATGCTACGCTGAAATGGTTTCGGGATCTAGGGCTTTATACAGTGGTTGAGCCCAGCGGTAAAGTCTACCCCTATTCCGATCAGGCAAATTCTGTTGTGGATGTACTGCGGCTCAATTTGAATCGCCCTAACATTACATTGAAGCTGGGCTTTGAGGCAGAAAAAATTCAAAAGAACGAGTGCGGCTTTTCTGTTATCGGCAGTGACGAAACAGTTTCTTGCGACAAGTTGATTATTGCTTGCGGTGGTCTTGCCGGCAGCAAGCTGGGTGGTACTATGTCCGGCTATAAATTACTGGGAAAACTGGGTCACAAAGCAACAAGACTCCGTCCGTCGCTGGTGCAGATCAAAACCGGCTGGGGCGGCATTGCCGGCCTGAAAGGTGTCCGCGCCAACTGCCACGTGCAGATTATGAGAGATAGTGAGCTGTTTTCCGAAAGCACAGGGGAATTGCAACTGACAGAGCAGGGGATCTCCGGCCCTGTGGTCTTTGAGATATCCCGTGATGTGTGCTACGGCGGCGGTGAATGGACAGCAAAGCTGGACTTTCTGCCGGATTGGTCACGTGATAACCTTTATGAAGCGTTGTTGCAGCGAAGAAATTCCAACCTGCCCATGGAGGACCTGCTCACAGGCATTCTCCATAACCGATTGGGCAGAGTCTTGTGTAAAACCGCAGGGATCAAAGGAAAAACCTATGCAAAGGAATTGAGTAACGCAGAGGCAGAGGAGGTCTGCCGCGCGGTAAAATCGCTGGAAATCGCGCTGACCGAGCCCCTTGGTATGGATAGCGCGCAGGTTACGGCAGGCGGTGTTCTTACGGAGCAATTTGATGCAGCCACAATGGAAAGCCGCTTGGTTCCCGGTTTGTATGCCTGTGGCGAAGTGCTGGATATTGACGGTGATTGTGGTGGCTATAACCTGCAATGGGCTTGGAGCTCCGGCTGCTTGGCAGGATACAACGCAGGAAAGGATGCAAAATGATTCGTATAAGAGAAATCAGCCTGCCGCCGGAGCACAATATCTCTCAGCTTCCTTTTGAGGCGGCGCAGGCATTGCGCATTTCTGCCTCGAAGATTCGGAAGCTGACCATTGTGCGCCGTTCTGTGGATGCCAGAAAGAAGCCGGATGTGCGAATCGTCTATACGGTGGATGTGGCAGTAGACGGCAGTGAAAACAAGATACTGAAACAGTCGGGCTGCAAACGTGCAAGCCTGGCAAATAACAAGTATTATAAAGTCCCCAAATGCGACAAAACGCCAGCACACCATCCTGTGGTGGTGGGCTTTGGCCCTGCAGGGATGTTTGCCGGCCTGGTGCTGGCTATGGCAGGTCTGCGACCGCTGATTTTGGAGCGCGGTGAGGACGCGGTTTCCCGTCACGAAAAGGTGCAAAAATTTTGGGAAACAGGGGAACTGGACGATAAGAGCAACGTGCAATTTGGTGAGGGCGGCGCCGGTACATTTTCCGACGGAAAGCTGAATACAGGGGTGAACAATCCCAGAATCGGCTGGATATTGGAGCAGTTTGTAAAAATGGGCGCAAGGGAAAATATTCTGTTTGATGCCAAACCCCACGTGGGAACGGATGTGCTGCTGACGGTGGTGCAGAATTTACGCCAGAAAATTATTTCCTTGGGTGGTGAGGTGCGGTTCAACGCCCAGGTAACGGGTATTAATCAGGAAAACGGATCACTTACCGGCCTGATCATCAATCATAATGAAACCGTACCCTGTGACCAGGTGATTCTCGCTATCGGCCACAGCGCCAGAGATACCTTTACCTATTTGCAGGAAACGGGCATTCCGTTGGAGGCGAAGCCCTTTGCTATGGGCGTGCGGATAGAGCATCCGCAACAGGTGATTGATGCATCACAGTACGGCCAATATAACCCTGTGTTGCCACCGGCAGACTATAAACTGGTGAAGCATTTGGATAACGAAACGGTATACACCTTCTGTATGTGTCCCGGTGGATACGTGGTGGCGGCAAGCTCCGAAGAGGGGGGCGTGGTCACCAACGGTATGAGTTATGCAGATCGTGAGGGAGAAAATGCAAACGCTGCTCTGCTGGTCACCCTCAATCCCAAAGACTTTCCCTCCCAGGATCCCCTTGCAGGTATGCACTGGCAACGGGAAATCGAACAAAAAGCATACAGAGTCGGCGGTGGAAATTATGCTGCCCCTGCCCAAACGGTAGGTGACTTTTTGGATGGCAGACCTTCCGTGGGCGCCGGCAGCGTAAAGCCAACCTACCGGCCGGGCGTAACCTGGTGTGATCTGCATGAGGTGCTGCCCGCTAAGATCACCGATCCGCTGAAAGAGGCATTGCCCCGGTTAGATGGTAATCTCAAGGGCTTTGCCCATCCCGATAGCGTGCTGACAGCCCCGGAAACCAGAAGCTCTTCTCCTGTGCGGATCCTGCGGGATGAAACCCGTCAGTCTGTTGGTCTACGGGGCTTGTACCCGGCAGGTGAGGGTGCAGGCTACGCAGGCGGCATTATGTCTGCGGCTATTGACGGTATGCAATGCGCTGAGGCGCTGATAGAGAATTTATAAAAGGAGAATATACTATGGATCATTCGATAAAAGCGGCTGAACTGTTTTTGGAAGGCTACAACTGCGCACAGGCGGTGGCGGTGGCATTTTGCGATTTGACCGGGCTGGATAAGGATCATACAGCGAAGCTGGTGTCCGGCTTTGGCGGCGGTATGGGCGGCCTGCGTGAGGTGTGCGGCGCAGTAAGCGGTATGTTCTTTGTAATGGGTCAGCTTTATGGTTACGAGAGTCCCACCGATGACGAGGCAAAAAAGGAACTGTATGCCAGAGTTCATGGATTGGCAGAGAAATTCAAAGAGGAAAACGGCAGCATTATCTGTCGTGAATTGCTCGTAAATATTCCGACCGATCCCAATCCTTCTCCCAGAACGGCAGAGTACTATGCCAAGCGCCCCTGCGCAAGAATGGTAATGGTTGCCGCAAAGCTGGTTGACGAATTTATAGAAAAGAATCCCTTATAATTGGAAAACTCCTTTGCCTGCTGGCAAAGGAGTTTTTGTTTACAGTTCACGCCCGGACAGGAAGACACGCTTTTGGACAAAATCAGGACTGCAGATGAGAAAGTCCGCGATCTTTCCTGTTTCAATGGAGCCCACAAGCGTGTCAGCGCCAATGACACAGGCAGGGTTATAGGTAGCAGCGCGGATCGCAGCCTCACGGGGAATGCCGAACCGGATAGCATTGCACATACATTGATATAGATTTGCTGCGGAGCAGGCGATAGTGCCGTCTGAAAGCTTTGCAATGCCGTTTTCTAACCGTGCGCTTTGCCCGCCCAGCATAAATGTGCTGCCGTCTTCCATACCGCAGCAGCGGCCGGAATCGGAGATGAGGACAATACGCTCACTGCCGAAAATGTCAAATGCAAGCCGTACCATTGCAGGATGTACATGCAGCCCGTCACAGATCAGCTCCGCCCGGACATTGGCATTTTCTGCAGCAGCAGGAATGACACCGGGCGCGCGGTGGTGCATACCGGGCATCACGTTGAAAAGGTGTGTCAAATGGGTGCAGCCTGCGGCAAAAGCAGCCTTGGCTTGGTCGTAGTCGGCATTTGTGTGGGCGACGGAAACGGTGCACTCAGCTTGCACTTCCCGAATGAAGTCAATTGCTCCGGCTAGTTCCGGCGCAATGTCCACAATGCGTATCAAGCCACCGCAGGATTTCTGTAAAGCCAAAAAGCCGGAAATGTCGGGGGCTTTCAGATGTTCTGCGTTTTGCGCGCCGCGTTTCTCGTAAGAAAAATAGGGGCCTTCCATATGGATCCCCCGCAGAACAGAATATCCCGCGGGGGATTCTTCTGTCAGCCGATGGGCGTTAATAAAGGCTTTTTGCAGGTCGGCATAGGGCAGGGTCATGGATGCCGGCGCAAAAGAGGTGATGCCGGATTGGGCATAATATGCCGCCATCCGTTTCAGCCCCTTGTAATCCCCGTCAGAGAAATCAGCGCCGGAATTGCCGTGGGTGTGGATATCTACCAAGCCCGGAATGACCAGTGCGCCCTGCAGATCAATTGCATCTGACGGCACGGAATCAGGCAGAAGCTTGCCGAATTTTCCGTCTACTACCTGAAAAGCACCCTTGTGGAAGGTAAAATCCCTGCAATAGATGAATGCATTTTTATAATACATCGTCTGCCTCCTGTGAAGCGGTTCGTTCTTCGAATAGCTTTTTTGCTTTAAAAACAGCGCCATCAACCGGCTCGTGTTCCAAATGCATCAAATCACAGTTTGCTGTAAGATGCTTTCGGATCAGCGGAAACAGGACACTGTGCTGCTTGCTGATGCCGCCGGCAAAGATGACGGGGATGCTGTGCCCGGCGGCATTCGCATTTAGTTCTCTTAGCGCAGCGCTGATTTTTCCTGCAGCAAAGGTTGCATTCTTTTCCAAGATTTCCTTTGCGACAGAATCGCCGGATGCAGCCGCCCGGAACGCAAGATCTGCAAATTCAGCAATGTACCGCTTACCACCCTGATAGAATTTTGTAAGATGCGCGCCGGCGGTCTGTCCTAAGCGCTTGGTAAAAAGATCAGTCAGTAGGGTAGGACTGCCGCTGCCATCTTCGGCGCACAGAGCTGCGGTAATGGCATCTCTGCCTAAGGTGTAGCCGCAGCCACCCTCGTCAAACAGTTGCCCCCAACCGGCAAATCCCTTTTTGTTACTGCCATTGATCGCATAAACATTAAATCCTGTGCCCATAATGACCAGTATACATTTATCATAATTGGAAAGAGCAGCAATGTTTTCAATGTCGTTGCCGGTGTGGTAGGCAAAGAACCCGAATTTGTCAAGGAAGCGGGAAAGAACATTAGTGCTGTCACCGGGATACCCAAATCCGGCCAGCCCGGCAAACAGGGTGACCTTGTTGTAAGGGATACCCTTGCAAACCTCATTGATCCCGTCTTTGAGCACCGCCAGAGTCTGCTCAATGCCGATGTCGTTGGGATTGCTGGGACCTTTGGAAATCCTGCTCAGCAGCATTCCGCTTTTGTCGATAAGTTTGAATGTGGTCTTGGTGCCACCGCCGTCAATTCCCAAAAAATAATAGCAGGTATTGTTTTCAAAAATCAGTTCATCCAATGAAAGATTGAACAGGTCTGCAAGCGTCAACGCCATTTCCATCGTAGGCAGCGCGCCGCCGCTTTCCCATTTACTAACGGATTTTTCCGTATATCCGATTTCCTGGGCAAGCTGCCTTTGGGTCAATCCCAATTTGGTTCTGTAGTGCTTCAGGTTTTCAGCAAACGCAATGGTCCTTTTCATACCGTTTCCCTCACTTTCTATGTTTATTATATCGAAGAGGGAATCTATTCTCAATAGAATTTTTGGTAGAGAAGCTCCGCAAACTCTACGTAAAATAGTGTTTGCGGAGCTTGCTGTTATTTTGTAAAGAACCAAACGGCAAGTAGCTGTATTGCCAAAATTGCCGGTATGCCCAGTGTAAAGGATTTGTGCCTGGTCTTGTGACGGGCGGTGTACATACCCAGTAAGCACCCTACGCTGCCACCAAAAGCGGCGATACCGAAAAGCGTCTTCTCCGGGATCCGCCAAAGATTATTTTTTGCCAAATACTTATCGTAAAGCATAATGGCAAAGCCCACGGCATTTATTAGTAACAGATAAAATGTCATAGAGAAAATCCTTTCGGGAGGGCTTAAAATGAAGAAACTTTGGATCATACCGCTGCTTGCAATGCTTCTTGCAGGATGTGGCAAGGAAACTATGCTGGAAACCGTTACGGATGTGCAGGATACGCCGGTGGTTTCAGCCGTAAGGCGCATACAGCTCCAGCTGCCGGCAGAGCTGTCCGCGCCTGCGCTGCAAAGCGAGGAAGAAGGAACGCTATACCTTTGCGATGATTATTCCGTTACCGTGCAAACGATGGAAGCAGGCGACTTGCAGAAGACGATCCGCAACACAACAGGAATGAATAAGGATGACCTGCAAATTTTGCAAACCCGCCACGGAGATACGAAACGATACCAGTGGACGTGGACAACGGCAGGGGAACAGGGAATGCAGGTGGGCAGAGCCTGTGTGCTGGATGACGGGGCATACCATTATGTACTCACAGCCTTGGCTGATGAAGACAAAGCGGGTAAGGTGCAGCCCCAGTGGAGGGAGATATTCACCTCCTTCAGCTTAGCTACGGAACGGGAGGAAATGAGTACTGGCTCATAGCCTCCTGACAGAGAGCAACAAGCTCATCGACAACAGCTTGGGGATAGAGTATTTTGGCTTTGTTTCCAAAACCCATAACCCAGCTTAGGAACATAGGCGATACTGCCACACGAACAGTAAAATTGAAATGCTCCGGCCCGTCGGGAATCAGCATAGTGTCCCGTCCAAAGCGGTCCACCACCACGTTGATCAGACTGTTGTGAAATCTCAGCTTTACGTCTACAGCATCGCCCGAGTACATTTGAAACAGCCGATTGGCGTGATCAATCAGGGCTTTGCCTGTCAATTCGGGGCAGGGGACACGGGGCGTGTCCAAAAGGGAGATGTCGATCATTCTGTCCACACGGTAGGATGTGATGCCGTGGCGGTCAGACAGAGCAAGCAAATAGCAATTTTCGTTGTCTTGACACAGCCCGTATGGACTGGCGACATAGGTCTTTTCCCGGTACTTTCGTTTTCCGCTGAAATCCCAGTCAAAGTAACGGAAGGCAATTTGCTTATTCTGCGTAATAGCCTCTTGGATAGAGTCCACGCTGTAATAAATGGTCTCGTTCATACTCTTGACCCGCCCCGATACCAGAACGTTTCGCTTCATCAGCTTGGCGTCCTGCTCATTGCATTGGGTCAGCAGCTTCTCGATAAGCTCCCGGGACTTTTTCTCGGTCAAATACTTGCTGGATTGCACCGCATCGATCAAAAGCTTTAATTCCGGCAACTCGAAATTGCGGGAAGCAATATAATAACCGCCATTCTTGCCCGGTATAGAAACAATATCCACGCCGTATTCCTGCAAGGCGGCCACATCGGAGTATACGGTCTTGCGGTCGCAGGAGATGTTGTGCTGACGATCCAGCATAGCAATCAAATCAGAGGCTCTCACGGGGTGCTCCTCGTGGGAGTTTTTTTGCAGATAATCAAGGATGTAGAAGATTTTCAGTTTCTGGTTATCAGATTTCGGCATAGTTTGCACCTCCGTTCTTTTTATTCAGTATAGCACAAAAAATCTGTTCTGGGAATGGGAAATTTCATATTCCCATTGCAAAATGGGGAGAATGTGGTATGATATGGATATAAAAAGACGATGGAGGGATCTTATGCTGGACTACATTCGAATTGCCTGTGCAGTGCCGCCGGTGAAGGTGGCTGATGTAATAGTGAACACCCAGGATATTTGCGATAAGATTGCAGAGGCGGAGAATGCCGGCTGCGACGTGGTCGTATTTCCTGAACTGGCATTGACCGGCTACACCTGTGCCGACCTGTTTTTCCAAAGCGCGCTGTTGAATGCGGCTGTGGACGGTTTGTCGCAGATATGTGAATATACCAAACGGTTTCCGTCGCTTACCGTTGCAGTAGGTGCGCCTCTGCTGATAAGAGGACAGATGTATAACTGCGGTATTGTGATTTCTGATGGAATTGTCAGAGGTATTGTGCCAAAGACGTATCTTCCCAACTATAAGGAATTCTATGAGCGCCGCTGGTTCTCTTCTTCTTATGATTTGATGCAAGCCTCTGTCCACACATCCGATTTGGGACTGGTGGGAGAGTACGATATTCCGGTTGGCCGGAATTTGCTTTTCAAGATCGGTGATGGCACATTGATGGGCGTTGAGATCTGCGAGGATTTGTGGTCACCCATGCCCCCGTCCACAATGCTGGCTTTGAACGGCGCAGAGGTGATCTTAAACTTGTCCGCCTCCAATGAAACTGTGGGCAAACGTGCGTATCGTCGGGATCTGGTAAAGCATCAGTCCTCTATGTGCAACTGCATCTATGCCTTTTGTTCTGCGGGCTATACGGAGTCTACCCAGGATCTGGTGTTCTCCGGTCACAGCCTGATTGCAGAAAACGGCAATTTGCTCTTTGAGAACAAGCAGGATCTGCAAACGGACTACCTGCTGGTGCAGGACGCAGACTTGGGCAAAATTCGCGCAGAGCGCAGAAAGAACAAGAGCGTTCGGGATGCTACCACCTTTTATGGCAAAGTGGAGCCTGCCTGCATTGTAGACTGCCGCAGCAATGCTCTTCGTTCCGATGGCGCACTCTATAATCTGAATAAGCTTTCCTTTGTGCCGGCAGACCGCCAAACCCGTATGGAACGCTGCAGCTCCATTTTCAACATTCAGGTGACAGGTCTTGCGCAGCGGCTGAAAGCCATTGGAGCAAATGCGGTCGTGGGCATTTCCGGCGGCTTGGATTCCACCCTTGCGCTGCTGGTAGCCGTAGAGGCAATGCGCCGCCTGGGCAGACCTATGACAGATGTCTACGGTGTCACAATGCCTTGCTTCGGTACCTCTGACCGTACCTATCAAAATGCATGGGAACTGATGAAGGTGCTGGGGATTTCCGCCAAGGAAATTTCCATAAAGGATGCAGTAAACACCCACTTCCGGGACATTGGCCACGATCCCGGTGTGTTTGACACTACCTACGAAAATGCCCAGGCAAGAGAACGCACACAGGTTCTGATGGACTATGCAGGCGAAGTTGGCGGCATCGTGGTGGGAACAGGAGATCTGAGCGAATTGGCTCTGGGCTGGTGTACCTACAATGGCGACCATATGAGTATGTACAGCGTGAATGCCTCTGTGCCGAAGACCCTGATCCGTTGGATCATTGCCAACATTGCAGAGGATTCCCGATTTGCTGCCGCGCGGGACGTGCTTATGGACATTTTGGATACGCCCATTAGCCCTGAACTGCTACCTCCTGATGAAACGGGTAAAATTTCTCAGCAGACCGAGGATTTGGTAGGACCTTATGCCCTCCACGATTTCTTCCTGTATAATATGCTTAGATTTGATTTCACACCGAAGAAAATCTATACCATGGCTTGCCGGGCATTCCGGGATGATTTCGATACGGATACTGTCAAAAAGTGGCTGAAGGTATTCTACCGCAGATTCTTTACCCAGCAATTTAAGCGGAGCTGTATGCCGGACGGTGTTAAGGTGGGCCATATCTCTGTCAGCCCCCGGGGCGATTGGAAAATGCCCAGCGACGCAGTTGCGCGGGTTTGGCTGGATGAAGTGGATAAACTATAATGATAAAGGTGGGTGCAGCTTTGCACCCACCTTTTTATAGAATTATCGGCTGAATTTGCTTTCCTTCCAATGCAGCCGCCAACGTGTCGGGTATTTTTGTAAAGTCGGCGACCATACTGGTGGGTTTGTTTACCGCATCATCCTGGCCGAAGGGCACAAAGTAATAATGCTTTCTGCTGAGGAGTTTTCCGATGTTTTCACCTGCGCCGGCTAACGCATCGTTGGTAGATACGGCAATGATCACAGGTCGCCCGTTCCGCAAATGACTTTTTGCAGCCAGCGTTACCGGCCCATCCGCGATGCTGTGGGCAAGCTTTGCCAACGTGTTTCCGGTGCAGGGCGCAATGATGAGCGCATCCAACAGCTTTTTAGGACCAATTGGCTCTACCTGTTCGATTGTGTGTAGTACCTGACGGTTGCATATATTCTCTGCTGTATGGATATGCTCTTCGTGCGTGCCAAATCGGCTGTCTGTTGTGTAAGAGATTTGAGAGAAAATAGGTATCACGGTGTGATTCTTTGCAACAGCTTCCATAACGGGAAAAACCTGCCCGTAGGTGCAGAACGAGCCGCACATAGCAAATCCAATAGTCATACTGTCTCCTTTCTGAGAATAGGTATCAAAGAACGGGCGATCAACGCGCCGGAACTGGCAGGGGCATCCTTGCCGGGAAGTCCTCTTGCCCAAATGACATCTTCGCTTCCCAGTCCCAGCCGGGAGGCAAGATCGATTTTTAGCCCATCTCCCGGACAGCTAGGAAACAGCATTGTGGGCACGGTATTAAAAATAACGCGGTAATCCTGAAGCTGCACCTGTGGATAATCGATCGCATCATATCCAAGAGAGATCAAGGCGCATCTGTCGGTTTCCTTTCTGGCGCATACGGTTACCTGTGCGCCCAACTGACGCAAAAGCCTTGCCAGACATTTGCCGATTCTTCCCCAACCGAAAAGCAAAGCCGGACACCCTTCCAATATAACAGGCAACTGGTTCATAGCCAGCTTCACCGCACAGTGAGCAGTAATATTGGCATTTAATGACAGGTAGGTTTCATCCTGTAATAAATCAACGGTATTGTAGTAATCCAGCTCCGGCCTGTCTAGATTCCCACCGATGACCGTAATATTCCTTGGCAGTAAGGTCAATAATGTACTTAAGTTTCCACCGCCCACGATGCTGCTGTCCGGCGCAAAGCTGGGCACGGGAAGTAACAAATGGGTCACCTGCATGCTGGGCTCTGAGAGTATGGTAAAGCCGTCCTTCTTTAAAGCTTGAATACAGTAACTCATAGCGGGGGAGTACCCCGCTGCGTAAAGAATACAATCACCCATAACCATCCATCCTTTCATGACAGATTATGCAGGTTGTGTTTGTGTTGTGCTTGATTTTTTGTCAGCATTTTGTATAATAAATATGAGGTGAAATATATGAAGAGATTAGGCTTTATCCACGATATGATGGATGTAAAGGTTTTGATTTTATTTGTAGCGGCCCGTTCCAGTTATCCGCTGACAGCCCAGGAGGTATATGAGCTTTGCTATCAGGATGAGTGCCTGAGCTATTTTGATGTATGCACAGCCCTGCCGCAAATGGTGGAAACAGGGCATATGCAGAAGCTGGATGAGGAACGCTATGAGATTACGGAAAAGGGCAGGGCAGACGGCAAACTGACGGAAGACTCCATTGCCTTTACAGTAAAGCAGCGGGCAGAAAATGCTGTTGAAAGATTTAACCGTCAGCTTCGCCGCAGCAGCTTTGTGAAGACCCAGATTATTCCCCGGGATAACGGCGATTGTTCTGTGGTTATGTCGCTGGACGATGAGATGGGAAATCTGATGACGCTGGAGCTGGTTGCGCCCAACCAGCGGCAGGCGATACGTCTTGGCAGGCTGTTTGAGCAGAAGGCAGAGTCACTTTACAATCTGACGATGTCGGAGCTTTTGGATAATACGGACGAATTGGAGGATTGACCTTGTCCAAAAGAGAAAACCGTGGTATAGTTTAAGTAGACCGATTGATCGGTAAAAAGAAAGGAGCGACCGCATATGAAGTTTCAGTACAGTGAGAAAAAAGTTAAGCTGCCCGGCAATGTCCACGCCTATGCCGAGAAGAAGGTAATGAAGCTGGCTCGGTATTTTGAGGAGGATGCGGAAGCACTTGTTACATTTTCTGTGGAGAAGAACCGTAATAAGGTAGAACTTACGGTTCATGGAGCCGGCACCTGGTTCAGAGCAAATGAGTCCACCTCGGATATGTTTGCATCCATTGATGCAGCCGTTGGCACTATTGAGGGACAAATTCGTAAAAATAAGACCCGCCTGGCCCGTCGCCTGCGTCAGGATGCTTTTACGAGAACAGTGGAAGAAACCTCTTTTGCAGCAGATGAGCCGGAAGATGACTTAAAGATCGTCAGAACCAAGCAGTTCTACTTTAAGCCGATGACCCGCGAGGAGGCTGTTATGCAGATGAACCTGCTGGAGCATAACTTCTTCGCCTTCCGGGATGAAGATAACGGCGGAAGCTTTGCAGTGGTCTACCGCAGAAATGACGGCGGCTACGGCTTGATCGATGATGCTGAATAACTTAGAGAGATAGCTTGAATTTAGGGGTTCTTTTGAACCCCTGAATTTTTTGCAAAAAATAAGGAATAAATTTGAAAAAAGTTCTTGACAAGGGTATGGTGTTGTGTTAGAATAAGCAAGCTAACCGCCTGGCGGAGAGCGATGTACCTTGTAAATTGAATAACGCAAAGACGAACAAACACCTTGGACAATTATGAATTGTTTAAGTTTCGAGTAAAATCGAATTTAAGCCAACGAAAATTCTTGAGTA
>JAFQCX010000038.1 GCA_017416245.1 Oscillospiraceae bacterium | reverse complement strand
TTGGGGGTTCGAGTCCCTTCCGGCGTGCCAAAAAATGAGAGAGGGCTTTTGCCCTCTCTCATTTTTTGCCGCCGAAGGGACTCGAAAGGGCGGCACAGCCAGTGGCTGGGCAAAAATTGAGAGCTGGCGAGCAATTTTTAGCCCGTGGGAGAGTCCTTCAAATTACAGACGCATCCGGTACGGATGTGGATGCAATTTGAATTGAATGTGCACACAAAACTGTTGATATTACTCGGTTTTCTCTCAAATCCTATATAAACATTCACACAAAAAGACAAGAGAGGGTTTTTGCCCTCTCTCATTTTTTGCCGCCGAAGGGACTCGAAAGGGCGGCAGTCGGCTCGCTCCCCCCTTTCGGTGTACGCACAGCGATGCTTGCCAAAATACTAATCAAATTTTAAGATACTAATCGCAAATCAAGATATGGACTTAGTTTTGCCTTTCGCTATAATGAAGTCAGAAGCTTCTAATTTTTTGAAAGGGATGAAATAGTATGACTGTATTCTCCAAGAATTTGAAACGATTTCGTATTGCCAAAAACCTAACGCAGGAACAGGCTGCAGAAGCTTTGGGTATCAGCACACAGACAGTATCTCGTTGGGAATGTAACACCACCTTGCCGGATGTAACCATTCTCCCGAAGATTGCGGCACTGTATTGTGTCACTATCGATGATCTGTATAAAGAAACCAGTGTCGCCTACGCTAACTACGCTCAGCGGTTATGCAGCGTCTTTGAAAACAGCCACAAACCAGAAGACTTCATTCGAGCGGATATTGAGTATAAGAAATTACTGAAGTCCGGCGAATACACTACAGAGGACTTGCGAAGCTACGGCTTCCTTTACCAGAAAATGATGCAGGTATGCATCAAAAAAGCTGAAGAGATTTTCAACCAAGCGATCCAGCGAGGACCGGCAGAAGCCCCAGAAGCATACTGGGCAACACAGCGGCAAAAAATATATTTCCTTTCCCAGATCGGTCGAAACCAAGAGTGCATCGAAAAATTCCTGCCACTTGCAGAGGCGGACAGCGTTGAGCTGCAGGAATGGATATGCCTGATACAAGCATATTCCTTTGCTAAAGATTATGATACTGCTTGGAAGTGGATAAAAAAGGCAGAAGAAAAATTCCCAGAGAGCGCTATGCTGCATATATACGCCGGCGATGTGCTACGGGCTACTAAACACTACGATAAAGCATTCCCACATTGGCAGCGGGCATTGGAAATGGAGCCCGATTGGACGGCGGCGGCGTGGTCTATGGCTTCCTGCTATGAGGAACTGGGAAACTACGCCAAAGCATATGAGATTTATAATCAGATTGCGGGCAATCTAAAAGTCCAAGGATTTGAAGCAGAAGTGGACTTGCCCCGCTCACGGGCAAATAAGTGCAGAGAGAGAATCTTCCAGTAAAGCTCTCAGTCACCGCAATGCGGCGACAGCCCCCTTTTTTGCACAAAGGAGCCTGTGTGCGGTGCAAAAATTCTTGATATTCCTTGGTTCTTCCTTAAATCCTATAAAAACAATCACACAAAAAGACAAGAGAGGGCTTTTGCTCTCTCTTGTTTTTTGTCGCCCAAAGAACAATAGAATAATGCCTCTCCACAACCGGTCTGCGGGCGGGTTTTGCAGTGACGGGGGGAAAGCTAACTTGCAAACGCACCCTTTCAGTAGACAAAAACCAAAATGTACGCGATGTAAAGACGTATGTTTTTGACAAATGTGCACAGAAAACGATGCAAATGGCACAATTTGAGCAACATACCATTGACAAAGAATCCGAAAATGGCTATAATAAAGCAATAATCTTTGGTTTTAGGCCTGCATAGCGGTATCGAAAGCAGGGCTTTTATAGAAAGGGTAGTATATATAATGAATACGAAAACATTGTTATACATTTTAAAACGATTGGCGCTGGCAGTGCTGACAGTGTGGATCGTTATTACCATCACCTTCTTCGTCACAAGAGCTGTCCCCGGCGGCCCGTTTTTGGGCGAGAAGGCGTTGAGCGCAGAGGCAACTGCTGCGCTGAATGCAAAGTACGGCTTGGATAAGCCTGTTTTCGAGCAGTACACTACATATTTAAGTGACATCGTATTCCGTCTGGACTTCGGCCCCAGCCTGAAGGACCGCGGCCGTGACGTTGCCGATATTATTGTAGACGGTATGAAGGTCTCCATTCGTTTGGGCCTTTGCGCTGCCGCCATTGCTACAGTTGTGGGCATTGTTCTGGGCGCTGTTGCAGCTCTGCGGAGAAATAAGCTGGTGGATAAGGTGATCATGGTGATCACCACTGCATTGGTGTCTATGCCGTCGTTTATTATGGGCACATTGCTGCTTTTGGCCTTTGCGCTGAAGCTGCAGCTGGTACCTGCCAACGGCGCAACAGAGGGCGGCTTAATCCTGCCTGTCATTACTTTGGCGCTGTATCCCGCCGCATACATTACCCGTCTGACCCGCAGCTCTATGCTGGATGTCTTGGGTCAGGACTATATCCGCACAGCCCGCGCAAAGGGTGTTTCTCCTGCAAAGGTGATTTTCGGTCACGCGCTGAAGAACTCCCTCATTCCTGTAATCACTTACCTGGGACCGATGCTGGCATACATTGTTACCGGCTCTCTGGTGGTAGAGAAGATCTTCGCCGTGCCCGGCATTGGCGATGACTTCGTCAACAGTATCACAAACCGTGACTATCCTTTGATCATGGGCACCACCATCGTGCTGGCGACCTTGATCGTTGTTATGAACCTGGTTAGCGACATCCTTTACAAAGTCGTGGATCCCAGAATCACTTTGGAGTAAGGAGGCTGACGGACAATGAAAAAGTTTTCTCTTCACGTAGATGTAGAGGATTTTCTCCCTGCAGATGCCAGTGAAAAAGAATATATGGTTCAAATGCGGCCTTCTACCACCTTTTTTAAAGACGGTGTGAAGCGACTGCTGAAGAATAAAGTGGCTACTGTCAGCTTCTTTATGATCGTCATTATCACGCTGACATCTATTCTCCTGCCTCTGTTCTGGCCCTATGGCTACGAGCAGCAGCTGGGACAGGGCTGGGGCAAACCCGTTGACCCCTCCTACAACAATATTTCTCCCTGCAAATACGGCGACACGGAAGAGGTAGAAATGCTTGGCTGGGCGGATGCCTACAGCATTTATCTGCCCTATACGTGGGATGCCGAGGGCAATGTTTCCGAAGAAACAAAGGTAGCGACAAAGGCAGCTGCCGATGCGCTTTTGCAGCAGGCAACGGATGAGGCATCCTTCCTGCAGCTGGAGAGCAAGCTCCCCGAGGGCGCAACCTTTAATAAGCTGACAAGCGCTGACCACAAGAGCTTTGGCGATGCCAAGAATGCGGCAGACTGGGTTTGGGAGATGTCCTTCTTCGGCAAGGCAAAACGCGCCGCCGGAGATATGGCGGTTATTGAGGATGCTAACGGTTGTTCTGTAGTGTTCTTTAAGGGCTATGCCGGTGAAACAAAGCAGGTATTCCCTCATTTCTTCGGCACAGATTCTCAGGGTCGTGACTACTTTATTCGTGTGGTCTACGGCTGCCGTATCTCCCTGGCAGTTGGTTTCTTTGCAAGTATCATCGTGCTGATCATCGGTATGACCATCGGCTCGATCGCCGGCTATATCGGCGGCAAGGTGGATATTATCATTATGCGTATCGTGGATATTATCTACTCCCTGCCCGATACCCTGATGGTCATTCTGATCGCCTCTGTTTTGAAGGTAAGTCTGGGCTCGCTGATCGAAGGCACTGTTCTGGAAAAGCTGGGCAGTAATATGATCAGCTTGTTCCTGGTGTTCGCCCTGCTGTACTGGGTGAGTATGTCCCGTCTGATCCGTGGCCAGATTCTGTCCCTGCGTGAGCAGGAATATGTGCTGGCTGCAAAGGCTGCCGGCGCAAGATCCGGCTGGGTCATTCGCAAGCACCTGATCCCCAACTGCATCAGCGTGGTGATCATCTCCACTGCTTTGCAGATTCCCAATGCAATTTTTACTGAGAGCTACCTTTCCTTCTTGGGCTTGGGTGTAAATGCGCCGATGCCCAGCCTTGGCTCTTTGGCATCCGATGCCCTGAACGGCATTATGTCCTATCCCTACCGCCTGGTGATTCCCGCAGTGGTAATTGGATTGATCGTTCTGTCGCTGAACCTGTTTGGCGATGGCCTGCGGGATGCATTTGACCCCAAGCTGAAGCGTTAAAGAAAGGAGCATACCACAAATGGCATTACTTGAAGTGCGCGACCTGCATACCGCATTTACAACACCTGCCGGTACAGTGAACGCAGTAAATGGTGTCTCCTTTTTCTTAGAGCGAGGCAAAGTATTAGGCATCGTGGGAGAGTCCGGTTCCGGCAAGTCCGTTACCGCCTATTCCATTATGCAGATATTGGAAAAGAACGGCCAGATCGTTGGCGGTTCTGTAAAGGTGGATGGACAGGAGCTGGTTGGCGCCGGCGAGAAGGTTATGAAGACCGTTCGCGGCAACAAGATCTCCATCATCTTCCAGGACCCTATGACCTCCCTGAACCCTACCTATACCATCGGTCATCAGTTGGTCGAGGCAATTCTGCTGCACACCAACCGTAATCGCAAGCAGGCTTGGGACCGGGCGGTGGAAATGCTGCAGCTGGTAAACGTGAATGAGCCGCTGAAGCGAATGAAGCAGTATCCCTTTGAGCTTTCCGGCGGTATGCGCCAGAGAGTTATGATCGCAATGGCGCTGGCCTGTGAGCCGGATATTCTGATTGCTGACGAGCCCACCACCGCGTTGGACGTGACCATCCAGGCGCAGATCCTGGAGCTGATGCAGTCCCTGCAAAAGGAACTGGGTATGGCGATCATTATGATCACCCACGACTTGGGTGTTGTTGCTCAGATGTGTGACGAAGTGATCGTTATGTATGCCGGCTCTATTTGTGAGCAGGGTACTGCCGACGAAATCTTCTACAATCCCAAGCACGAGTACACCAAGGGCTTGATGCGTTCTATCCCCACCGTGGATAACGACGACACCCCTCTGGAGCCCATTGCCGGCACACCCATCGATCTGCTGAATATGCCTGCAGGCTGTCCCTTCGCGCCTCGTTGCGACAAGGCGATGAAGATCTGTCTGCGTGAGCGGGCGGAGCGTATGGAGATCAATGAGTGCCACGCAGCAGCCTGCTGGATGAACGTAAAAGAAAAAGCAGAAGCATCTCAGGAAGGCGGTGAGGCATAATGGAAAATCGCGAAATTTTGGTTGAAGCCAAAAACCTGAAAGAGTACTTCAACGTGAACACCGGAATGTTCCGTTCCAAACAGCTGAAGGCGGTAGACGATGTATCCTTCGCTATCCGCAAGGGTGAAACCCTGGGCCTGGTAGGCGAGTCCGGCTGCGGTAAGACCACCGTTGGCCGCACCCTGCTGCACCTGTACAAGCCCACCGGCGGTGAGGTTTGGTTTAAGGGAAAGAAGATCGAGACCAAGGCAGACATTGCGGAATACCGCAAAAAGTCTACTATGGTATTCCAGGATCCCTATTCCTCTCTGAACCCCCGTATGACCGTTTCCGATATCATCGGCGAGCCTTTGGATATCCACAAGATGTACGCCGACAAGCAGGAACGGAAAGAGAAGATCCTGGACTTGATGAACAGGGTGGGGCTGAACTCTGAGCATGCAAACCGCTATGCCCACGAATTCTCCGGCGGACAGCGTCAGCGTATCGGCATTGCCCGTGCACTGGCAACCTCTCCTGATTTTGTGGTGTGTGACGAGCCTGTTTCCGCATTGGACGTTTCTATTCAGGCGCAGGTTATCAATATGTTTGATGAGCTGCAGGATCAGATGAATCTGACCTATCTGTTCATTGCCCACGACCTGCTGGTGGTTCGCCATATTTCTGATAGAATCGCGGTTATGTACTTAGGAAAAATGGTAGAGCTGGCAGATGCAAAGGAGATCTACGATCATCCGCTGCACCCCTATTCCAAGAGCCTGATGTCCGCTGTACCTGTGCCGGATCCCAAGATCGCAAGAGCCAATCAGCGAATCGTGCTTTCCGGCGACATCCCCAGTCCCTTGAATGCTCCCTCAGGTTGTCCTTTCCGCACCCGTTGCCCCTATGCTACGGATATCTGCGCAGAGACAATGCCGGAATTCAAGGAAGAAGCCCCCGGACACTTTGTGGCATGCCACAATGTTGAGCGCATAAACTAAGGGAAGGCGCTCGCCGATCAATTTGTTTCATCCTCTATGGGAAAACCTGTGGAGTTTGAATATATTATAAGAAAAGGAAGGAAAACAAAATGAAAAAACTATTTGCACTGCTTTTGGTTGTTGCTCTGGTTTTGAGCATGGCCGCTTGTGCTCCTAAGAAGGATGACGCAGGTAATGGCGCCAGCAAGGCAACCGTAAAGCCCACCACTCCCGCAGAGATCGCAGCTGCTGAGGCTGAGATCCGTAATGCTGTCGGCCTGCTGCTGGACCGCAACTACATCGTTGAGTCCGTTTCTCAGGCCGGTGAGAAGCCCGCTGCTTCCTTCGTTGCTGACGGCATGGCCGACGTCAACGGTGGTAACTTCGCAGTAAATGCAGGCGCTGGCAACGGCGCTGGCTACTACAGCGTAAACAAGGCTGACTTCAAGGCAAACTTCGACAAGGCTGTTGAGACTCTGAAGAAGTACTACGACTTCGACGGTCAGAAGTTCATCGGCTTCCCCACCCTGACCTACATCTACAACACCAGCGATGCTCACAAGGCTATTGCTGAGTACATCCAGGGCGCATTGGCTACCGTTGGTATCAACATGACTCTGGAGAACCAGGAATGGAACACCTTCCTGAACACCCGTAAGGACGGCAACTACGCTGTTGCCCGTAACGGCTGGGTTGCTGACTACACCGACCCCATCTGCTTCCTGGATATGTGGATCTCCGATTCCGGTAACAACGACGTTCAGTTCGGCAAGGGCGCTCACAAGGACCTGGCTATCTACTCCCTGGACCTGACCAAGTATGGCTACGAGACCAAGGTTGAGAACGGCACCTGGGCACAGACCTATGACGTTCTGATCTCCACCATCAAGTCCTGCACCGACGCTGAGAAGCGCTTCGCTATGATGCACCTGGCTGAGGATATGCTGATGGCTACCGGCTGTCTGACTCCTATCTACAACTACACTGACCTGTACATGATCAGCCCCAAGGTTAAGGGCTTCTACTCCATCCCCTTGGGCTACAAGTTCTTCTCCAAGACCACTGTTGACGGCAAGGGTGACTCCCTGCCCGTATGTCTGGCTTCCGAGCCCGACACCATCGACCCCGCTCTGAACTCCGCTGTTGACGGCGCTACCATGCTCTGCCAGCTGTTCTCCGGCCTGGCAAAGTGGGAGCAGAAGGAAGACGGCACTCTGGTTGTTGTTGCTGACTGCGCTACCGAGCTGCCTGCAGGCGTTAAGAACGACGACGGCACTGTTACCTACACCTACACCCTGAAGGACGGCCTGAAGTGGTCCGACGGCAAGGCTCTGTCCGCTAAGGACTTCGAGTTTGCATGGAAGCGCGCTGCTTCTAACGCTCTGGGCGCTGACTACGGCTACATGTTCGACGTTATCGTGGGCTGGGGCAAGGAAGCTGAGGGCGCAACCACCGCTACCGAGCTGGCTGTTAAGGCTACCGACGACAAGACTCTGGTTGTTACCTTGAACAACGCTGTTGAGTACTGGAACGAGCTGCTGGCATTCCCCACCTACTTCCCCGTTCGTGAGGATGTTGTTGCCAACGAGAAGTGGGCAACCGAGCCTTCTACCTACGTATGTAACGGTGCTTACACTCTGACCGGTTGGGAGCATGACTCCGTCATCACCATGACCAAGAATGCTAACTACCACGACGCAGCTGCTGTTACTATGAACGAGCTGAAGTTCTACCTGTCCGATGATGCCAACAACATGCTGACCAACTACAAGAACGGTTCTTGGCTGCTCATCGACGACGTTCCCACCAACGAGATCGCTACCCTGAAGAACGATTACAAGAACGAGTTCGTAATCGCCGGTCAGATCGGTACCTACTACGTTTGCTGGAACGTGAACAAGGGCCTGCTGCCCCAATAATTTAGATTAGATATCTAATCCAATAAACCAATAGCAATGAGGGTTTGCCGTCAACAGATGGCAAACCCTCTCTTTTTGGTTAAAGAATACCACCGGCTGCGCCGGTGGTTCCAAAAAGCTTTAGCTATGCATAGTCCCGCCGCAGCGGAAAGCCTCCCTCTGATGAGGGAGGTGGCA
>JAFQCX010000037.1 GCA_017416245.1 Oscillospiraceae bacterium | reverse complement strand
TTCTGGAGTACGGCGGCGCTAAGTTCCTGTGCCCCATGGCCGGCACCATCTCCATGATGCCCGGTACTGCTGCTGACCCCGCATACCGCCGTGTTGACGTTGACGTAGAAACCGGCAAGGTATCCGGCCTGTTCTAATTTACTTTTCTCAAAAAGCACAGGCGGGCAGCCGCCTGTGCCTTTTGGGACTTTATGTAGGGCGGGGGCTTGCTCCCGCCGCACAAGGGCTTCTCCTGGAGGAGAAGCTGTCACCGCAGGTGACTGATGAGCTGTGGTCGTTTTTCCACCTCATCCGACCCGGCTGCGCCGGGCCACCTTCCCCTCAAGGGGAAGGCTTTGCGGGAGTAAACCCCCGCCCTACAATACTATTTAATTTAGGAGAAAAAACTATGGATATGACATTGGAATCCTGCCGCAAATTTGTGGAGGTTTTGGCATCTGACGCACCCGCACCCGGCGGCGGTGGCGCTGCTGCGCTGGTTGGCGCTATCGGCACTGCGCTGGGCAATATGGTCGGCTCCCTGACCGTTGGCAAGAAGAAGTACGCTGACGTGGAGGCTGAGATCATTGCGCTGAAGGCAAAGTGCGACGCTTTGCAGACGGAGCTTCTCAATCAGGTAGAGGCTGACGAAGTGAACTTCCTGCCTCTTGCCAAGGCTTACGGCATCCCCAAGGATGACCCCAACCGCGACACCGTTATGGAAGAGGCTACCATTATCGCCTGCTCCACGCCTATGAAGATCATGGAGCTGTGCTGCGAGGCCATCGAGTACATTGCCGTGTTTGCCGCCAAGGGCAGCCGCCTGGCTGTTTCCGATGCAGGCTGCGGCGCTGTTTGCTGCAAGGCTGCTCTGCAGGCTGCTTCCTTGAACGTGTTCATCAACACCAAGAGCCTTAAGAACCGTGAGGTTGCCGAGGAGATGAACGTCAAGGCCAACGGTATGCTTAACAAGTACGGCGCAATGGCTGACGAGATCTTCACCACCGTGAAGGCTGGCTTCGGTCAGTAATTTATAGAAGAAAACTATAAATTTAGCTCTGTTATCTTATTGATTTACCCTGCCCTTTCTGCAATAATAGGGCAAGTGAAACACAACATATAACAAGGAGAAAATACTTATGGCAAAGCAATTGCTGGGTAAGGAAGTCAACGAGGCTTTGGTTGCTTCCCTGCAAACCCGTACTGCCGCCCTGAAGGCAAAGGGCATCACCCCCACCTTGGGTATCATTCGTCTGGGCGAAAACCCCTCCGACCTGAGCTACGAAAAGGGCGCTACCAAGCGCGCTGAGGAAGTAGGCGTAGCTGTTAAGAACTACATTCTGCCGGAAGACGCTTCCAAGGAAGACGTGCTGAAGGTGATCGACGAAGTCAATGCTGACGCGACCGTTCACGGCGTTTTGATGTTCCGTCCTCTGCCCAAGCATCTGAAGGCTGATCAGGACGAGATCTGCAACCGCCTGGCGCCTGCCAAGGATGTGGATTCCATGACCCATATGTCCAACGCCGGCGTATTTGAGGGCCAGGATCTGGGCTACGCTCCCTGCACCCCCGCCGCCTGTATGGAAATTCTGGATCACTACGGCATCGACTGCAAGGGCAAGAACGCTGTGGTCATCGGCCGCAGCCTCGTAGTCGGCAAGCCTGCCGCTATGATGCTGATGGCAAAGAACGCTACCGTTACCGTGTGCCACACCAAGACTGTGAACACCGCTGAGATCTGCAAGAATGCAGACATTATCGTTACCGCTGCCGGCGTGCTGGGCAGCCTGACCAAGGAGTTTGTCCGTGAGGGTCAGGTCGTTATCGACGTTTCCATGAACTGGAATCCCGAGAAGATCACCTCCAAGGGCAAGGGCGGTATGTCCGGCGACTGCGTATTCGATGAGGTCGAGCCCATCGTTGGCGCAATTACCCCCGTTCCCGGCGGTGTTGGCGCTGTTACTACCTCTGTGCTGATGAAGCACGTGGTTGAGGCCGCTGAGAAAATTTAATTTTCTTACATAACTGACAGAATTAAGGTAGTTTACTACCGGGGAGTGTAAGAAAGAAAAAAGCCGACTGTCTGGGCAATTCGAACTCTATGGGCTCGGATTGCCCAGATTTCATTGAGGTGTATTATGAAAAAATTGAACCAGTTAGAAGAGAGTAAATTTCTGAAATTATTCTTCGCCGTTATTTCCCTTTGTTTGTTGATTGCAGCAGTGTGTATGCCCGACAGAGGCACAATGTTCACCGGCTTATGGGAGATCCTCAAAAGTCCGGCTAAGTTCTATACCAGCGTGGGCGGCTATGCAGCCACCTTCCTGAATATGGGATTGGTTGCTGCCATTATGACCATTTTGTTCTGCGTCACCGGCGCCGTGGTCAACAATGTGTCCACCCTGGCCTTCTTGCTGACCTTAGGCTTCTGCTCCTGGGGCATCAATGTGCTGAATATGTGGCCCACCATGCTGGGTGTTGCAATTATCACCCTGCTGAAAAAGCAGAAGCTGGGAGCCAATGTGAATGCAATGCTCTTTACCACCGGTGTTGCACCCTTTATTTCCAATCTGCTGGTGGTCTATCCCAAGGCAGAAGCCGTCGGCTTCAACTATCTGGGCTTGGGCCTGGCGCTGGTTGTAGGCTTGATCGTGGGTGTTGTGGTGCCTGCCGGATTGCCCCATTCTCCCAATGTGCATAAGGGTATGAATCTGTACTCTGCCGCATTACCTGTGGGTATGGTCGCTTTCCTGCTCAACGCAATTCTCTACGAGGTTCCCGGCGTTGCCGGCCCCATTTCCACAGGCGATGGCACCGTTGCCAGCGCAGCTATTGCGAATATTTTCTATTGTGCGCTGTTCGGTTTGTTTGTTCTGGTCGCACTTCTGATGGGCGGCGCAAAGGACTACTGGAAGCTGCTGAAAAACCCCAATCAGGTCGCTAACGTTTCCGGCACCTGCGGCAACGCGGTGTTCCTGATGAATGTGGGCGTGTTCGGTCTGTTCATTCTGGCTTACTACAATGCTATCGGCGCTAGTTTCAACAGTGTGCAGCTGGGCCTTATTTTCTGTATGCTCTGCACCTGTAATTCCGGCTCTCGTCCCACCAATGTATGGCCCATTATGGCAGGCTATGTGGTGGCATCCTTTGGCGCAAAGTATTATGCCCAATGGATGGGTGGCGATTTTGCCCTGCAGATCAACGCAGCTGCTATTTGCATCGGCCTTTGCTATGCCAACGGTCTGAGCCCCATCACCGACAAGTACGGCTGGGTATATAGCTTTGTGGCAGCCATGATCCACTATGCCTTCGTTACCCTCGTTCCTCAGCTCCACGGCGGCGCCTGCTTGTATAACGGCGGCTTCACCGCTATCTTCGTGTGCATCATTCTGGTGCCCGTGCTGGAAAAATACTGCAAGACCAAGGAAGAGCGCAAGGCTCTGAAGGTTGCCGAATAAAGTAAAGAATGCAGGGGACGGGAAACCCGTCCCCTACAAACAACGAACAAAAAATCGCCCACCTCGAAAGAGGTGGGCGATTTGTTTTTCTGGTTAGTCAGCTACGTAGGGCAGCAGAGCGATCTGACGTGCGCGCTTGATAGCGGTGGTCAGGGCGCGCTGGTGAGCTGCGCAGGTACCGGTGGTACGGCGGGGCAGGATCTTGCCGCGCTCGGACAGGTAACGGCGGAGCTTTGCAGTGTCCTTGTAGTCGATAGCGGTCACCTTGTCAACGCAGAAAGCACATACCTTCTTGCGCTTACGGGGACGCATACGCTGTTCGTTTGCCATTGGAACGACCTCCTTTGTTAGCAGTTGTGAAAAGTTCAAAAATCAGAAGGGCAGCTGAGCATCATCGTCATCCAGCATTGCAAAATCAGATGCGGTGTTGGATGCGGGAGCAGAGTAGCTGCCAAAGCTTTGCGGGGTGGAATAGGTGTTGCCACCGTCGCCATCGCGCTTGCTGTCGCCGAAGTAGGCATTTTCTACCATAATTTCAGCGGATGTGCGCTTGTTACCGTCCTTATCGGTCCAGTCCCGCATTTCCAGACGACCGTCAACTACGATCATACGGCCCTTGGTGAAATACTTGGAGATGAACTCTCCGGTTTGACGCCAAGCGACACAATCAATGAAGTCGGTCTTTCTTTCGCTGCCGTCCTTGGGCTGATAGTCCCGATCGACGGCTACACGGAAACTGGCTACGGCAATACCGCTACCGGTACGGCGCAGCTCGGGGTCACGGGTCAGACGACCCATAATCGTGATGTGGTTGAGCATATTCTTACTCCTCCACTACGGTGGTCATGCAGCGCAGGATGCCGTCGGTGATCTTCATCACACGCTCCAGCTCTGCAGGGAACTCGGGCTTGGACTCAAAGTTCATCAGAACGTAGTAGCCCTCAGCCATGTCATTGATCAGATAAGCCAAGCGACGCTTGCCCCATTCGTCAATGTTTGTCAGAGCACCCTCCGCTTCCACCATTGCCTTGAACTTGTTCACAAGTGCGGCGGTGTCCTCTTCGCCCAGAGTGGCGTCGATAATGTAGAGAACCTCGTACTTACCAGTGATTTTGGCCATGTTGTTTGCACCTCCTTTTGGACTTTTGGCCCACGGACGCGCCGTGAGCAAGGATCGCCTGCACACGCAGGCTAGAACATTATAGCCACTGGATCGCCAAATGTCAAGAGATTTTATCCAAAAAATTCCGTATATCGGTAGAATTTGGGGGAAAACTACGGAAGATGATAGGCAAACAAGACTGTTTTTTGGATGCCGTAGGGCAGGGCCTTTGTCCTGCCACCACATTCTCCCGGCGGGAGCAAGCCCCCGCCCTACATTAACAAGAGGTGGTAGATTTGATTCTTTCCTACATTCGGACGATTTTGCTGTATTTGGTTTTGATTGCGGTTGTGCGCATGATGGGCAAACGGCAGATCGGTCAGATGGAGCCGTCGGAATTCGTGGTGACCATGCTGGTGGCCAATTTGGCGGCGATCCCTATGCAGGACGGGGGGATCCCGCTGTTCTCCGGCTTTATACCCATCGTGACGGTGCTGGGGGTGGAGCTTGTGCTGTCGGCGCTGTCTATGAAAAATATGCATATCAGACGTGTTCTCTGCGGAAAACCGGTAATTCTCATTGAAAACGGCAATATTTTGCAGAAAAATCTGCAGAAGACCCGGGTGACGCTGGATGAGCTGACCGGTCACCTGCGGGAGAAGGATGTGCTGGATCTGCAGTCGGTGCAGTATGCGATTTTGGAGACCAACGGCAATCTGTCGGTGTTTCCTTACCCAAAGGAAAAACCGGCTTCCGCAAGGGAATCCGGTGTGCAGGTGAAAAAACAGTATTTGCCCATTACCATTGTGTCCGACGGGGATCTGCTGGAGAAGAATCTCCAAAAGGCAAACAAGGATAAGGCGTGGTTGCGAAAAGTCTTGCGGGAAAAAGGCGCAACCCTGGAGCAAACGTGGCTGCTGACCGTAGACGGAAGTGACAAAATTCTGTTTTACCGCAAGGAGGGGAAATAAATGTTTCGTGGCTGGATAGGCGCCGGTATTTTGGCGGTGTTTCTGGTGTTGGGGCTGCTGGTTTCCGGCTGGATGGATCAGGCTCATATACCCACGGAAAAGCTGCTGGAGCAGGCCGCAGAAAAGACCCTGCAAGGCGAATTTGAGCAGGCGGTTACATTGGGCAAAGAAGCGAAAAGCCGCTGGGAGCGGCAGTGGAACGGCACGGCGACGGTGGCAGACCATTCTCCTATGGACGATGTGGATGCTCTGTTCGGGGAGATGGAGATCTACGCAAAAACAGGGGAGGAGCCCCATTTTGCCGCCTGCTGTCAGGAGCTCGCCCGGCGGGTGCAGGCGGTGGCAACTGCTCACCGCTTCAGCTGGTGGAACATCCTTTGACTATTTGCTGCCGTGGGCAAGAGAGAGGATCCCCTCAGCCAAAAGCCCGGCTGACCGCAGGGCTTCCTGGCGGGTGTTTCCCGATGCGCCCACCTCCACAAGGAGCGCCTGGCCACACAAATCCTGATTGAACCGCTGGGCCCGCAGACTGATATCCCGGCAAATGCCGGGGCAAATGTCCTCCAACTGGGTTTGCAGCTTCAGCGCCAGGGAGAGATTGTTCTGCCAGTTGGGGTGGGTCAGCCCGCTGTTGTCCGTGCCCACCACAAACATAAGGGGCGCGTAGGTGGTGTTCTGGGAAAAGACGGTTTGCACCAGCTGATTCCCCGCCTCGTCCTCAAAGGAATCCCGGTGCAGATCCAGCACCAGCCGTATGGAGGGGTACTCCTGCAAATAATCCTCAATACTCTTGCGGCTGTTGGTGTAAGCGGCGTTGTAGGAGGGAGTATCGTGAAGACTGGTATCCTGCAAAACGGAAATGCCGCCCTTTTCCAGCAATTCTGCCACATAAGCGCCCACGGAGATCATATTGTTTGCGGTGTCGGTGGTGTGATAAGGGGTGGACTCGACATATTCCCCTGTGGGAGCAAAGCTCTCCGTGCCGTGGGTGTGCAGGATCAGCACCGTTGGTTTGCTCCCCGTCAGATCCCATTGCAGGGGCTGGGTCAGAAGTCGCGGCACGTCAGCAGTGTGGGAAAAGCTGCAGTTGATTTTAAGCCCCTCCGCATCCTGAGCAGAAAAGGTGGGGATGAGGATTTCTTGGACAGGGTCGGTGGGCGTGGTGTCATCGGGCGCAGACGGCTCGGTGGGGGCGGGAGAGAAGACGATCTGTGACGGACGGACCAGCCGCCCTGTTTGCAGCAGCAGGATGAGGGAGGCGATCTTGGGGGACAGGGAGGATGCAGAGAGGTCCGGGACCGGGCCGAACAGCCGCAGCAGCAACGCAAAGACCAGCGCCAAAGCGCCGGCGCGTAAGACCTTTTGTTCCATAGCATCCTCCTTTGCGGTTTACAGGCCATCAAAAAGAAAGAGAGCGTTTGATACGCTCTCTTTCTCGTTATTCAGGTTTTTTCCATTTGGGGCGGGTTTTCAGTTCCTCCCGAAGATTTTTGAAGAAGCGGGATAGGATTTCCTGCGCTTCTGCTTCCATAACGCCAAATTCTGCCTGGGGGTGGTGGTTAAACTCCATGGCAAACAGGTCGCACACAGAGCCGCAGGCGCCGCACTTTTCGTCCTTTGCGCCTACGATCACCCTGGGAATACGGGCGTTGATAATGGCGCCGGCGCACATGGGGCATGGCTCTAAGGTCACATACATAGTGCATTCCCACAGCCGCCAGCCGCCCAAATTTTTGCAGGCGTCGCTGATGGCCTCGATCTCCGCGTGACCCAAGGCAGTTTTGGCGGTTTCCCGGCGGTTTCTGCCCCGTCCCACAATTTCGCCTTTGCAAACGATCACGCAACCTACAGGCACTTCGCCGTCCTTTTCCGCTTCCTCCGCAAGGGCGAGAGCCTGGCGCATATACGCTTCGTGTTCCATGGCGCACCTCCTTTTTTAGTATCATACTAAATTGGAGTTTGTCCGTCAAGTATAGCATTTGATTGTTACGAAACAAACAGAATATTGCATTGCGATTCGTAGGGGTTTGTGTTATAATATTTAAAATATTTCCTTATTTAAGGAGAAAACAATGAAAACATTATTGCATATCTGCTGCGCCCCCTGTTCCAGCCGGTGCATTGAGGTGCTGCGCACAGAAAACATAGAGGTAACGGGCTTTTGGTACAACCCCAATATCCACCCCTTTACGGAGTATCGGGCAAGACGGAACTGCCTGCGGGAGTATAGCAGCGAAATTCATCTGCCCCTTATAGAAAAGAACGACTATGCCCTGCGCCCCTTTGTGCGGGAGGTGGCTGGCGACATTGAGAATCGCTGCGTAAAATGCTACGAAATGCGGCTGATGGAGACCGCAAAAACCGCCGCAGAGCAAGGCTTTGACAGCTTTACATCGTCGCTTTTCATCAGCCCCTATCAGAACCACGAGCTGATGAAATCCGTTGCGGAGCAGGCAGCGGCAGCCTACGGCGTGGACTTTTTGTATCGGGATTTCCGGGAGGAATTCAAGGCAGGACAGGCCTTTGCCCGGGAGCACGGCTTTTATATGCAGAAGTACTGCGGCTGTGTGTTTTCCGAGGAAGAACGTTACCTGAAGAAAAATAAGATTATCCCTTAGGAGGGTAAAATATGCAACTGATTGTGCCGTGCTTGTTTGGCTTAGAGGGTCTGGCAGGCGATGAATTGCGAAGAATGCATATGGAAAATGTCCGGGTGGAGGACAGGCGCGTCCTGTTTGAGGGGGACGAAAATGCCTTGGCCAAGGCCAATATCCGCCTGCGTACCGGCGAACGGGTCATGGTGGTGCTGGCCCAGTTCCAGGCAAAAAGCTTTGAGGAACTGTTCCAAGGGGTGTACCACGCCAACTTGGAGGATTACATTCCCAAGGACGGCCAATTCCCCGTAAAGGGTCACTGTCTGAACAGCCAGCTTATGAGCACCTCCGATTGCCAGGCCATTATCAAAAAGGCTGCCTCCCGCCGGTTGGGGGAGAAGTACGGCATCAGCTGGCTTCCCGAAACAGGGGTGAAGTTCCAGCTGCATTTCACCATTTTGAACGACCAGGTGACACTGTCACTGGATACCTCCGGGCAGGGTCTGCATAAGCGTGGCTACCGGGCCATCAGCAACGATGCCCCGCTGCACGAAACCTTGGCTGCAGGTATGATCCAGTTGGCCCGTTACCGGGGCAAGGAGTTCTTGTGGGATCCCTTCTGCGGTTCCGGCACCATTCCCGTTGAGGCGGCGCTGATCGCAAAAAACAGAGCCCCCGGTCTGAACCGCACCTTTGCTGCCCAAAATTATCCCTGGATGCCAAAGGAGGCCTGGGAGCAGGCTAAGCAAGAGGCAAGAGATTTGGAATTCGACGGCAAGTACCGCATTATGGGCTCGGATAACGACCCCACCTGCGTATCCCTGGCCTTTGCCAATGCCAGAAAGGCGGGGGTTTCCGATTGCGTGACCTTTAGAGATGGCGATGCCACCAAAATGAGCCTGCCTGCCGACAGCGGCATTCTGATCTGCAATCCTCCCTACGGCGAGCGAATGATGGAGCAATCAAGTGCCCAGCGGCTCTATCGGGAGCTGGGCAGGCACCTAAAATTTGCAAACGATTGGAAGCAATACGTCATTACCTCCGAGCCGGAATTCGAGCATTATTTCGGCCGCCGCGCCGATAAAAAGCGGAAGTTCTACAACGGCAAGATCAAGTGTGACTACTATATGTTCACCGACAATTCCCGAAGAAGGAAGTAAGCCTATGAAGCACCTGTTTATTATCAATCCTGCCGCAGGCAGCTACAATCAAACGGAAAAGTACCGCAAAAAGATCGCAGAGGCCTGCGAGGCGCAGAGGCTGGACTATGCCATTGAGGTGTCCGGCGCCCCCGGTCATTGCAAAAAAATTGCCCGCCGGGCGGCGGAAACAGGAGAGGAGTACCGCATTTACTCCTGCGGCGGTGACGGCACGATGAATGAGATCGTGTGCGGTGTTGCCGGGTATTCCAATGTGGCGGTGACTATGTTCGCCGGCGGTAGCGGCAATGATTTTATCCGCATTTTTGACCAGCCGGAGGCCTTTCGGGATTTAAACCGCCTGATGGATGCCGATGAGTTTACCCTGGATCTGATCAAAGTCAACGATGCCTATAGCCTGAATATCTGCTCCGTGGGGCTGGATGCCCGTATTGCCGCAGATGTGGCTGCCTACAAGCGGCTGCCCCTCTTAAGCGGATTCCGCGCCTATGTGGCATCCACCGTAGTGAATCTTCTGAAGGGCATCACGGAGCATTATATCGTTGAAATTGACGGGCAGCGGATCGACGGTAAAAAGACTATGATCTGCGCCTGCAACGGCCGGTTTTACGGTGGCGGCTTTAACCCTGTGCCGGAGGCTGACCCCACAGACGGGAAACTCGATGTACTGGTGGTGGATGCCATCAACCTGTTGCAAGTGCCGGCGGTGATCGGTAAGTACAAAAACGGGCAGTATAAGCTACTTCCCAAGCTGGTGAAGCACTACCGCACCGATAAGCTGAAGATCCTCTTTGACAAGCCCACCTCCATTAACTTAGACGGCGAGCAAATGATGGGCGATGCTATGGAGGTGTCCGTTGCAAAGGAGAAGCTCCGCTTCTTCTATCCAAAGGGGCTTCGCTGGGAAGCCCTTCCAGAAAAGGAACTGACAAGTGTATAAGAAAGCAAAACCTGCTGCAAATCTTGCAGCAGGTTTTTTGCGTGTTTTATGAAAATAAACAAAAAACACCGCCCGGACTTGTGCAAACAGCCAAAACCGAACAAATGTTTTGGAATTCTCTTGACAAGTACTTGTTCACGTACTATTATTGGGCTACAAACGTACTTGAACAAGTACAAAACGGAGGTGTCTATGTGGGTATTGCAGGAAAAATACAGGCGGCCTGTTTGGGTCGGTCCGCGGCTGGGGCTGCAGGATCTGCAGGGAGTGATCCCGCGATCGTGGTGTGTCGGGTGCGGGACAGAGATTTTTTTACAAGGTAAAATGTATTGCCAAAGATGCAAGAAGGAGGCGCAAAATGAAAAGAACAGAAAGTCCCTGTGCATATTGCACACGGGTGCAGAACCCCGCGGGGTGTGAGAATAAGCTCTGCAAGGATTGGAGAATATGGTTTCTTCACCGCTGGGCAGAAATTTATCGCTTTGGGCAGAAATACGGAAAGAAAGGGTGAAAGAAATGAAGTGGAAGAACGAGGCAATGGATAAATTGCGCAGATACGATGTGATGCGCCAGGCGTTGCGGAATATTCCTGCGGAAATCGAACGCTTGCAGAAAGATGCCTGCGCGTTGCGTGGCGCAACCACGGACAGGACTCCTGTGAAGGGCGGCGGAAGCCGGCGGGAGGAGGCGCTCATCAACAATCTGGTGCAGCGGCAGGAGCTGAAGCTGACCCTTGAGCAGGTGAAGCGCTGGCTGCACGTTACAGACAGAGGGCTTTTGGCGCTGAAAGATGATGAACGGCTGGTGCTGCAGCGGCTGTATCTGTACCCTGAAAAGGGAGCGATCGAACGGCTGTGCAGTGAGCTGGGGGTGGAGCAATCTACCATTTACCGGAAAAGGGACCAGGCGCTGGAGCGCTTTACCCTTGCTATGTACGGCTATGCAGAACTTTAGAAAAATGCCTCCCTCGTCAGAAAGGGAGGCATTTTTATTACAGATCACACATTAACGTGGCTATTTTTTCGGTTCAGCACCAGAACAGCCAAAACCATCGCCACAAGGCCGCCCACCAGCTTGCCTGCCACCATCGGCAGCGCATAGGCTCTGTCATAGGATAGCACAAAAGCAAGATGATCTCCAAACACATAGCCTGCCGACACGGCAAAGGCCATATTGAGGATCCGTCCTTTTCTGTCCATATCCTTCAGCATAGAAAATACCGGAATGGAATTGGCGAGGGTCGTGACAAGTCCAAGCACTGCCGTATCGTTTATGCCAAGCCGCTTGCCCAGCCAAGCCATAGGTCTGCGCAGCAAACGGGAGGCAATCTCCAATAGAGGAAATACACCTGCGAGGATTACGGCGATACTGCCGATAATAGAAAACGCTTCGCTCAGAGGAGCCATTTCTGCAAACACCTTCACCCCGGCAAACAGCTCCAGCATACCAAGCAATAAGCCTACGCTGACAAAAGCCATCAGAACCTTACCCAGCAATCCGAAGATTTTGGTGATCAGCGCAGGATTTTTCCATAAGCCCAGACAAATGACTGCTGAAATGATCAGCATAGGTAAGCTGTTTAGCACCAGCGGGAGGAAGTCGCAGCCCATCATAATTCCAGATAGCGCGCAGCCTGCCGGAATGGCAGCGATACCGCAAAGAAGTCCTGTCAAAACATCCTGATGCAGTTCTTTTTTTACCAACTGCATGGCCAGCGGTATCACCGGGCATATGGTCGCGCCCAGCATGGATGCCACCACGATGCCGTTGTAGGCGCGCATGGTTTCATCCTGGGATAGCGCATACGCCATACTGGCGCCGCCGGCGTCTACCGCAAAGAAACCGGACAACACAGACGTATCCATACCGAGGGCGCTGCAGACGGGCGCCATCACCTTGGATAGTCCGGCTGCTACCACCGGTGACAACACGATCATACCTGCCATTGACAGAATCAAAGGGCCGGCTGTCATTAACCCCTTTTCAAAGGCCTGTCCCAACCGGAATTTATTACCGATCACTTGGTCGATTACACCCAGCAGGGCAAAAAAAGCAAATATCAATTCTAATTTCACGTGCAATGTCTCCTTTGATATACGTTTCACCTGTTTCTAAAATACCACGATATACCCGGCAAATCAAGCTTATTTCACAGAGATAATTCTCACAGTTCCAACGGCAAGCATTGGCTTTGTTTAAATTTCATCCCCCCAGGGGGCTTGTGCCGGTGGAAATGGCTGACTATAATAGCAAAAGAACGAAAGAAAAGGGAGCGTATCAAATGAAAAAGCTACTTGCGATAATTGTGGCAGCTACATTGGCGATCGGTATACTTTCCGGCTGTTCTGCAAAACGGGATGGCAGCACCCTGGTCTACGGCTCCGGCGACTACGATTCCATTAACCCCATTATGAACGAACACTGCGAGATCAAGCATCTGCTGTTCGATGGCCTGGTTACCCGTGACGCAAAAGGTGAGATAGTTCCCGCATTGGCGGAAAGCTGGAACTACGATGCCCAAACGTTAACCTATACCTTCAAGCTTCGCAGTGATGTCAAGTGGCACGACGGTGAAGCTTTCACCGCCGACGATGTGAAGTTCACCATCGAAGCCATTATGAATGAAGATAACGGCTCCGAGAACTACCCCAACTACATCGAGATCAAGGAGATCAAGGTAGGTTCCGATACTGAGATCGCCTTTGTTCTGCGTGAAGCCAACTATGCATTTTTGGACTATATGACCATGTCTATCCTGCCTGAGCATAAGCTCAAGGGCGAGGATATGTGGGAGTCTGCATACTTCAAAAGCCCTATCGGCACCGGCCCTTACAAGCTGGAAAGCTGGGATGTAGGTCAGGCCATTACGATGGTGAAAAATGAAGATTATTTTGCAGGCGCAGCCAACATTGACACCATCATTTTTAAGATCGTCACCGACGATAATGCCAAGGCGCTGCAGCTGAAGGAAGGCACTTTGGATCTGGCCCAGGTCACCCCCAAGGATGCCCAAAACTTCAAGGACGCGGAAGGTCTGACCGTTTACGATATGAAAACCGCCGACTACCGGGGCATTCTGTATAACTTCTGGAATCCCTACTGGCAGGAAAACGGCGATCTGATCCCCGCTATCAGCTACTGCATTGACCGGCAGGCCATCGTGAATGCTGTGCTGCTGGGGGAGGGCTTTGTGGCCTACAGTCCCATTCAGCTGAACGAATATAACTACGACGGCGTGGAGAAGTACGCCTTTGACCTTGCCAAGGCAGAGGCTGCATTTGTCGCTGCCGGCTGCGAAAAGGATAGCGAGGGCTTCTGGTGCCGGGGTGGCAAGCGGATCTCCTTCACCATCAACGCAACTCCCGGCGATCAGGTCCGTGTGGATATGGCGCAGATCGCTGCTCAGCAGCTGCGCTCTGCTGGCTTGGATGTGAAGGCCAATGTGCCTGCCGACGGCATTGACTGGGGAAAGCAGGAGTGCTGTATCATCGGCTGGGGCTCTCCCTATGATGCTGACGACCACACCTACAAGGTGTTCTCCACCGATGCAGGCGCAAACTACTCCGGCTATTCCAATGCAGAGGTTGATGCGTTTCTGAAGATGGCCCGTCAGACAAAGGATGAAGCCCAGCGCAAGGAGTACTACAAGCAGTTCCAGATCGCCATGGCAAAATCGCCTGCCTATACCTTCTTTGCTTACATCGATGCGATGTTCGTTGCGGACGATGCCATCAAGGGAATTGATGCCAATACCGTTCTGGGTCACCACGGCGTGGGCATTTTCTGGAATGTTACCCAGTGGACTATGGGGTAATATACTAAACGCACCATATAAGGGGCTGGTTTCCAGCCCCTTATGTGACATTTTTGGAAGGAGGATTCCTGTGGAAGAATTATTGAAAATAGAAAATTTAACCGTAGGAATCGCATCTCCTGCAGGTAAGGTGCAGGCTGTCCGTGATGTGAGCTTGGAGCTGCACCCCGGCGAGGTGCTTGCCATTGTAGGCGAGAGTGGCTGCGGAAAGAGTATACTCTGCAAGACCATTATGAAGCTGCTGCCTAAGTCTGCCAAGATCGAGGGCGGTAAGATCATTGCAAACGGTGTGGATATTACAGACTATGCCGATAAGGATATGCGCCGTCTTCGGGGCAAGCTGTTCTCTATGATTTTCCAGGATCCTATGACGGCGCTGAATCCCACCATTCCCATCGGCAAGCAGATCGCCGAAGCCATTGCGATCCACGAGCCTAAGCTTTCCAAAGAGAAAGTGTACAACCGGGTCATTGAACTGATGGAACTGGTGGGCATCAAGCAGCCCCATGAGCGGTATAAGCTGTACCCCTACAATTTTTCCGGCGGTATGCGGCAGCGAAGCGTTATGGCCATTGCTTTGGCAGCCAATCCCAAGATTTTGCTGGCTGACGAGCCCACTACTGCCTTAGATGTGACCATCCAGGCGCAGATTTTGGATCTGCTGAGGCAGATCCAAACCAAGCTGGGCACGGCAACGATCCTGGTTTCCCACGATTTGGGCGTGGTGGCAAGGTGCGCCGACCGGGTGGCGATCATGTACGCAGGCAGGATCGTGGAGATCGGCACGGCAGAGGAGGTCTATTATGACCCCCGTCATCCCTATACCTGGGGCTTGATGCAATCTCTGCCTGCTCTGAACAAGGGAGCAAAGGAGCTGAAGACCATCCCCGGTATGCCCCCTACGCTCATCGACCCGCCCAAGGGCGATGCCTTTGCCTGCAGGAACGAATACGCTTTGGAGATCGACTATCTGGAGCAGCCGCCTATGTTTAGGATCACGGATACCCACTATGCGGCAACCTGGCTTTTAGACCCCAGAGCGCCTAAGATAGATTCACCGATGGGAGGGATGGGTCATGTCTGAGATTTTACTGGATGTGCAGCGCCTTTCCCACGTGTTCAAGCTGGGTAAATATGCCGTTATCAAAGCAGTGGATGACGTGTCCTTCCAAATGAAGAAGGGGGAGATCTTCGGCCTTGTGGGCGAGTCCGGCTCGGGCAAGTCCACCGTTGCCCGGTGCATTATGAATGTCTACAAGCCTGCCGCAGGCAAGATCCTCTACAACGGCATTGACGTATGTGACAGCCGTGCATTCCGCAAGCACCGCAAAATGCTGGAATCCAGCCGGCAGATCATCTTCCAGGATTCTACCTCAAGCCTCAATCAGCGTATGACGGTAGAGAAAATCATTGCAGAGCCCATGTCCATTCACCACATCAAGCCCCCCAGAGGAAGCTTACGGGCAGAAGCAGAGTTTCAGCTAAGCTATGTAGGTATGGATAGCAGCTATTTGGATAAATACCCCACGGAGCTTTCCGGCGGCCAGCGTCAGAGAGTTGCCATTGCCCGGGCGCTTTCCATGGAGCCGGAGCTTTTGGTGGCGGATGAGCCGGTGGCTTCCCTGGATGTGTCCATACAGGCGCAGATCATCAACCTGCTGCGCCACTGCAATGAACAGCACGGCTGTTCCATACTGTTCATTGCCCACGACCTTTCTATGGTAGAATACCTGTGCAACCGGGTGGGTGTGATGTACCACGGCAAGCTGGTGGAGGTTGCGCCTACTGCTGCGCTTTACGCAAATCCTCAGCATCCCTACACCAAGGCGCTGCTGTCTGCCATCCCTGTTCCCGACCCTATCGCAGAACGGAATCGGAGTCACATAGACTTTGACGAAACAGCCTTTGACCGTGAGGGAACAATGGTGGAGATCGCGCCCGGCCACTGGGTGCTCCGAAAGGAGGACTCCCAATGAGAAGAAATCCTGCCCTTTATTACGGCAAAAAAGCCCTTGTATTTTTGCTGAGCGTATTTGTCCTTTCTGTGGCGGTATTCTATATCTCCCGTCTTGCTCCCGGCGATCCGCTGATGAGCTATTACGGGGAACGAACAGAAAAGATGTCCGTGGAGGAAAAGGAAGCAGCCCGTGAAAAACTGGGTCTGAATGACCCCATCTATATCCAGTACATCCGTTGGGTAGAAAATGCAGCTAAGGGTGAGTTTGGCATTTCCTTTAAGTACAAGCAGGATGTGATGGAAGTGATCGGAAGCCGGATCGGCTTTACGCTGATTCTCGGCGGTATCGGTTTTGTTCTCACCTTTGCGGGCGCACTGCTCTTGGGTGTTCTTTGCGCCTGGCATGAAGATAAATGGGTGGATAAAATCCTATGCAAGGGCGGCACGCTGCTGAGCTGCATCCCGGAGTTTTGGCTGTCACTGGCGCTGATCCTGATCTTTGCGGTGACGCTGCGCTGGCTTCCAAGCAGTGGGGCTTATGACATCGGCTATAAGGATGATTGGCTGAACCGTGTCACACACCTGATTCTGCCGTTGACCATCGTGGTGCTGCAGCACCTTTGGTACTATGCCTATATGGTTCGCAACAAGCTGCTGGAGGAAACCCGGGCAGACTATGTGCTGCTGGGCAAATCCAAGGGCCTGTCCAAAAAGGACATTATGCTTAAGCATTGCCTGCGGAATGTTCTGCCCTCTTACATCAGTATGATGGCCATCTCTGTTCCCCACGTGGTAGGCGGCACTTACATTGTAGAAACCGTGTTCAGCTACCCCGGTATCGGCGCCCTGTCCTACGAAAGCGCCCGGTATCACGATTACAACCTGTTGATGGTGCTTTGTATGATGACCGGTGTTTTGGTGATTTTCTGCAATCTGATCGGCGGGATCATCAACGAGAGAATCGACCCCAGGATCAAGGCAAACGAAGTGGTGCAAATCTCGGAGGTGACGGTAGATTGACGGAAGAAAAGCTGTTTACAATGGTCGGCATCCGACCCGAATCTGCAACCCCCGAAAAGAAAGTGAGCAGACGCAAAGGTTTTCCCTGGGTATCTGTTGTGCTGATGACCGCAATCGTGCTGTGCTGCCTGGCAGCGGAATTGCTGATGACCAAAGACCCCGGTTACCTGGACCTGGAGAACTTCAATGTAGCGCCCAACGGAGAGTTCCTGTTCGGCACAGACACCCTTGGACGCGATATTTTCTCCGGCATTTGGTACGGCGGCCGCATCTCCATAACCATAGGCTTTTTCGCCACGGTGATTGCCACATTTATCGCAGTGGTCTACGGCTCTGTCAGCGGCATTGCGCCAGCGTGGCTGGATAACCTGATGATGCGCTTTGCCGAGATTTTTCTCAGCGTACCGGGATTGCTGCTGGTACTGTTCCTGCAGGCGATCTTAGGACAGGCCAATGTGCTGACTCTGTCCATCGTCATCGGTGTGACCGGCTGGGCTTCCATCGCCAAGATCATCCGCACAGAGGTGCGTCAGATCCGGTCAAGTGAGTATGTGGTAGCATCCCGTTGTATGGGAGGAAGGTTTTTCCACGTTTTGGGCAAGCACCTTGCCCCGAACTTTGTGTCCTGCGTAATGTTTATGGTGGTTATGAATGTACGCACTGCCATCGTCACAGAGTCTACCCTCAGCTTTATGGGTATGGGACTTCCCTTGGAGATCATCTCCTGGGGCAGTATGCTGTCCTTGGCGGAAAAGGCGCTTCTGACCGATAGCTGGTGGATCATTATTATCCCCGGCACGTTCCTGGTGACCCTTTTGATGTGCATTACCAATGTGGGCAATTATATGCGAAAAGCCGCCAACCGCAAGGGAAGCAACCTGTGATCCCATAAAAATAACGCCGTGTAGGAAACCTACACGGCGTATTTTTTAGAATGCCACGACCTTTGCTTCTTTCAGTACGCCCTTGCAGTAATTGCACTTGGTGCAATCTTTGTTGCAGGAGGTGGTATGCTGCCAGAAGTCGGCGGGGATCTTAGAACTATCGATCACAAAGGGAGCAAAGGCAGGACTAAAGCTGGGCTCAAACAGATCCAGCAGGTTTCCGGCATACTTGCCTCTGATATAGGCACCGATGACCATACCCGGCAGTTGATGGGCGCGGGTAGCCAGCTTCACCGTATCGGCAAGGCCCTCATAATTGTGGATATCCTCGGGACGGATCCAGGTGTTCTGCAGCACTGCCACAAAATTCTTGGGATCCTTCAGGTAGGTATAGCACATATAGGGAAGGAACTGAATGTTCTGCTGCTTGGAAACCTCTGCCTCGTGGGCAACCATATTATCGTGGAAGATCTGACCGCTGCAATCCCGCATACAGCCGCTGTTGGCAAGGATGGTAATTTTCTTACCATTCTCCTCTGCCCACTGCTTCATAGCCTTCAGGCGGGGCAGATCCCGGTTACACTCCTTGGCGACGCAGTAGTTGTCAAACAGATGCGCCACATACTGCATACCCTTCACCGAGCCGATCTTCATATTCACGGAAGCGGTAAGCTCAATGTCATTACCGTAATGCTCCCGGATCATATGGGCGATGGCAGGGGAGGTGGTGGTCACGGAATCGGGGCACAGATCGCGTTGACCCAAATAGTCAATAATGGAGCAGACCTTGCCCTCCAGGGCTTTGCTCATAGCATCCTCACCGTAGCAATTTGCGTTGAACAGCAAATTCAGCTTGATGCCCAAGGCCTTGATGCGGGCCAAGTCCTCCACCAGCTTCTCCTGCAGACCGTAGTCGAAATAGCCGTCGAATCCGCCGATCATAGACCGGCCGCTGGCCGTATCCACCCAGGGGAAATAGACGGTTTCGATATGGTCTGCGTAATCACAGATCACATCGGAGAAGGGCCGATCCTCATTGTATTGATAGCCTACGGAAAATTTCAGCATAACAATTAGTCAGCTTCTTTCTCGTGCTTTCTGGACAGCTCGTTCTGCACATCCTGAGGAGCGTTCTTGACCTTGGCCATAGCGCCCAGACCACTAACTGCGGTGTTACCACCCTCAACAGCCTCGTAGTCGGACCAGTCAACACTCCACAGAGGCTTTCTGCGGAAGGGCTTGTGGAACTTGTTGGAGAGGACACCACGCTTCTCCATAGAGATCATACAAGCGCGGGTACAACCCTTAGCGCCACAAACGGCCTGTCCGGTGTTGTACAGGTTAGCGGGCTTGTAGTAGAAGGGGGAGTGAGAAGCAGGCTTCACATCGTCACGGCCTTCCTGATAAGTACCCTTTTCGCCATCCTTACACAGCTCGCCGCCGCGGAAAGCGATATCACAAGCGTCGCAGTCCAGCTCGCCCCACTCAACCTCGTGGCCGGCCAGAGTGACCTTAACGGTCTTCTCGCCGCTGATAGCGTTACCGGGACACTCGCGGACACAGGCCTTACACTTGTTACACAGCTTGGGACCGTTGTAGATGGGATCGGGCTCCAGCTCCATCTCGGTGAGGATAACACCAATACGCAGACGGGGACCGAACTCGGGAGTCAGGAACATCTTGGAGTAGCCGATCTCGCCCAGACCTGCCAGGTATGCGCATATACGCAGGTGGAGCATAATATCGGGCTGGGGCTTGCCGGGCTCAACAGGCTTGGAGTAATGCTCACGGCGATTACCCTCGTTGTCGATACCACGCCAGTCACTCTGGTGGCCGATGGGGATGGCTTCGTAGCCCTGATCCTCAATGACACGGCACATATTCATAACGGTCATGGGGATGTACAAATAGGTCAGTCCGCCGTAGCCCATAGCAGCGTAGTTGGAGAAGAAGGTGCCTTCCTCAATACCACGCAGGGAACCACGCATAACACGGAAACCCATAACGATCATGCTCTTTGCTTCGGGCATAATGAAACGGGGATCCATCTCGGGGGGTGCGCCTTCGAAACGGTCCATGGATGCGATACCGCACAGGTCCGCGCCGCACTCGTACGCCAGTTTTTTAATTTGTTCAGCGTTCATAAATAACCTCCTGTGTTATTTTGGCGGCTTGATTTTTTGCGCGCACCGCCACTAGCTTAATTATAGAGTCACCTGCGGGCAAATGCAATATATATTTCCGTTGTTTTTTTATACAATCCTATCATCTACAGAAATTGACAAACAGACAAATACCTGCTAAAATCAAGTTAAAAGGAGGGGTTTTATGGAGAATTATGTGCAAATCCATCACGCAGATACGGACATTACCATCACCGAAACCGAGTATGTCTATCATATGAAACGCCCTCAGGGCTTTACATTTTCCAAGGGAGATCAGGACTATTATATCGTGGCAATGATCCTGGGCGGAAGCGCCCAGTACCGCGTGAACAAGAACACCTTTACCGTGCAAAAGGGAGATGTTCTGTTTTTCCGCAAGGGTACCCATTATACCGCAAAGGTCACCTCCAAAGACCCCTGGGAGCATATTGCAGTTGCGTTCCGAATTGACGGAGAGATCGGCGATTTTCCTGCCGAGGGCGTAACCAAGGTGTCCCACAGCAACCGATTTGCGGAATTGTTCGGGCAGGCTTATTCTGTGTGGTCGGGGTGCGGCTTTGGCTATAAGCTGCAGACCAAGGCGCTCATTCATCAAATTTTGTTTTCGCTGATGCAGGAAAATGTGTCTTATATGGTAGGCACTGACACTGCCCTGCAGGCAATGAAAAATGTATCAGATTATATGGAGCAGAACTACCGGGAGAAAATCACCGTGCAGGAGCTGGCGGAGCGCAGCGGCTATTCTGCTTCCCACTTCGCCCGGGTGTTTTCTAAGGTCTACAACACCTCTCCTATTCAGTATCTGAACCAAATCCGCATTATGCACGCAAAAAATCTTCTGCGTACCGGCCAGTACACCATGGCGCAGATAGCCCAGGAATGCGGTTTTTCCAACGTGTACTATTTCTCCCGTTGCTTTAAGCAAATCACAGGAACGACCCCGGCTAAGTGGTGAGTTGTTCCTTTGTATTTCCAAACTTCGTTTTTACAAAGATTGACGCGGTTTGACAGAATTGGGAAATAGGAAAAAACTGTCCGGGGGGAAATGATCTTTATTTGCAGTGTAGGTATGAGTAAAATAAATTGCAACAGGAAACGGAAGGAGAAAGAGAATGGATTTTTCACCGATTACGGAATATATAGAGCAGGTTCTGCGCAAGGAAAAGGGCGTTCCCGGCTGCGATCTTGTGATCAAGCGTGACCACGAAGTGCTTCTGCGTTATAGTAGTGGTGTTTCTGATTATGAGGGCAAACGGCCGGTGTCGGATAGGGATATTTATCAGATGTATTCCTGCACCAAAGTGATGACCTGTGTCTGCGCTATGCAGTTGGTAGAGCAGGGAATTCTGAATCTGGATGACCCGGTGCATAAATTTTTGCCGGAATTTGAAAGTGTATTTTTGATGAAAGACGAACAAAAAGTCTGTCCTCAAAAAACTATGACGGTGCGGCACTTGTTCACTATGAGCGCAGGTTTTAATTATGACCGGGCTACACAGCCGATTTTGGATGTGATCCAAAACGATCCTCACGCCGGCACAGTGGATATCGTCAATGCGCTGACCCGTTCGCCGCTGCAGTTTGAGCCGGGAGAGAGGTTTTTATATAGCCTCTGCCACGATGTGTTGGCGGCAGTGGTGGAAGTGGCATCCGGAATGCGCTTTTCTCAGTATATGGAAAAACATATCTGGAAACCTCTGGGTATGAAAAATACCGGTTTTCAGATCACTGACAGTGTGATGGAACGAATGGCTGCTCTGTATGAATGTTACGAGCCGGGGAAGATCCTTCCCTTTACAGAGTTTGGGGATTTCAATCTGACTGATCAATATGAAAGCGGCGGCGCAGGACTTTATTCAACAGTAGAGGACTATAGCCTGTTCGCCGATGCGTTGGCCTGCGGTGGTGTGGGCGCAACCGGAAACCGGATCCTCAAAGCCCAAACCATCGACCTGATGCGCACAGAACAACTGGGCGAATATGTTATGGACCCGAGATTTGGCTGTGCTGCCGGTCCGGGTTACGGATACGGACTGGGTGTCAGGACGCTCGTTAAAAAGGAATGCGCTCGCAGTTCTCTGGGAGAGTTCGGCTGGGATGGCGCAGCAGGCTCCTATGTAATGATAGATCCGGCATACCATCTTTCCATCTTTTTTGCCATGCATGTCCGAAGCTGGCCGAAGCTGATCGGCTGCGGACACGCGCCCATCCGGGATATGTGCTACGATGTTTTGGGCTTGAACGGATAAACTCCTCACCTCGTTTTTTCCAAATTTTGCGTCATTTTCCGAAAAGAAACATTTATATTTTCTCCTAAAAAGGCAAAGCTAGGCTCAGGAAAGAAAAGTGCTTTCTTTGGAAAGCGCCGGACTTTCCAAAGAAAGCAGGCATAGAAAAATGCCGAAAAAGGAGAGAAACATTATGAAGAACAACAACCAGATCAACATTCCTCAGGCTCGTGAAGCTATGGACCGCTTCAAGATGCAGGCTGCTCAGGAAGTGGGCGTAAACCTGACCAATGGTTACAACGGTCACCTGACCTCTCGTGAGGCCGGCTCCGTAGGCGGCCAGATGGTCAAGAAGATGATCGAGGCTTACGAGCAGGGCATGCAGTAATGCAGTCGCAGGGTTTTACCCTGCGATACATAATTGGAGGTAAATCGTGTTGACTTTCCTTGGTAAATTGCTATAATTGACTTGGAATATTTTACATACTGGAGGTCATAACAATGGCTGCGAACAGATTCCCCAAACATCCTAAGATCCGCAAGATGGGCACACTGCAGTGCGACGTTGCGGAGACCACCCCTTTGATCTGGAAAGACGAGCTGTACCGCTTTGAAGTGATCCGCCGTCCGATGCTTGCCACCCACGAAATCCTGCAGGGCAGCTGGCACGATCTGCCCGGTGAGCCGGCTCTGCGTTTTGTGCATGTGCGTACCGATGCGCCCACGCCCTATTTTGCCCAGGGACATACCTTCGGATTCCCCTTTGTTGACGGGGATACTATGTACGTAGTTACCGGCAAATCCAAGTTCCACGCCACCGATAACGCCGGCTGGGGCAACGATACGCTGGTATTTTTCCGTTCCAAGGATCTGGTGAACTGGGAGCAGTACCAGGAAGTGGAAATGCCCGGCTGGAAGATCTACAATGTAAACATCGCAAAAATGGGTGACACCTACACCCTGCTCATTGAGATCTCCGCCCCCCGCGAGGAGTGCGGTCCTGTGCACTTCACCTTCCGGTTTATGCAGTCTAAGGATCTGACCAACTGGACCTTGACTCCCTGGGATCACGCATTCCAGAGAGATGTGTACTGTGGCTCTCCCGCCTTGTATACCTTCCCCGGTGATGACCACTACTATGTGGGCTATTTGGAGGGTTATCAGAACTACCGCTTTGCCAGCTGCATTGCCCGCAGTAAGGATCTGGTAAACTGGGAATACAGCCCCATCAACCCCATTATGGTCTACGATGATGAGGACAAGCAGATCGCCAACCCCCATCTGACTCCTGCAGAGCGGGAGCGTATCGATGGCGCGCTGAACATCAACCTGTCTGACCTTGAAATGTGCGAATATCAGGGCAGAACCCTGATCTACTACGCCTGGGGTGACCAGAAGGGCACAGAATTCTTGGCAGAGGCCTGGTACGAAGGACCTATGCACAAGTTCTGTCGCAGCTTCTTTGAACCCAATGTAGATTGATTGGATACCGAAAACAGGGGAGGGGAGCCTTCCCTGTTTTTCTTTCCTGTTTGCAAAATAGCGTTTCTTGTGATACACTATAACAGTAGTTTGCGCCCGGGAGGTGTAGTATGCGTATTCAGGAATCCGGCGAGATGTATTTGGAAACAATTTTTGTGCTGCAAAAAAAGAGTAACCACGTGCGCGCAGTGGACGTGGCGGAGCATATGGGCTATTCCAAGCCCAGCGTCAGCAGAGCTATGGGCTTGCTGAAAAAGGGCGATTTCATTGAAATTGCGCCGGATGGCGCGATCACGCTGACCGATAGCGGCTATACCGTGGCGGAGAAGATCTATGAACGCCATACGCTTTTATCACGGCTGCTGGTTTCTCTGGGCGTGAACGAGAAAACAGCCATGGAGGATGCTTGCAAGCTGGAGCACGATATCAGCGATGAGTCCTTTGAGGCCATCAAAAAACACGTGCAAGAGCATACAAAAAAGCCTGTCGATTGACAGGCTTTTTGCTTTACTTTTTGTTCCAGGTGCTGCGGGAAAACAGTACCAGAATGGGGAATATCTCCAACCGTCCTGCCAGCATTGCAAGGGTCATCGTCAGCTTGGAAAGAGCGCTGTAGCTGCTGAAATTGCAGGTTGGCCCAACGGCGGCCATTCCGGGGCCGATGTTGTTGAAGGTAGCCAGCGTTGCAGACAGATTGGTTTCAAAGCTGAAACCGTCCAGTGACAGAATCAAGGTGCAAAGCACAATGATGATCACATACGCCGCAAGGTAGGCATTGGTGTTTTCCAGAACCTTTTCGTTTACGGGCTTGCCGTTGGAGCGTACGACCAGCACCTTCCGGGGGTTCAGGATCTGGCGGATATTCCGGCGCAAGGCTTTGAACAGCAATAGCACCCGGATACATTTCAGACCGCCGCCGGTAGACCCGGCGCAAGCGCCCACGATCATCAGCAGCAACAGAATTCCCTTGGAAAAGGCAGGCCACAGGTCATAGTCCGTGGTGGTATAGCCGGTGGTGGTCATAATGGAGGACACTTGAAATGCCGCGTGGCGAATGGTCTCCTCCAATGTGGCATACAAAGGTCGAATGCTCAGCACCAAAGCAATCACGCTGGCAACCGCCAGTCCCACATACAGCCGCAGCTCCTCATCCTTAAACACGCTTTTCAGCTTGCCCAGCAGAAGCAGATAGTAGCAGCTGAAATTGATGCCGAACAGGAACATAAACACGGTGGTCACTTTTTGAATATAGGGGCTGACACTTCCCAAAGAATCATTATAAACGCCGAAGCCACCGGTGCCTGCCGTACCAAAGGCGGTGCAGAGGGCATCCAGCCAGTGCATTCTGCCGCACAGCAGAAAGACGACGTTTACAATGGTCAGAACAATATAAATGCAGTAGAGGATCAGCGCGGTCTGGCGCATTTTCGGCACCAGCTTGCCCACGTCCGGGCCGGGGCTTTCCGCCCGCAGCAGGTGCATAGTAAAGCCGGAGCCCTGGCTGCCCGGCAGGATCGCCAGCAGGAACACCAGCACACCCATACCGCCAACCCAGTGGCTGAAGCTGCGCCAGTAGAGAATGCCCCGATACAGGCTTTCCACATCGGCGATCACAGAAGAGCCGGTGGTGGTAAAGCCGGAGACAATTTCAAACAGGGCATCGATGTAAGATTTCACCTGTCCGCTGAGAACAAAGGGCAGCGCCCCCAAAAGACTCATAACGATCCAACTCAAAGCCACGCACACAAGACCCTCTCTTGCGCCGAAAAGCCGGTCTGCCTTGCGGCACAGAGCGTACATAATTGCCGCCAGGATCAGCATAATGCCAATGGTTACGGCAAAGGCCTGTACCCCCGGCCACTCTCCATAGCCAAGGCTGATACCAAGGGCAGGCACCATAAATACCGCCTCAATGGCGATAATTTGGGCGATAAACCGCCCCATCATCTTCACATTCATGGGCGTACCTCTCAGGCGAAGATATCACTGAGCTGCTGCAGGCTGCCCCGGTGGCTGGTGACGGCCACCACCCGGTCGCCCGGCACAAAACAGGAGTCGCCGTTAGGCACTTCGGATCTGGTGCCGTGGACAATGCCTGCGATCAGCACGCCTGCGGTCAGGCGGATGCTCTTCAAGGGCACACCGCAGTTGGGGGTGTTTTCGTCCACCACAAATTCCACCGCCTCTACCTGCCCGTCAGCGATCGCGTGGACGGACACCGCAGCGCCGGTCTGGTTCTGCATAGCCCGCACATAGCGGACAATGGCGTTACTGCACAGCTCCTTGGGGCTGATAACGCTGCCTAAGTTCATGGTGTTGGCAATGCGGACGCTCTCTTCGCGGCTGAGCTTGGTGATGGTCTGCGCCACACCCCGACCGGCTGCGTACAGGGACAGGATCATATTGGTTTCATCCAGACCTGTGAGCGCCACAACCGCATCACACTCGTCCATGCCCTGATCCTCCAAAACGGACTGGTTGCTGCAATCGCCACGGATCACGCTGGCGTTAGGCAGCTCCTCTGCCAGCTCGATGCACCGCTGGGGATTCTTTTCCAAAATACTGACGGACATACCGTCGTCCTCTAATAGACTTGCCAGATAGAAGCTGACACGGCCGCCGCCGCACAGCAGCACCCGACGGACCCGACGGGTGACAATATCCAAATTCTTCAGCAGCACTGCCAGATCTGAGGTGGGCGCGGTGACGAAAATACGGTCGCCCTCCTGCAGCACGAAGCTACCGCTGGGGGCTACGGCCTGTCCGTTTCGGAGAACGGCGCACACCAGCACCCGGCATTTGACGATGCTGCCCATATCCATCAGAGAAACGTTTTTCAGCTTACTTTTGCCGTCGATTCGCAGCTCCACGATCTGAGAGCGACCCTTGGCGAAGGATTCCCGCCGGAGGAAGCCGGGGAATTTCAGCAGCCGTTCAATTTCCATAGCTGCCTGCTTTTCCGGATTCACCGTCATAGACAGGGGGAAGGTATCGCCCATGGTCATGATCTGCTCGGTGTATTCCGGGTCGCGAATACGGGCGATGGTATGTATGTTGGGGTTGATGCCGTGGGCGGTGAGGCAACACAACAGATTCACTTCGTCGGCGTCGGTGGCGGCGATCACCAGATCTGCATCACCCACACCGGCTTGCTCCAGTATGGTCTTTGCGGCGCAGTTGCCCTGCACACCGATAGCGTCGTATTGCACCACCAGCTTTTCCAAAACCTGATTGTTCTGATCGATCAGGGTCAGGGAGTGTCCCTCAGCGGTGAGTTGCTGCACCAGCACCTTGCCGACCTTACCGATACCTGCAATGATGATATTCATAAGCAATACCTCTTTTTTGCGTATTAACTAATATTATAACAAATTATTTGCTGTTTGGCAACTTTCCTTTATTTCTGCGCGTATTTCTTGCGGTATTCCAGGGGCAGAAGACCGTAGGATTCAGAAAAGGCAGAGGAAAATTTGCTGCCGCTGGCGTAGCCCACGCTTGTGGAAATCTCGCCCACAGGCATATCCGTTTCCAAAAGCAGCCTGGCGGCCTTTTCCATTCTGTGGCGCTTGATATGGGTGGCAATGGAGTGGCCGTAGGCGGCCTTGAATTTGCTCTTTAAGGTAGTGGGATTCATCAGGAATTTGCGGGAGAGGGTGTCAACGGAAATGCGCTTGTCCAGATTGGCAAGCAGATACGTGTGCATTTGGGCGATGGTTTCATCTGCCTGGCGGGGGCTGCAGCTCTGCTCCTGCACTATGGGACAGGCGGTTTTCATAATTTTTTCAATGGTGATGTGCAGCAGCTTTGCGGTTTCGGTGGGGGCTGCCTTATAGTAGACCTCCTTGCCCTCCTTGCGGGATTCCAGCAATTCGCACTCTTTCAGAAAACGGATATGATGGGAAACAGCAGGGCTGGACACATTTAAAACCGCCGCCAGGTTCACAACACATTCCTCTGTGTGGCACAAGATCCAAAACAGCTGCAAGCGGGTAGGGTCACCCAGCAGCTTTAACAGCTCCGCTACCGCCACGAAATTTTCGCTCTGGGGCATAGAATGGTACAGGCGTTCCTTGCCGTTTTTTTCGGGATGCTGGTGTAAAAAAGTCATAACGCTCCTCCGAATATCCTTTTTGGAAATGTTTTTCTCCCAAACAGAAGGGATTGCGCCCAAATCGTTGACAATGGGTGTGTAATCTATTATACTACCCCTGCAACGATTAAACAAGCACTTAATTGAAATATAGGAAAAGGATGACATATTATGATGAAAACATACCAAATTGAAGTGGACTGCGCCAACTGCGCAAATCTGTGCGAGATAGAAGCAAACAAGGTAGAAGGCATTGCTTCTGCCACCATAAACTTTTGGGCCCAGAAGATGACGGTGGAATTTGCCCCCGGCGCGGACGAAAAGAAGGTTATGAAGGCGGTTATGAAGGTTTGCAGAAAGGTTGAGCCGGATTTTGAAATTGAACTGTAATGGCAGGTGAGGGCTATGACGAGGAAACAGAAAAGAAACCTCATTAGAATCATTGTCAGCTCTGTTTTTCTCATTGTATTAAACATCGTTCCCACAACAGGGCTTTTACGGGCAGGGCTGTTTCTGACCTGCTATCTGGTCATCGGATATGACATTCTCAGAAAAGCAGGCCGGGGCATTGTCAACGGCAGAATGTTTGATGAGAATTTTCTTATGGCCGTTGCCACGGTGGGCGCCATTGCATTGGCAGTTTATGCAAAAACCGGCGACTATAACGAAGCGGTTGCGGTTATGCTGTTCTACCAGATCGGCGAGTGGTTTCAAAGCTATGCGGTGGGAAAAAGCAGAAAAAACATCAACGCTCTTATGGATATTCGCCCCGACTATGCCAATGTGGAGCAGGAGGGAAAGCTGATACAGGTATCCCCCGACACCGTGGCGGTGGGCAGTGAGATCGTAGTCCGCCCCGGAGAGAAGATCCCTCTGGACGGGGTGGTGGTAAAGGGCGCGTCCAGCCTGAACACCAGTGCCCTCACCGGCGAGAGCCTGCCCCGTGAGGTAACGGTAGGGGATGCAGTCATCAGCGGCTGCGTGAATATGCGGGGCGTTCTCACCATTTGCACCACCAAGGCATTTGGAGAATCCACCGTTTCCAGGATTTTGGAGCTGGTGGAAAATGCCGGCAGCCGGAAGTCCAAATCCGAGAAATTTATCTCCCGCTTCTCCCGTATCTACACCCCTGCGGTGTGCATCAGCGCGTTGGCCCTTGCAATTTTGCCGCCGCTGGTTTTGACGGCGCTGGGAAAGAGTGGAATGTGGGGAGATTGGATCTACAGAGCGCTGACCTTCCTGGTGATCAGCTGCCCCTGCGCGCTGGTGATCAGCGTGCCCCTCAGCTTTTTTGCAGGCATCGGCGGCGCAAGCAGAGAGGGCATTCTCATAAAGGGCTCCAACTATTTGGAGGCCCTTGCTCAGACAAAATATGTGGTCTTTGACAAAACAGGCACCCTCACCCAGGGCGTATTTCAGGTGACAGGCGTACACCACAACACCGTGGACGAGGATACACTTCTTGCTTACGCGGCGCTGGCAGAAAGCGCAAGCTCTCACCCAATAGCCCAAAGCCTTCAAAGAGCTTACGGCAAAGAGCCGGAGCTTGACCGCGTTGGGGAAATCCAGGAGATCAGCGGCCACGGAGTTCTTGCGGTGATCGACGGCAAGAGAATTGCCGTGGGTAACAGTAAGCTGATGGACAGCGTTGGCGCCGCCTATCAGGATTGCCACCAGACAGGAACGATCATTCACATTGCCATCGACGGGGCGTATGCAGGTCATATCGTCATTTCCGATGTGGTGAAGCAGGACGCGGCAAGTGGGGTTGCAGAGCTGAAAAAGGCCGGTGTGAAACAGTGCATTATGCTCACGGGAGACCGGGAGGCGGTGGCCAAGGATGTGGCCGCAGCCCTGGGCTTGGACGGCTATTACAGCCAGCTTCTGCCGGGGGATAAGGTACAACGAGTGGAAGAAATCCTGGCCGGCAAGTCTGGCAGAGAAACGCTGGCCTTTGTGGGTGACGGCATCAACGATGCGCCTGTATTGGCCCGTGCGGATATCGGTATCGCCATGGGCGCAATGGGGTCTGACGCTGCCGTGGAGGCGGCCGACGTGGTGCTGATGGACGATAACCCTCTAAAGATCGCAAAGGCAGTGAAGATCTCCAGAAAGTGCTTAGGCATCGTGAAGCAGAACGTGTACTTTGCCATTGGCGTAAAACTGGTGTGCCTTATTTTGGGCGCAGCAGGCTTTGCCAATATGTGGCTTGCCATCTTTGCGGATGTGGGGGTTATGGTGATTGCCGTTGTCAATGCCATTCGCGCCTTGCAGGTAAAGAATCTATAAAACAAAGCACCGCAGTACTTTTTAGGTACTGCGGTGTTTTTGTGTATAACCGGCTTAATCGGTCAAGTGGAAAGCCACCTTCAGATCGTCGATTTCCTTGTCGGTGATATGGATGATCTGGCCGATTTCTTTGGACAAAATAATGGAATGGGCGGTGGATTCCATAACCTCCAGCCGGTCAAAGGCCTGCAAGAGGCTCTCACCGGTGACCACCACGCTGCTGTTCTCAATCATCACAGCGGGACGGCTGGGGGCAAATTCCTCAGCGGTAGTGTCGGGATCCAGATAAACCTGCTCGTAGGGCAGCTTTTTCACATCCCGCAGCAGAATATAGCTTTCGGGAATGGTTCTGGGATCAAACGCCGCATCGGTAATGGCAAAGGCCATAGCGTGAACAGGGTGCGCCTGCAAAATAGCCTTGATCTCCGGGTGCTTCTCGTAGACCTTTTCGTGGAACTGCACGGCGCGGGAGGGGATCTTGCCCTGCTCCTTCATACCTGCCTTTACCCGTACCAGATCATCCTCCTCCAGATAAGCGCGGTCACAGTTGTAGGGGGTGATCAGGAAGCTGCCGTCCGCCAGACGGACGGAATAAGTGCCGTGGGTTGCGGTAAACAGACCCATTTTGTAGGAACGCTTGATGAGCGTGATCATATCCCGACGGGCAGCCAGCTCCTCTGAGGTGTGGCTGTGGGGGATAAAGTCATCCATCTTGGTGTGGTAAAGGGTCTGGCTGATTCGGTAGCTCTCCGGAGGCAGCGCGTGGATGTTGCCCACTTTCTTGGCAAGACCCTCCAATGTAGCAGTGTAGTTCAAGGTTTCAAAGCGCTGGAATGCGGTGAACATATCCGGCGCGCCGATGCATACGCCGTGGTTTTCCAAAATTGCAATATCGCAGCCACCGGCGAAAACTGTGCCGATACGGTCACCCAGGGCATCGCTGCCGGGCACATCGTAAACGGCGATCTGCACGTCGGAGCAAACCTTCCGCACCGAGGGGACCAGGTCCAGATTGGGGCAGCGGCGCACGATGGAAAAAGCCACCAGCGCAGGGGGATGGGCGTGGAGCACAGCCTTTAAGTCAGGCCGCATTTTATAGACCGAGGCGTGGAAGGGAAGCTCAGAGGAGGGTCTGTGCGGGCCTACGGTGGTGCCGTCGGGCTTTACGCAGATAATATCGTTGCGGGTCAGGGTGCCCTTGTCCACACCGGCAGGGGTGATCCAGATGTTTCCCTCGTTGTCCATAATGGACAGGTTGCCGCCGGAGGTGGTGGTCATGCCCTTGTCGTAGATACGCTGCATAAACATAACCAGTTGGTCAGCAGGATGAATATAGTCGATGTTCATAATAGGCCTCCTGTTGAAATGTATTTTTGTGAAAGAGGATGCCTGCGCCGCAAAGGGAGGGCAGGCGGAATGCCTCTAACGTATTCGGTTCGGTTACGGTTTGGAATTTTCTTGCGGCAGCTTTGTTATTTCTTCTTTTCGCCCAGGGACTTGCGGTACTTTTCGCTTTCCCAGTTGGCAATGAAGTTTCTTGCCGCGTCGCTCATGGTGGAAAGGGTGTAGCCTGCTTTTTGCACCTTTTCCATAATGAAGAACACAGCGCTCAAGGTTTCGGTCAGGGTCAGCGCCTTGCCTGCGCCCATACGCATTACCAGTTCGCCGTTGCAGGTGGAAGCTACTGCCTGTCCTTCATCAATGGTGTCCTGATCCTGGAAATAGGTGCCGGTGAGGAACACCATCTGATCGGGGTACAGAGGCTCGGTGATCAGCTGCTCCTGGGTGTACTTGCAACCGACCAGCTGGCTCTTGAGGTAGGGAGTCGCGGCTCTGTAAACACCACCTGATAGCTCCTCTACGCAAATGGCAGGGAAGGCATTTTCTGCAAGACCGAACTGGGCGGCCAGCCGCACATTGGCATCTGCGTGAATGGCAAGGGTAGTCAGGGCATCGTCGTCGTGGACAATGATGCCGTGGTTCTGCATAAGGATCACAGCGGGGACTTTGCCGGTCACCTGTTCTACCCGTGCCATCTCGTCACGAATGGCAAAGGCAAGCTTGGCGCCGGGGTCCTGATAATCCACCCAGCCCCAGCTGTAGGGAGCGTTTTGGAATGCCTTGGCGGCGATTTCCTTACCCTCTACCGCGCAGGCGGCAAGGTTGGCATACACGCTGTGGGTGTGGAGCACATAGGTCTTCAGAATGGAGTGGAAGCCGGCCTCCACAGAGGGACGCAGCAGGGGCAAGCCCTCGATGGTCTTGATGTTATCCTTGGTGCACTGAGCGCCGGACTTTTCGCAATCTTCAAAATCCTCGGGGTTATGCTCCCGGTAGAAAGCGCGCAGGGCATTGCCGTCCAGCAGGGCAAAGGCGTTGTCCATCTCAATGTCCTTCAGACAGAAGCCGGAGGCCTTGATAGCCATTGTGCCGTCTTCCAGCTTTACAGAGGTGTTTCCGCCGCCGCCCTGCACGTAGTCTGCCCGGCTGCCGGCAATGTGGGAAAGGGTCAAAAAGCCCTCCATACGCAAAGCATCTTTTTCGTTAAACATATTTCTTATCCTCTCTTGCTGAGTGTTTCTGTTTCGTATGCCTGTACTGCGGCAAACCACTGGCCGTCGCCGGGTACATTGCAGATCCGGCAGTACTGCTCCCAAACTTCACCGAAGGGCAGGGTCTTCTGCTCCTCCTGCAGTACCATCAGCTTCGTCCAGTCGCCGGCATCCTGCAGGGCGGTATAGTCGGGGGCGAGAAGGGCTTGCAGCAGCGCCTTTTGCACGTTCCGCAGACCCACCACCCAGGCGGCTACCCGGTTGATGGACGCATCAAAGTAGTCCAGCGCGATCTTTACACGACCCTCCAGGCCGCCGCAGCGGACGATCTCCTTGCAGATCTCCTTGGTTTCGTCGTCCAGCAGCACCACGTGATCGCTGTCCCAACGGATGGGACGGGTAATGTGCAGTGCGATCTCCGGGAAGAATGCCAGCAGCGCGGGAATTTTATCGGATACCATCTCGGTGGGGTGGTAGTGACCGTTATCCATCAGCGGAATGCACTTTTCCTTGTTCATTGCCGCATAGCTCAGAGCAAACTCCGCGCTGCCTGCAGTGTAGGCCTCCACGCCGATGCCAAAGACCTTGCTCTCTACGCAGGGCTTGACCTTGTTAAAGTCAAAGGGCTCGGAGAGGATCTCGTCGATGGCCTCCTTGTAACGGATACGGGGACCCATCCGGTCAGCGGGGATGTCCTTGAAGCCGTCGCCGGTCCAGATGTTCATAACACAGGGCTGCCCCAGCTCTTCGGCAAGGTAGGTGGAAATGCGGATACAGGCCTTGCCGTGCTCGATCCAGAACTTACGGATCTCCGGGTCGGGGGAGGACAGGGTCAGGCCGTTTGCCTTGGGGTGGGAGAAGAAGGTGGGGTTAAAGTCACAGCCAAGACCCCGCTCCTTACAGAAAGCCACCCATTTTGCAAAATGCTTGGGCTCTAATTTGTCCCGATCTGCCCACTGGCCATCTTCAAAAATGGCATAGGAGGCGTGAAGGTTCATCTTTTTGGTGCCGGGGCACAGCTTCAGCGCCAGATCCAGATCTGCCATCAGCTCCTCCGGCGTTCTGGCTCTGCCGGGGTAGTTGCCGGTGGTTTGAATGCCGCCGGTGAGAGGCTTATTCGGGTCGGTGTCAAAGCCACGCACGTCGTCACCCTGCCAGCAGTGCAGGGCAACCGGCACGTTTTTCAGCTTTTCAATGGCAGCATCGGTGTCCACACCGAGGGCTGCATATTTTTCCTTTGCATCTATGTAAGACATTTAGTTTACCTCCAGTTGAATTTTCAAATTACCAAGCGCCGTTGCCTCAATAGGCAGAGCGATGACTTCCTTGCCGGTGGCCTTGGCGGTGAGATCGTTCAAAAAGCCGTTCTTTGCGCCGCCGCCTACGATATAGAGCTTGCTGTAGGCTACGCCGGTGTTGCTTTCAAGCTCGGCGATCGCCTGCCGGTAGCTTTCTGCCAGGCTCAGATAAGCGCAGCGGAAATAGTCGCCAACGGTATGCAGATGATTGCCGGTTGCCTTATCAAAGGCGGATTTCATACTCTTGGGCGCTAAAAACTCCTGAGCGTTGGCATCTACAAGCAAGTCACACGTGCTTTCCTCTGCCAGCTTGACGATCTCCGGGAAGGGGGTATCGGGACACAGCTCCCGCTGCAGCTCGTTCACCAGCCACATACCCATAATGTTTTTCTGATAGCGGTTGTAGCCTACACCGCCCTCGTTGGAGTAATTTGCCTTTTGGCTGCCTTCATCGGTAATGGGCTTGGGGGTCTTCACGCCCAGCAGACTCCAGGTGCCGGAGGAGATATAGGGGTGATTGCCCTCCATGGGGATGCCCTCCACGGCAGAGCCTGTATCGTGGGTCGCGCACAGAACGCAGGAGATTCCCTCATATTCTCCCAAAACGGTTCCCGGCTGCGCCAGGGTGGGGAACAAGCATCGGGGATAGCCCTGGGCATCGGTGATTTCCAGATCGAACGCGCCGGTTTCGGCGTTTACCATACCCGAGGTGGTGGCATTGGTGTATTCTCTTGCCTTTACGCCGCAGAGCTTATACAGCAGGTACTCGGGGATCATCAGCATATCCGTGGCCTTTTCCAGCCGGCCGTTTACTTTGTCGTCATACAGCTGATAGATGGTGTTAAAGGGCTGGAACTGGCAGCCTGTGTGGCTGTATAGCTGGGCAAAGGGGATCTTCTTGTGGACGTTCACAACGGCTGCCTCCGTCCGGGTATCCCGATACGCATACACAGGGAAAATCTCTGTATCCCCCTCCAGCAGCACGTAGTCCACGCCCCAGGTGTCTATGGAAAGGCTCTGGATGCAGGGGTATTTTTCCTTTGCAAGACGGATTCCCTCTTTCACGTGCTGCAGCAAGGCTTGGATGTCCCAAACAAGATGGTCACCCTTTTGCTGAACGCCGTTGGGAAAACGGTATACCTCATCTGTACAAATTTGGCCGTCTTCTTTCCAACCGACGATATGCCGGCCGGAGGAAGCGCCAATATCAATGGCTAAACAGTATTTCAAGATCAGATTCCTCCATTTGCTTGTGGGCGCAAACGCGCCGTTTCCTTCTGTAAAAATTATACCATATTTTTGGAAAATTGCTATCCTTTTTTAAGGGGAAGAAAAAATTTGCCGCCCCAGGCATTTTTGCTCCAAAAAACCGGCAGACGCGGTTGCATCTGCCGGTAGCTTATAGGTTATTTTGCCGAATACATTGTGCGGCGCAGCTTTTTCATAGGGGGCTTTTCCATGTGGGTGTCCTGTTCGCCCAGCCACAGAACCTTCTTCTGCTTTTTGTCGGCTGCGATCCATACAGGCAGACCTGTCTGATTGGGGTTGCCGGTGCGGGCGAAGTTACACAGATAGGTAGCCATTTGCCGGCTCAGATCATAGTCCTTTTCGGTCATAGGCCGCCAGCAATTACCCAGCGTACCAAACCAGTACCACAGGTCGGCAGAGTGCCACGCACCCTCGTTATCACCGGGCAGCTGCCGGTCGAAATACCAGATATAACCGGGCTTTTGCTGAGGGTCGCACCACATTTTCGCAAGCTCCTGCAAAACAGCCGGAATCATATCCTCGCTGGTAGAGCCCACCATATAGGGAATCTGCATATGCTTGCCGGCAGCCAGGATCTCTGCGCCGGGCGCTACGCTCAGCTTGCCGTCGATGCAGGGATGCGCGCCCATATCCGGAAATGCCTCTTTTACCCCATCAAAGGCCTTGTAAAGGGCCTCCGGGGAGATGGCTCGGAATTCTGCCAAGGTAGTGCAGCCGGCCTGCTTCATAACCGCCTGCCACAGAGGATAGTAATACTCCGCAGGCAGAGAGCTCATAATGTTGTAGGTTTTGGGGCGATGCTTTTTCAGGAAACGGAAGGCCTTGGCTCGTTGGGGATTCAGATATCGTTTTTTTGCAGAAAATACACCGCCGGCGCTGGACATAACTGCCTTTTGGAACAGACCCTTGCTCAGGGGGCTCAGGCAAAGCTGCTGTACGCTCTCGGCACCGGCAGACTGACCCATAACGGTGATGTTCTCCGGGTCACCGCCGAAGGCAGCGATGTTGTCCTTTACCCAACGGATGGCGGTAAGCTGGTCGTAAAGACCGTAGTTGCCGGTGAAGCCGGCCTCTTCTTTCAGCTCCGGCAGGCAGACAAAGCCCAGAGGTCCAAGCCGGTAGTGAATGGTAACGCCAATCACACCCTGGGTAGCCCAGACAGGCTCATCGAACTGCTTCTGCTGGCTGCTGCCGCCCTGGAAAGCGCCGCCGTGGATATAGATCAGCACCGGCAGGTTGTCCCCGGCTTTGGCGGTGTCGGGGGTAAATACGTTCAGGAACAGGCAGTCCTCACTGTAGGTATATTCGATGCCCTTGCGGAATTCGTTGTGATAAAAGTTGTTTGGATTTACACTTTTTACAAAAGCGGTGCTCTGATAGGCAGTGGCGCCGTAGTCGGCAGCTTCATAAATGCCGTCCCAGTGGGTGACCTGAACAGGCGCTTCCCAGCGGCCGGCAAGCGCGTAGCGGATACCCTTATAGGCTGCCGTGCCGGGGTGTTTGCCGGCTGTGCCCTGTACCGCGCCGCAGGGGGTATGTACAATGTAGTCCATCAGTTTTCTCCTCGATAGTAGTATTACTTGTAGTATAGCCCTTTTTGACGCAGAAATCAAGCTTACCTATTCTGCAATGGTCATTTCATACAGGCGTACGATGCCCTCGCAGGCGGTCAGTCCCACGTGGAATGTTTCGGGCAGATCTTCTACGTGCAAGGTGATGTTCTGATCTTCCGTTTGGATCAGCAGGGTTTTGTGCGTAACCTTCACCCGCAGGGTGTGCGTTTCGTTTTCTGCAACAGGGAAGGTAAGACCCAGCTGCTTATGCCAGCGTGAGCCGTCCTCAAGAAAATGGTGCCATACATTCAGACCGTCTTTATACAAAACCACCTCAAAGCAGGGTCCGTAGCGGAAAGAGCCGTCTGTATGGCGCTTCAGATCTTCAACGAAAATGATCTCAGGACAGCCTCTGCCTTCAAAGGCGCAGGTAAGCGTGATCTCCACACCGGCGCTGTATTGCTCAGTGGTAAGCAGGCTGATATCGTCATAGCCCCAGGAGAACTGCGGATTGACACTGGTGGTGATACAGTCGTCCTGCTGCGTAAATTCCGGGGTTTCGGTGCCTTTGAAAAAATAATAGGCATTTACAAGGGATTGCCGTTTCCAATCCGGGGTGCGAAAATCAATCGTTTTGGTAGCCATAGTGATCACCTTTCTTCTTGATTTAGATAAAGCGTACGGTACAAGCTGGGGCTGTAGCCGGTTTTGTTTTTAAATGCATAGGAGAAGGTCAGTTGGGAACGATAGCCCACAGAGGTGGAGATCTCATTGATTTTCAGGTCAGTTGTTTTCAGCAGCCGTTCCGCCTTCTTGATCCGCAAAGAAAGCAGATAATGCTGAGGCGTTACCTGAAAGGCTTTTTTGAATCGGTGGCACAGATATTTTTCAGAAACACACACCTGCCCGGCAACATCCTCCATAGTGATGTGGCTTTGGTAGTTCTTTTCCATAAAATTCTTGGCCACGATGGCAATATCTGCCGGCGACTCCTCCGGGTTTTCTCCGCAGATAAGAAGGGGGAATACCGCAGAAAAGGCGCACAGGGCGGCGCTGACCTGATTTTCTGCCTGCTCCATAGCGTTTTCCAAAATCACTTTCAACAATTCAAAATTGCGGATACGAAACAGCTGATGGGAATTTGGCTGGATGTTGTACTGGCGGAAAAGCGCTGCCACTCCGTCGCCGTCAAAGCCGAACCAGTAATGCTCGTATTCCGGCTCTACAGAAAAGGAGTGGAGCTTGTTCTTGGAGATCAGAAAAGCGCTGCCGGCAGGCGCATCAAAGTCGCAGAAACGGCATACGCCCTTGGTGACGATGTGCAACAGGTAAACATTCCGCACATAAGGGGAAATGAAGGTGGTTTTTTGGGGACGGGAGTGAGCAAATTCTGTGATCTGCACGCTTCCCGGTGAGCGTGTATAATAGTGAATGCGGGGTCTCAATGTTATCACCTCCCTTGCAGTATAGAAAAAAGATGCGTGATTGTCAATAAGACACAGGTGATTTTCCTATATAAACATTGCTGTTTTCGTGCTAATATTCCAATCAGAGGTGATTTTATGATATACAGCAGCAGTGAAAACCGAAAGGACTATTTCCCACCGCTATTGGGTAACGGTGATATTGCCCTTTGGGCAGACCGGGAGGGCTCAGTTTGCGATGCGGAAGAACGCACAAAGGGTATTCTGGGTCCCAAGGGCTGCGTGTTTCGGGCGGGCCGCCGGACGGCGTTTACCCACACGCAGCCGGTGCAAGGGGTCCTGATGCAATGGGGCAGCCTGCATTTTTCCTGTTCAGGCACAGTGTGCGCATTTACGCAGGAACTGGATCCTGTGACCGGAACACTGTTTTCTCACTGCGATTATGAGAGCGGAAGGTCTGTGGATACGGTATGCTTCGTGCATCCACAGCACAACCTGTATGCAGTCCAGAAGACGTTCCACGGGGATTTTCCGTCGGTTTCGCTGGAGCTTATATTGGATCAAATGCTGTTGGAGGAGCTGCGCAGCCTGAAGATCACAGCAGAGGGCAGCACTGCGAAGGTGGATATGGAGGTTCGGGCGTATGATAGCTATCGGGCCGGCATTTGGCTGGCTTCCACGGCAGGTGAAGCGGTGGCGGGGGAGAATCGGGCGGTCATAACCCATAGCGCTGCCGATGGCGATGTGGTGTGCTACTATTATCTGTTGGAGGATTCTCTGTACGACGAACAGTTCCCGACATCTATGGTGCATTTGGAAAAGCACATTTTGGATGCAGGATTTTCCTCACTATTGGAAGAAAATCAGAGCATTTGGCGGGCATACCATAACGAGGGCTTTGTACATACCGGCGATGGGCTTATCGATGCAACCTATGCCACGGCTATGTATCACCTGAAATGCTATACGACCCGTTGGTCCATACCTGTTGGCTTGTGCGACATTTGCTGGCAGGGAAAATATTTTGCCTTTGATGAATACTATCCCTATCTTGCCTTGTTGGAGGGCAACAAAACAGAGCTGGCTAAGCACGTGCCTCAGTACCGGCTGGAAACTTGCCTTAAGAACGCTGTTACCAGAGCTACGGACTACAGCAAGAACCCGGATATGGTGCAGGCCCGCTTCCAATGGCAGACGGACGAGTACGGAAATGAGGTGTCCCGTCCCGGCTTCTGGATGGACCATGTGTTCCATATTGCTATGCTTGCGGTGGGCGCTTTTGAATACTACGAATATACTATGGACCGGGATTTTCTGCAGCCTTGTTATCCGATGATCAGAGCCTGCGCCAAGTTCTTTACCCTGAATATGCTGTATGAGGATCGGGACGGAGGGCTCTACCTTGGAAAATGCACAGATCTGGAACGGCTGGGATCATCGGTGTTCAATCCCTTTTTCACATCCTGTGGCGCAATCAAGGCGCTGGAGGTGTGCGAAAAGGCGTCCGTTCTTTTGAATGTGGACTTGGAATACGGTATCGAATGCAGCGAAAAAGCCAAGCGTTTAAGGAAAACCCTGCCCCACGACGGAGAAAAATATGTTCCCTTTACCGGCTGTAGTCAGAAGAGCATTGCGGTATTCGCGGGGAAATACCCCTTCCATGTGATCGACTCCAACGATCCCAAGCTGCTGCCTGCTATGAACGATTTCAGAAAGTATGAGACCACCTACGGCAATATGTACCCACAAGGGAAGCGGGTGTCTATCTGGTATGCGTCCTGGAAGGCGGTGGCGCTGGCCCGGACTGGCCTAGGAAAGGATGCCTACCAGGGACTGAAACAGGCAACAGAGTCCCTTGGCGCCTTTGCGGAGGTGTTTGAGATCAATGAAAAGGACCGGATGATGCGGCCGTGGTTTGGCACAGCCGCCGGTGTGTTTTCGTCAGCGGTGCAGGAAATGCTGCTGCAAAGCGACGGAGAGAATATTTATTTATTGCCTGCCGCGCCGGAGGAATGGGAAACAGTTCACTTCAAGCTGGCGGCAAAGGGCGGAGCGATCGTGGAAGCGGAAATCGAAAATAATGCAGTCAAAAAGCTGGATATTTCCTTCCGCCCCGGTGTGGAGCCTGGAAAACGCAAGGTGTTCTTCAGAGGACAGCCGCTATAATCTTTGGGTGGTGGCTTTTCGTATGCTTGTTAAAACAAGCTGCCCATATTATAATAAAATGCAGGGTAAGCATAAAAGTCGAATTATACAAATACAAAGCGAACTATATATTGGAACAGAGCCTGCCTTGCAATATAATGAAATTGGAAGATTGCAATGGAAACGCCTATATGGGGGGGGATCGTATGAACGCATTACTGCCGCAACTGAAGGGTTATCTTTCAGAGTTGGATATAAAAAAGGAAGAAGCTGCGGCCATTTCTGCTGCCGTCGATGCGGTGTCTGCAGATACAGGTTTGCTGGAAGCCGCGCAGGAGCTGTATCGCACATTGTTTGTGCAGGAGAAGCTGCTGGATCGTGAGAGCGTTATCCAGTGGCAGGATCCCTGCGCAGAGGCGACCATCGGCAGCCATATGCTCTTTACGGTGGTTATGTTTGTGCGGGCTTATGAATTGAATGCCACCAAACGCTACGTTTATGACGGCAAGCCGCTGAATTTCTTTGCGCCGCTGCTGCGGCATTTCCGTGGCAATGTGCAGACTTTTGATTCTGTGGGTCTGCAGGACGTTAAGCGCTTCTGGTGCTACTGCTATTTAAAGCCGATCTTCTTTGAACTGGGGCGGCTGGCCTTTGAGATCACGGAGTATCCCTATCAGTTCCATGTGTATCAAGACACCAATACCGGCGAAACCTTCCCGGTAGCGCTGGCAGGTCTGCGCTTTGACGAAGCAGGCCTTCCGGATAGCGAAGGCAGCTTTGTCACCACATTGGAGAAAAATGGAGAGGCGATTTCCGGCTACACCTATACAAGCGACGGGCGCATAGATTTTAACAAGAAAACCTTTTATAACCAAAGCTGCGTACTAAATAATGAAGATATGGCCATTGCGGTCCATATACCGGGCAGCGATAAGCTCAGCGCCGATGCGGTTACAAAATCCCTGGAGGGGGCTGAACGATTTTTGAAAACGTATTTCCCCGCGCTTCACTACAAAGCCTTTATCTGCAGCACCTGGCTGCTGGATACCGGCCTGCAGGCGTTTTTGAAAGAGGATTCCAATATTTTGCAGTTTCAGAAGCGTTTTCGCATTGTTTTGAGTGCGAAAAGCAATACACCTCTGTTTAAGAATATTTTTGGTGTCAACAAATGTCCCATCGAGGAATTGGTGCCCCGAAACCGTTTTCAGGCGGAGCTTTTGCAGCGGATCAAGGACGGTGGCAGCCTGTACTCCGGAAGAGGATATATTCTGAAATAGGTCTATGGAGGTGCCGTTATGAAAGAGACCGTTTTTTCCGAACGCATCGAAAGCTACTATGATGTGGGTACGCAAGAAGCAAACTATATCCGCCATCTTTCAGATGAATACTTCCGGAAGGAAGCTGAAGAAAAAACCCGGCTTTTGACAAAAGAGGATGTCATACAGCGCAGAAAAGACATACAGGCCAAATTCAAAAAGGCTGTTGGCATTCTGCCGGACCGATATGCGCCGCTGAATGTCCGCATCTGCAACCGGCACATTTTGGATGATGGGATCACGCTGCAAAATATCATATACGATTCGCTTCCGGGATTGCCGGTCACGGCCACACTTTGGCTTCCTGAAGGTTATGAACAGGCCGGCAGACTGCCTGCCGCCATTGTGGCGGTGGGTCACTCTCCGATCGGCCGGGCGCACGATACATATATTTCCCTGGCCAGAATGCTGGCGCGCAACGGCATCGTTGTGCTGTCTGCAGATCCTCCGGGACAGTATGAGCGCGTCCAATACCCCGGTCCGGACGGAAAGTCCCGCATTGGTGGCGCTGTGGCGGAGCATTTTCAGATGGGCTTCCCCTGCCAGTTGACGGGTCTGACGCTTGCATCGTTTTTTGTCCGGGATTTGGAAAGAGGGTTGGATCTTTTGGAGGACCTGCCCTATGTGGATAGCAAACGAATTGCCATTACCGGCTGTTCGGGTGGCGGTATGATGACATCGTATATGGCATTGTGGGACGACCGGTTTGCAGCTGCAGCTGCCTCCTGCTATATCACCACAAGACAGGCTCTGCTACGGAACGGCCGTCCTCAAGACCCGGAGCAGGTCATCCCCGATGTGGTCAAGCTGGGCATCAACCATGACGATTTTATGGCTTTGCTTGCGCCGAAGCCCCATATGATCTGCGCTGCCGAATATGATGGCGTGGATATTGCCGGCGCTGAATTTACCCATCACCGGGCTCGTGAAGTGTATCGGTTGTGGAATGCGGAAGAAAATGCCCGCTTCATTACCGCACCAACCGCCCATGGGCTGTTTGAGGTCCATCGTAGAGAGATTACCCTTTTCCTGTCGGAAGTGCTGGATGCGCGCCGGAAAACGGTGGAAGATGCTCAGCCGCCTCTTGTTCCGCAGGAATTGCTGCGGGCTACCGAAACCGGCTGTTTGATAACGGAACACGAGAAAACCAAAACGATATTCGATTGCTACAACGAATACTTGGATGCGCACCGGTATACACCCTGCACACGCGAGGAGCTGCGCGCACGTGTTCTGCGTTTTCTGCAAACACCCAATGATCTGGAAAACAGACCGCCGGTGCGGTTTCCCCGGTTTTTTATGTTTAGAACCCAAAACGATATTTGCTACCGAAAAGTGTGGTTTTTCTCCGAGGGAGAATCTGATTTTACCGACAGACGCATTGCTGTGTGTGGTGTCCTGATGGAGCCTGCCGGTGCAAAAAAATGCGTCATCCTTTTGCAGGATTCCCAGGAATGTACCCAGCATTACGAACGGCTTCTGCAGGAGGGCAACGCCGTGTTCCTGTTCTATCCCAGAGGCATTGGCGCAATAAAGTCTTTGGACCTTCCCAATATTACCGGCATCAGATCCTCCGTTGGTAAGATCTTAAGCCCGGAATATCGGCGAAATTGCGACGCAGTTATGTGCGGCACCTCTATTGCGGCTCTCCGCACCTATGACACCCTGCGGGCCTACGATTTGATCAAGCAGTATTATGACGATATCAGCTTTGCCGGAGATGCCCGCTGCGCCCTGTATGCACTTTTGGCTGCATCTGTAGCCGGGACTACGGCTGCGTGTGTGGAACCGCCGGTTTCGTATGCGGACTTTGTTAGAAATCCGGATTATCAGCGGGACGAGCAACTGGAAGTTTTCGGTATTTTGAAAGAATTTGACCTGCCACTTCTTATCGATTTGCTAAAAATGTAAAAAAGGAGATAAACTATGGATAGGAATACCCCTGTTGTATGGTCCTTCTGGGGACATGAACCGCTAAGACACTTGCAAAGAATGGGTAATGACGGTGACTCCATTTTCACGCTTGGTGATTGGGCCAAAGAATGGTATGACCGGATCCACACGGAAGAAATGGTGGAAGCAGCGGCAAAAAAAGGCGTTAATGTAATCTACACCCATTTTTTCAAAGGCTTTGGTTTGGAAACCGAGCGCGAAGAAATGGAAAACACCAGAATGCTGTGCCAGCGGGCCGCCAAGCATGGCATCAAGGTCCTTGGTTATTGCCAGCTGGGTTCCCTCTACAACGAAACCCTGATGGACGAAGTCCCCGACCTGGAGGACTGGACCATGCGGGATGCCACCGGCGCTATTCAAGTCTGGCTGGGTCAGTATTATCGCTGGAAGCCCTGCTTTAACAGCCGTTCCTTCATCGAATACATAAAGAAAGTAATCAAATACGGCATTGAACATGTGGGCCTTTCCGGTTTCCACTTTGATAATTCTTACAATACTGCCTGTCACTGTGAAAAATGCACCCAGGCATTCCGGGATTACCTAACAGAACATGCCGACCCGACCACTATGGGTCTGCGCCACTTTCGCCATGTACGGATCCCACCGGAAGACCGCCACAAGGAGACCCATGATCCTCTGTTTATTTGGTGGCTGCGTTACAAGGCTGATCTGGTTGCCAAAGTTCACGAGGAGCTATTTAGCTATGTAAAAGAAGTGGGTGGAAAGGACTGCATCGTGCTCCACAACCCCACCTTCCCCAACCCGGGACGAAAGATGGCCCAAAGAGGCTTTGAGCCTTCCAGAATTTCTTCCAATTGCGACCTCGTTTTCGCGGAAAACGGCGTTAGCTTTATCCGCGCAGAAGAAGGACGCGTCAAGAGTATGGTCCATGCGTTCAAGTTCGGCGAGCGCTTTGGCTACAAGGTCTTCGACACCTGTTGGTACTGGGATCCCGTAACAAATAAACCTCAGCTTCCGTCCAGTCGGGCGCAGGTCGTACGGTTTGCGGCCCAGTCCATGATCTACACCGGTCTTTGCGGTGTTCCCTGGACTGCCAGAACGCTGAAAGACGGTTGCAAAAACTTCCTGGAGAATTCCCCTCTGTCAGAGAATCTGGGCGAGGCTTTCGGTTACTACCATAAAAATGTGGAGCTGTTCAATTTACCGTCCAAAAACTATGTAAAGATTCTCTATTCTCCGGACAGTTGCCTGTGTATGATCGATGCCGGTGTAGACAACATCTTCCATACCATTGACGAGCTGGTGAACAACACGATCCCCTTCTCCCTTGTCACCCAGAGCGATCTGGAATCTTTGGAAGCTGGCCAAATCGTGCTGCTGCCTAAGATTTTCTACGCAGACGAAGCTTTGATTGAAACCGTCCGGGCGGCAGCCGCGCGGGGTGTGCAGTTTATTTCCATCAGTCATTTTGCCCGGTACTACGAAGATGGCAAGGAACGCCGCCATAGCCATCCCGTATTCGCTTTGAATGAAAACGACGGCTTCTACCGCACCGGTGACGACTTCATTCCCGTCCTGCAGGAGCATCTCCGTGGCCGCACCATCTCCGTCAGCGAAAAGCTCGTGATGGTGGAACGGAAAGAGGGCAAAGACGGTCAGATCGTTTTGCACCTTCTCCATGTGGCAAATGAAAATACGATCCCCGAATTGACGGTCACGGTGGAAGGTGTCAAGATCCTTTCCGCAGACTGTATTTCTCTGGAAAATGCAAGCATTTCCAAAATTGAAGGCGATACGATCACCATTAAGAACTTGCAAACCACCGCATCCATCATCATTAAGAAAGCATAAAATCAAGACCCCCCAATGAATAATTGTTAAAATATTAAAAATGTTTACATTTTAACACATTAACAGCATTTATCATTAAATTTGGTAGTATGCGAACAACACGCGCCATTGTTTGGCCAAAGTAAAATTGGAGGATTTTATATGAACACGAAAGAAGTATATGTACAAAGCAGACGCGCCACCGCAGTTACCGCTATGAGAAAAATCGGAGACCGTATTTACCTTGGCCTGACGGGCGGCAGCGATACGCTGGCATGGCTTGACACAAAAACTGACGAAATCACGATTTGCAACGATGTTTTCCCTTGGGCAAAGAACAGAAACTATAATGTAAAAATACATAATTCCCTGGGCGTGCTTTCCGACGGCAAGCTCATTATGGGTGAATGCAGCCACTTCACATGGGACGGCCTGCCTGTTTTCAATTCTTACCTGAAAAGTGAGCTTCCCGAATCTATGCTGGAACGGAAAAGACAGCAGGGCTACAAAGATATTTCTTACAGCGAGTTTGCCCTTGACAATCTTGAGCAGTGGAACCGCGTAAGAGACGATAAGGGTGGTAAGGTCGTTATTTACGATCCCGCTACCGATACAAGCTGGATCAATGCTGATATGCCTCAGTTTATGTATTCGCAGTCCATGCAGGTTGACCCTGTCAGAAACAAGGCATATATCAACACCCTTCCCGACAACCACTTCCTTGTTGTGGATATCAACACCGGAAAAGTAACCGATCACGGCAGAATTTCCGAGTTTGGTCACCACAATATGGTAATCGCACCTAACGGAATTTGCTATCTGGGCTGGGTAGATTATTACAGCAAGACCTTAAGACTTGCAAAATATGTCCCCGATGAGGACCGTTTCTATCATACAGATACCGTTATCCTGCGGGATATCGGCGCGAAAATCGCCGGCAATCAGGGCATCGACCAATGGATCGTCACAAAAGACGGAGAGATTTATGTTGGTATGGTGGCGAATTCCCTGCTGTTCCGATTCCATTGGGAGGAAGAACGATTTGAATGTATCGGTCAGGCAACCTATAGCGGCAGAGTTGCCGTTATGGAAGAAGACGATGACGGCATTATCTGGATCGGCGCAGGATATCCCAATATGCACTTGGTAAGATTTGACAGAAAGGCTTCCGGCTCTGACAGATTGATCGACCTCGGTCCGGTAAACGACAAGAATCTCCGCTGCTATTTCCATTCCTCCGCTTACCACAACAACAAGCTGTATCTTGGCGAAACAGACGGATTTACCCCCTCTGTTCACATTATTGATCTGAAAAACATTTAAGGATCCCATTATTTTCCTGTCATAAAAAAGATGCTCTGCTATAAAAAAGCAGAGCATTTTTTAAAGGTAAAATTTGTTGACATGGGTTGGGGAAGGTGGTAAAGTAGGGATAATCTAAAAGAAAAGTGCTTTCATTTCAGGAGGTGCCATATGAAATATTCCCATACCAATCAGCCTGTCAACGATTCCGCCTTTTCACGGGAGGGATTCCTGGCGCCGCGGACGGAGTTCTATCCGGCCTTCAGCTGGGTCTGGTCACAGCCGGTTACCAAGGAGGGCATCAAGGAACAGCTGGACCAGTATGCGGCAAACGATGTGCGGGTGCTTTACATTCTGCCGGAGCCCAAGGAATTCCGGCCCGATACTATGCCCACTACTATGGCACCCGACTATTTGACGGAAGCATATTTTGACGTATATCGCTATGCGGCGGAGTACGCAGCGGAAAAGGGAATGCAGCTTTGGCTGTACGATGAAGGCGGATGGCCCTCGGGCAGCGCCTGCGGTCAAGTGCTGAAGAACAAGCCCCATTTGATGTACAAGCTGATGGCAACCCGTGAAACGGCATCGCCCTATGTTCCGGGAGAAAACGCCGTGGCGGCATTCTGCGAGGGAAAGCGTATTGCGGCGGGATTTGAAAGCGAGAAACCCATAACGGAATACTATTTCAAGCCCCGTGGCGGCATTTTCCCCAACATCAGCGATGCTGAGACGGTGGATGAGTTCATTCGGCTGACCCACGAGCAGTATAAGAAGCATCTGGGGCATATGTTTGGCAAGAGTATGGTGGCGGTGTTTACCGACGAGCCCTTCGCCAGCCGGTTTGGTTTTCCCCAGGGCTTTACGGAAAAGTTCCGGGAGCGCTATGGCTATGACCTGCTGGATCGTTTGCCGGAGCTGGTCACCGACCCGGATACGGATGTAGATGATGCAGGCAAGCAGCTTCGGATCGATTACTACGATCTGCTGGCAGAGACCTTTGCGGAAAACTTTTTCCTCAAGTGCCGGAATTGGTGCCGGGACAACGGCCTGCTCTTTACCGGCCACCTGGACGATGAACATGTGACCCTCAGCAAAGGCCAGGGCTTTTTCCATTTGATGCGCCAGCTGCGCTGCTTTGATATGCCGGGTATCGATACCATCTGGCGGCAGATCTTCCCCGGACAGAAGAATCATTTCTTCCCCCGGTTTGCCGGTTCCGCAGCCAACCAGACCGGCAATCCTTACACCATGTCCGAGTCGTTTTCCATTTACGGCGCAGGACTGACCTTTGACCAGATGCGATATGTAATGTTGTATCAAATGTCCCGTGGCATCAATATGATCAACATTATGCTGACTAATTATTCTTTCTCAGGACTGAATCGGAAGGACGCCCGGCCTGCATTTATGCCGCTGCTGCCTACTTGGCGGCATTTAAAGGACTACTGTGGGTACACGGCAAGAATGTCCTACCTGATGGCGCTGGGTGTGCCGGAAAACAAATGCGCGGTGTATATGCCTATGACCGACCTTTGGTCCGGCGGCAGCCAGGCGCAGGCGGCAGCAAAGGCCTTTGATGATGCGGTGTTTGCGCTGGAGGCCCGGCATACACCCTGTGACATTATTGACGATGATTTCCTGGAAACTGCCCGGATCAAAAATGGAGCGCTGGTGACCGGCACGGCAGCATACACGTCGGTTGTCATCCCGGAAGCAGTTACAGTTACGAAAGCAGCCGGCAGCGTGCTGGATGCGTTCAAGGCCCAGGGCGGACAGGTGGTCTGCGCCGGGGAGGTTGAAAAGGTAGAACGGGGCGCAGAGATCACGGGCGTAAAGGTCAATCTGGCAAAGCGCCGGGCAGACAACGGAATGTTTTATCTCATTACCAATGAGCACACCGAAACCGACTCGGTCACGGTGCAGTTCAGAGAATGTGGCAATATTTACGAGCTGGATGCCATGGACGGCGCGTTATATGTTTATGACGGCAGGCCGCTGACCTTGGCATCCGGTGAGGGCAAGGTGTTCCTTGTGACGCCGGAAAGCTATGATGCAAAGGCGCGCAGAGAATACGGCGATGTGCAGATCTCCATTGAGGCGTTTGAGATGAAGCGGGAATCTGCATTTGTGATCGGAGATGAGAACTTCGAAAAGCACGAGATCAGCGAGGAGTACCGGCCAGCGGTACCCGGTGACTGGTGTGAACTGTACGGGGAGGCTTTTTCCGGCACGGTGCTGTACCGTATGCAGTTTACCCTGGATCAGATCCCGGACAGTATCCTGATCGATCTGGGCAAGGTGGGTTATTCCTGCGATGTGACCTTGAATGGGGAATCCCTTGGCACCTGCTGCTTCGCGCCCTTTACCTGCACGGCAGAACGGTCGCAGCTGCAAAAGGAAAACACCTTGCTGGTCCGGGTGACCAATACGCCGGCCAATCAGTATACCGCAACCAAGTGGCTGGATGAGATTCCGTATCACATTATCGGACCTTACCATAAGGTTGCCAAGCAGTTTGAGCGGGACACCTTAAGCAGTGGCCTTATGTCACCTGTTACCATCCGCTACTGCAAATAAAGACATATGACAGAATATCGCATAGGGATTCTTATATAGGAAATAAAAAGAGCTAACCGACTTGTTCAAAAGCGGTTAGCTCTTTTTCGTTAAATCATAGATGTTTGCTGCCACCAATGGCGCAAATTCTTAAAAGCAGAATCCTAATGGGCGCATTTTCCGAATACCGTGAAGCTTGTGACACCGGGCTCGATTCCCTCCGGTGCGCCCAGCACAGTGAGCCGAACTTTTTGCGCTGTTACCGTTTCGAATGTGCGGTAGTCAACGCAATAGTCCTTTTCGTTGCGGGATGCATCAAGGAGCATCTTCCATTCATCGGAATCAGGAGAGGTATATTCAACCTTATACTGGAATGCTCCGGGATTGATCCCGTCAAGGGTTTCCATACCGATATCACGCCAGATAATGCGCATAGCCTCAATATGATATCCTTTTTTTGCGGCAAGGTCAATTTCAAGGGTTTTCTCCTTGTCGGAAGCTTCAGGCTGCCACCAGGTGATCGCACTGTCATCCGTTGCATAAATCGGCTCACGGCCGGGGACAAAGCTGGATGCGTTAACCGGCTGGAAGAATGTAAGCGGCAGAAGGCCTGCATCATTGCCATTTTCCGGATTTTTCAGAACGCCCGGTGCAAACTGGGGTGTTTCCGTAAGGGCAGGACAGAAAAGCTCGCCGTTTTCATCAATTCCGAGGGGATCCATACCTATCCTGCGTTCAAATTTATAATTGTGACCGAAGAAATAGGTGTAGAATATCCAATAAGACTTGTCAGGTCCCTCTGCAATGCTTCCGTGACCTGCACCGCGGAGAAGTCCGTATCTCTTACGCGTTAACGGATCATGTTTTTCCTGCCGGCGAAATCCTGTAAGAGGGCCTTCGTCGGAATACAGGATTCCGCAGGCATAGCTGGAATACTGAGTTCCGCTTCCGGAATAAAGAAGGTAATAGCGATTTCCTATCTTGATCATCCATTGTCCTTCAGTCCAACCGATACGCTCGTTCTGGTTGTATTCGCCGTGGCGTTCCCACTCTTTTGACGGGGTAAAGGTGTTTATCCATACAGGCTCAGAAATCAGCTTCCAAGGCTCATCAGGGTCACATTCAGCGCCGACGGTTCCGATAATAAGCTCCACATCTTCGTTTTGCTCAGGTTCCCGTACAGCGCACCAGTAAAAATACAGTCTGTCATTCTCTGCAAAATAACAACCATCGGGAACAGACATTTCGTTGCCGTGCATATCAGTGAGATTTCCACAGTGGGTAAATGGACCGAGCGGGGAATCTGCAACATACATTTCGGGCATGGAGTGACCGCTTAGATACCACTTTCCGCGAAACTCTACCACGGCAGGACTATAGCGCAGATGCTCTACTCCAATATCCACTTTCTCCCAATGGACAAAGTCTTCGGTGACATGAGCAAGGCTGTAGCTTGCATACATGATCCATTTTCCCTGGTGATATATAACACTGGGGTCAGAAATGGAACGATAATCCGCAAAGCTGCTGATGTCCTGCTTGGACAGGTGCATATCAAGCCATCTTCCGCTTCCGATTTTTTCGACGCATAAGGGGTTGCAATAGGTTGCTTTCATAAAACAAACCATCCTTTCCTGTTGTTGCGGACAGGTCGGTTCCGTGAAATATTGCTTGGAATTTCTGTAATGATTCCTACTTGAATGCAGTTTCGATTTTCTCTTAGCCCCGGGCGGCAAGATATTCTTGTCTGCCGGATTCGTAGAGGTTATTGCCCTCACTGTCGATGATGACGAACAGAGGCATATCCTCCACATAAAGCTTGCGCAGAGCCTCTGCGCCCAGATCCTCATAGGCGATCAGCTCGCACTTTTTAATGCACTTGGCAAGTAATGCGCCTGCACCGCCGATAGCGCCGAAATAGACACCGGAATACTGCTTCATAGCGTCTACTACCTCGGGCAATCTTGCGCCCTTGCCGATCATACCTCTTGCGCCCACAGACATCATGGTGGGGGCATAGGCATCCATACGGCCGGAGGTGGTAGGACCGGCAGAGCCGATGACCTGTCCGGGCTTGGCGGGGGTGGGGCCTACATAATAGATGGTTGCATCCTTAGGGTCAAAGGGAAGGGGCTCGCCCTTGGCAAGGGTTTCGCACATCCGCTTGTGACCTGCATCCCGGGAGGTATAGATCGTGCCGGTCAAATAGACAATATCACCGGCCTTCAGGCTTTTGGCAAGCTCCTCGGTCAGAGGCAGAGTAATATGCTTTTCCATTTACAGCACCTCCGTTTTATGCCGGGTCACGTGGCAGTTGATGTTGATGGCGCAGGGCATACCTGCAATATGGGTGGGCATAGTTTCAATGTTCAGGCCGATAGCGGTGGTTTTTCCACCGAAGCCCTGAGGGCCGATGCCCAGCCCATTGACCTTCTCCAGCATCTCCTTTTCCAGATCTGCATAGAAAGGATCGGGATGGTGGGTGTCCAAAGGACGCATAATGGCTTTCTTAGCCAGCAGGGCGGCCTTATCGAAGGTGCCGCCGATGCCCACGCCGATCACCATAGGAGGGCAGGGGTTAGGGCCGGCAGTTTCCACCGTTTCCAGAATAAAATCCTTAATACCCTGCAGACCGGCGGAGGGCTTGAACATCCGAATGGCGCTCATATTCTCACTGCCAAAGCCCTTGGGGCCTACGGTGATCTTCACATTTTCGCCGGGCACGATCTCGGTGTAGAGCATAGCGGGGGTGTTGTCGCCGGTGTTGCCGCGACGAACCGGGTCGCCAACTACGCTCTTGCGCAGGTAGCCCTTGTCGTAGCCCCGGCGGACGCCCTCGTCCACAGCCTCACGCAGATCGCCACCCACCAGGTGGACATCCTGTCCGATCTCCAAAAATACACAGGCCATACCTGTATCCTGGCAGATGGGAACGTTTTCATTGTCGGCAATCTGATAGTTTTCAATGATCTTATCCAAAACGCTCTGGGCAAAGCTGCTGTCCTCACAGGCGCGGCAGGTTTCAATGGCGCATTTTACATCACCGGGCAGGTGCGTATTTGCTTCAATACACAGCTTCTCCACCACATCTGTGATGGCAGATACCTGGATCTCACGCATTTATCAATTCCTCCTAATGTATCACGAAATCATTCCGATCAGCTGGCAAGCCAGCACAACGCATACAAGCGCAAAGGGGTAGGTGGCTGCATAGGCAGCGGCCACATCGTCTGTGCCTGCGACCCGGATCAGACTGCCCAGGGCAGGTGTGCTGGTCATACCGCCGCAGATAGAGCCCAGGGCATTGAGAATGTCCAGCTTCAGGATCTTTCTGGCGAAGAAATAGCCTACGAACATAGGAATCAGGGTGATGAACGCGCCAACGATGAACAGCTTAACACCGCCGTTTTCTGCCAGGCATTGCAGGAAACCCGCGCCACCTTCCACGCCGGCACCCAACAGGAACAGCACCAGACCCAGTTCCCGAACGGCTTCCAGCACAGACTTTTGAACCTTCAGGCTAACAGGGCCTACCTTGCCGAAATGGCCGATGATCAAGCCTAAGATCAGAGGACCGCCGGAGCTGCCCAGAGAGAAGTTGCCGATTTTCAGCTTGGCAAGGAAAATACCCAGCACAACGGTAATAGCCAGAGCGCAGAAGCCCATGCTGTCCAATTCCAGCAGCTTTTTCCCTTCGCTCTTAAGCTCTACGCCGGAAGCGGAGGTGAATTTTTCCCGCTCGCTCTCCATATCCACCTTCAGCAGCTTGGGAATGATCTGCACAAACAGGACAACACCCACAACGCCAAAGATATAGGCAATGCTATATCCGGCAGCGGCGTTACCGGGGGTGGCAACCGCTTCCTTGGCAGCGCCCAGACCGGGGGTGCTGGTGAGTGCGCCGGCCAGCAGACCTGCGCTTACATCGGACGGAACACCCAGCAGGTAAACACCGGCCAGGCAAGTCAAAGCGCCGGCCACAATGATGATCACGCCCAGTAAGACATAGGACTTGGCATTGATCTTGAAATTTCGAAAGAACTTAGGACCGGCAATAAGACCTACCGCCGTTACAAACAGGACAAGGCCGATATCTCCGACTACATCGGGGATCGTAACGCCAAAATGGCCGAACACCAGAGCGACCAGCAGAACGCCGGCAGAGCCCAGATTCAAACCACACACGGTGATTCGTCCAATGATATAGCCCAGAGCAAGGATTGCAAAAACCATAAACAATTCGTTGGTAACAATACTGCTCCAGTAATTTTTGATCCACTCCATTACCGCACCTCTTTATCTCTCGTGGCGGGCATATTTGGGAAGCAGCAGAGGAGAAACACCCTCCTGCCGGATACCGGCCTTCTTCAGTTCTTCAGTATAGGCAGTTATGTGATCCAAATTCATTTCACCCAGCTTCACTTCCTTGGCTTTCGCAGCAGCAGCCTTGCCGGCATTACGGCCAAAAACGATGATATCCAGCAGACTGTTACCCATCAAACGGTTACGTCCGTGGATGCCGCCAACGGCTTCGCCGGCAACCAGCAGGTTGGGGATGGCCTTGGTGAAGCCATCGCCGCCGATCTCCAGACCGCCGTTCTGATAGTGGAGGGTGGGGTAGACCAGGATCGGGACTTTTCGCATATCAATGCCGTAGTTTAAGTACATACGCAGCATTGCAGGAATTCTTTTTTCGATGGTGCCCTCACCGTGGAGCAGCTCGATCATAGGCGTATCCAGCCAAACACCGCTGCCCAGAGGGGTGTCCACGCCCTTGCCATTGGCGCATTCGCGGATGATGGCAGATGCGGAAACATCTCTTGTTTCCAAAGGATGGGCATAAGCTTCGCCGTCCTTATTCACCAGCATAGCGCCGATGGAACGGACCTTCTCTGTGACCAGCGCGCCAAAGATCTGGCTGGGGTATGCCACGCCGGTGGGGTGATACTGAATGGTATCCTGGTACAGCAGAGGCGCGCCGGCGCGGTAGCCCAGGATCAGGCCGTCTGCGGTAGCGCCGTAGTGATTGGAAGTGGGGAAATTCTGATAGTGAAGCCGTCCTGCGCCGCCGGTGGCGATGATAACGGTCTTGGCGCGGGCTACCATATAATCGCCGGTTTCCATATTCAGCAGAACAGCGCCAGCTACCTGGCCCTTATCGTCCTTGATCAGCTCCACAGCGGAGGTAAACTCCACTACGGGGATCTTGCGGTTGAGCACCTCATCCCGAACGGTACGCATAATTTCTGCGCCGGAGTAGTCCTTGCAGGCGTGCATACGCTTGCGGGAAGTACCGCCGCCGTGGGTGGTTACCATACGGCCGTCCTCGTCCTTGTCGAACATAACGCCCAGGTCGTTGAGCCAGCGGATAGCATCCGGGGCTTCCATAACCAGACGGCGCAGCAGTTCGGGACGGGCAGCAAAGTGACCGCCGCCGAATGCGTCCAGATAGTGCTGTACGGGAGAGTCGTTCTCCTTGTCCGCAGCCTGAATACCGCCTTCAGCCATCATAGTGTTGGCATCGCCGATTCGCAGCTTGGTAACAACCATAACATTTGCGCCGGCTTCGTGAGCCTCGATGGCTGCGGAAGAACCTGCGCCACCGCCGCCGATGACCAGCACATCCACATCATAGTCGATCTTGGACAGGTCAATATTTTCGTTCAGCAGGCGGCTGTTGGAGTGGAGCAGATCTGCCAGCTCCACGGGAGCCTTCTGACCCTTGTTAGGGCCGATCTGAATTTCCTTAAAGCCTTCGGGACGGTAGTCGGGGTGATAAGCTTTCAGCAGCTCACTCTTTTCCTCAGCAGTCATTCTGCGGGGTTCCGTGCCCATTCTTTCTGCACGGGTAGCTTCCACCTTCTTGATGGATTCCAGCATAGATTCTGTAAACATCTCGTCCCCTCCTTACTTCTCGATATCCCGGTGATTGTAAAGCTCTTGCATTTCGGTAATGGGCTTTTGCATGATCGCTTCAATCAGTTCGTCGTAAGCGCCGGAGTTGATCTCGTCCACTCTGGTCTGCAAATGCTCAGACTTGGGAGCAATGTACTTGCCGGTAAGGCGTCTTGCCAGCAGACCCACCATGGGATGGCTGATTCCGGCAGGGCAGCGAACAGAGCAGCAGCCGCAGCCTACGCAGTCAAAGGACTCCTCAGCGCACTTTTCCAGCTCGCCCCGTTGGGCATAGGCAATGTACTGCATAACATTCAGACTCTGGGTACAGGCCTTGGTGCAGGCATTGCAGCCGATGCAGGCATAGATCTCAGGATACAGCTCCATCATCACCCGCTGATCGGCCTTGATCTCGTTGATGTCGTATGTACGCTTATCTGTGGGGAAGAAGGGGATGGAAGCCACATACATACCTTCCTGCACCTGTGTCTGGCAAGCCAGGCAGGTCTTCAGCTCGTTCTTTCCCTTGATACGGTAGATAGTAGCGCAAGCGCCGCAGAAGCCGTGGCGGCAGCCGCAGCCACGGGTCAGGGTGTAGCCTGCATATTCCATAGCGGTCATAATGGTCAGATCGCCGGGAACAGAATATTTTTTACCGTAAAAATAGACATTTACCATATTGTTTTCCATTTCGGTATTGTCCTCCTTAGTATTCGTTAGGCAGTTCGTCTACCTGGTCAAAGCGGAACACAGGGCCGTCCTTGCAGACATACTTGGTGCCGATATTGCAGCGGCCGCATTTGCCCACGCCGCACTTCATTCTAAGTTCCAGCGTGGTATATACCTGTTCCATAGCAAAGCCCATCTCTTTCAGACCCTGCAGGCAGAATTTGATCATAATGGGAGGGCCGCAGAGAATTGCGGTACGGTTGGTGTCAAAGGCCAGCTCCTGCAGATAGGAGGGAACAAAGCCCACGTGGCCATCCCAGCCTTCCTGCTCCCGGTCGATGGTCAGATGGACATTTACACCGGGAATCTTGGACCAAACCTCTTCAATTTCCTTGCGCTGCACCAGATCGTCAGCGGAACGGGAGCCGTAAACGATGTCGATATCACCGTAGTTTTCCCGATTGTCCAGACAGTAGTTGATCACGCTGCGCAAAGGCGCCAGCGCAATGCCGCCTGCGATGAACAACAGGTTTTTGCCCTTCAGCTCTGTTTCCACAGGGAAGTTGTTGCCGTAAGGGCCTCTGACCAGGATCTCATCACCGGCCTTCAGGGAGTGCAGATGTTCAGTGAGCACGCCGCAGCGCTTGATGGAGAATTCCTGATACAGCTTGTTGGTGGGGGAGGAGGTGATGGAGAACATTGCCTCACCCACGCCGGGGGCGCACACCATGGCGCACTGTCCGGGCATATGCTCAAAGAGCTTGCCGCCACTGGGGGCTTCTACCCGGAAGGTTTTTACATCCGGCGTTTCTGTGCGGATATCGGTGATGATACCCACCTGAGGGATCAGCGTGTCCCGCATAAAGCCGGGGTTATACTTACATTCGTGCATAGGCTCGGACATCATACACCCTCCTTTTCAAAGGCCTTGATGACCTTGACGATATTCAAGTGACTGGGGCACTTGTCAACGCACCGGCCGCAACCGACGCAGGAGAACATACCCTGATTGTTTGCGGGGAAGTAAGCCAGCTTGTGCATAAAGCGCTGGCGGAAGCGCTGCATTTGAGAGGTGCGGTTGTTGCCGTGAGCCATCATGGTGAAATCACTGTACATACAGCTGTCCCAGCAACGGTAACGCTGGACACTACTTCCGGTGTCATAGTCTTTAATGTCGTAGCACTGGCAGGTGGGGCACACAAAGGTGCAGGTGCCGCAAGCCAGGCAGGGCTTATACATTTCTTCCCAAAGCTTGGAATCAAAGTTGGCGTCAGCAGCGGCTGCGCCCCACTTCTCCAAAGACAGATTGGCGTAGGGAAGCTTTTTCACAATGGCGCGGATAGCGTTCTTGGCAGATTCCACCATAGCCTCGTCAGCCTTTTCCAGCAGGGAGGCGACTTTTTCGGTCAGAGCTTCGCCCTTCTTGGTCTTGGGCTGCCAGTACAGTACCTTCCCAACCAGCCAGGTAACCACATCGCCCTCGGGCTCAGCGCAGTCGATGCCAAACACCTTGCAGAAGCAGGAGGTGTCGGGACGGCCACAGGCCAGGGAAACGATGGTGCCCATCTGCCGACGGGCAGCATAGTAGCTGTCAATGGGTTCGGACAGAAAAACCTTGTCCAGAACGGTCATGGCTCTTACATCGCAGCCACGGATACCGAATACCACAAAGGGAGATGTCCGGTGCTGCTCAACATCAATGGAGAAGTTGTCATTTTCCCGACGGACCTTGTAAAGGGTCTCGCTCTGGGGGAAGAAAATATCCTTGGCAGACTTCACGGTTTTCAAGGTGTCGATATCCACGTCGGCGGTTTCGGTGTACAGACCGAAATTGGTCTGATCTGCCACCTTTACCGGCAGAAACAGGTCGCTTTCTGCGGCAATGGAGGCGTACAGCTTGGGAAGATCAGCCTTTTGAATCTTATACATAGACCTTACCTCCTGTCTGCGCCGGGTTCGGCATCGTCGGTTTGGAAGCTGGTCAGAGGAGCCTTTTCCTCCAGATCAGCGCCAGCCTGATATTCACCGTACAGACGGTTGATATCCTTAATGAACTTGCGGTTGAACAGGTGCAGCGGGATACCCTGAGGGCAGACGCGGCTGCACTCGCCGCAGTCGGTACAACGACCGGCCACATGGAATGCCCGGATGATATGGAACATCTTTTCCTCGAAGGAGGTGGTGTTAGCCTTCTGCTCGGAGTTGAAGGCAGTGCTGTCAAACACGCACTTGCGGCAGGAGCAGGCGGGGCAGACGTTGCGGCAGGCATTGCAGCGGATGCACTTACTTAGCTCACTCTGGAAGTAGGCAAATTTCTCCTCGGGGCTCATAGCCTCGATTCTTTCCACCTCGGCAAAACGATCAAGATCCACGGTGTCGGCAGACTCCAGCAGCGTTTCGTCGAATACCTTATGCTCCTTGCCTTTGCACACATGGCAGCGCTCCAGCATAGCGTCCTTATAAGCTACCTCGCTGTCACCGTACAGGGAGGAAACCTTCAGCACATCGCCGGCAATTTCCACATCCAGAATGCCCTCAGCGCCCAGCTTACGGACATCCAGCTTGCCCCAGCAGCCCACACCGATGATGTAAGCCTTTTCCCGATCCACACGATGCTCCTTCATAAGCTGTACAAAGCTGTAGCTGTCGCAGGGCTTCAGGAAAACCAGGGTCTTACCCTCCAATTTGGAGGCTTCGATCATATATTTGCTCAGGTTTGCACCGCAGAAGCCGTCGTATACAAAATCCTGCAGACTCTCGGCATCGTTAAAAAAGGCAACCTCAGGGTCGTAGCTGTGCTCACCCTTTTTCCAACCTAAAACACGGGCAACCTGGCCGGATGCCAGAAGTTCTTTCGCTCTTACAATCAATTCTTGCATCGCAGATCCCCCAATCTTACATTCGGGCCAAGGGCGCGAACTTTTTCTACAAAGCTATTCATGGTTTCGGAGAACTTTACACCCTCCGCGGCGGATACCCATTCCACACGGGTGCGTCCATCTTCCACGCCCAGATAATCCAGCATGCTAAACAGCAGGGTCATTCGGCGGCGGGCATAGTAGTTGCCGGTGGAGTAGTGGCAGTCACCGGGGTGGCAGCCGCAGAGGATCACACCGTCTGCGCCCTTTTCAAAGGCACGGAGAATGAACATAGGGTTGACCCGGCAGGAGCAGGGCACTTTGATGATCTTTACATCCGCAGGGTAGGCCAGACGGCTGGAGCCTGCCAGGTCTGCGCCTGCGTAGCTGCACCAGTTGCAGCAGAAGGCAACGATGGTGGGTTTCCAATTTTCAGTTACCGGCATATTGCATCCACCTCCGCGATAATTTGTCTGTTAGAGAAGCCCTGCAGGTCCATAGCGCCGCTGGGACAGGTAACGGTACAGGCGCCGCAACCCTGACACAGAGCGGAATTGACTACCGCAATGCGGCGTTCCTCACGGATGCCGTGGTCGTTGACCTGCTTGGTTTCATAAGAAATAGCACCATAGGGACATACGTTGGCGCACTGGCTGCAGCCGTTGCAGCGCAGCTCGTCTGCCTTAGCAGTGCAGGGGTTGGTTTTCAGCTTATCCTTGGCAAGCAAGCCGATGACCTTCACCGCTGCCGCGCCCGCCTGGGCTACGGTTTCGGGAATGTCCTTGGGACCCTGGCACACGCCGGACAGGAACACGCCTGCTGTGGGGGATTCCACGGGACGGAGCTTGGGATGGGCCTCGGTCAGGAAGTTGTTGGTATCGATGGAAGCGGTGAGCATAGTGGCGATCTTCCGCACATCGGGATTGGGCTCAATGGCGGTAGCCAGCACCACCATATCCGCTTTCTTGAGGATCTGCTTGTTTTCCAGCAGATCTACGCCGTGAACCAGCAGGCTGCCATCGGGTTGGGGCGCGACCTTGCCTACCTGGCCCTTCACATAGTTGACACCGTAGTCCTCCACTGCCCGGCGGTAGAACTCGTCAAAGTTCTTGCCGGGGGTACGGACGTCGATGTAGAATACCGTCACGTTGGTATCCGGGTATTTGTCCCGGATCAGCATAGCGTGCTTGGCGGTGTACATACAGCAGATCTTGGAGCAGTAGGGCTTGCCCCGGTCGTCGGAGCAGCGGCTGCCCACACACTGGATGAACACGATCTCCTTGGGAGCCTTGCCGTCAGACAGACGCTCTAAATGACCCTTGGTAGGACCGGCGGCATTCATAATACGTTCCAGTTCCAGAGAGGTGATCACATCCTTGCTCTCGTTGTAAGCGTATTCACCGTACTTATCCAGCTTGATGGTATCAAAACCGGTGGCAACCACAATGGCGCCATACTGCTCGGTGATGATCTCGTCCTGCTGTTTATAGTCGATAGCGCCGGCCTGACAGAACTTCTCGCAGATACCGCACTTGCCGGTATTGAGCTTGATGCAGGCGCTTGCATCGATCACAGGCACATTGGGAATGGCCTGGGCAAAGGGCGTATAGATGGCGCTGCGGTTGTTCAGACCCCGGTTAAACTCGTTCAGAGGCTTCTTGGAGGGGCACTTTTCCTGACAGATACCGCAGCCGGTACACTTATCCATATTCACATAGCGGGCCTTTTTGCGGATATCCACCGTAAAGTTGCCCACGAAGCCGGAAACCTTTTCCACTTCGCTCCAGGTATGTATGGTGATGTTCTCGTGGCTTGCCGCCTCCACCATTTTGGGTGTCAGAATACAGGCGGAGCAGTCCAGGGTGGGGAAGGTCTTATCCAGCTGGCTCATACGGCCGCCGATAGAGGGCTCTTTTTCCACGATATCCACGTGATAACCGGCATCGGCGATGTCCAGAGCAGTCTGAATACCGGCAATGCCGCCGCCGATGACCAGCGCCCGCTTGGTAACGGCGCTTTCGCCGGCCAGCAGGGGAGCGTTCAGATGCACCTTGGCAACAGCCGCGCGCATCAGAATGACGGCCTTTTCCGTGGCTTCCTGCATATCCTTATGGATCCAGGAGCAATGCTCACGAATGTTGGCAATTTCCACCAGATAGGGGTTCAGGCCGTTTCGCTCCGCGCACTTGCGGAAGGTGGCCTCGTGCATACGGGGAGAGCAGGAGCAAACCACGATGCCCTCCAGTTGCTTTTCCCGAATGGCCTCGGCAATGCGGGACTGACCCGCCTCACTGCACATATAGGGATAATCTTCCGCGTGGACAACGCCCTGCTCTAGCAGAGCCATTTCCACGACTTTTTTCACATCCACTGTTGCGGCAATGTTGCTGCCGCAGTGGCACACAAATACACCGATTCTACGCATTTGTTACCTCCGATACTTTCTGAATGCACTCATCAGAAGCTGCTGGGGCATATCCTCGTCCAACAGAGCAGGGATTTCATCTGCAGAAAGTCCTTCCTGCCCCCGCTGACGGATAAGGATCTGCCGGGCAGCGTCGATCAGCTTGCCGGGCTGCACATTCCGGGGGCAGCGCTCAATACAGGCAAAGCAGCTCAGACACTTCCATGCAGATTTGGAATTGGCCAGCGCCTCCACATCATCGTTTACCACATAGGTCACAAACTGATGGGGCTTGATGTCCATTTCGTTAAAAGACGGGCAGGAAGCGGAGCATTTGCCGCACTTCATACATTTCAGAGGGTTTACCCCGCTGATTTGCTTGATTTCGTCAACCTTGTTCATTCCTGCACCTCCTTGATGCCCAGGGCTTCTGCCAGAAGCTCTGTGAAATAGACGATAGGAAGATCGCTGTTTTTGCTCAGATTATACTTACACAGGGGGCAAGCGGTTACAAGGCAATCTGCCTGGTATCCGGCGGCGCTTTGGGTGATTTTCTCACAAAGCGCGCCTGCCTGCTCTTTTTCCTTGATGGATATGTAACCGCCGCAGCACTCGTTGCGGTAGGGATATACGACAGGTTCTGCGCCCAATGCCCGGATGAAATCCTCCAAAATGGTGGGATTTTCAGGGTCATCAAAGGCCATCACAGAGCTGGGCCGCAGCAGCAAGCAGCCGTAGTAAGCGCCGATTTTCCGACCGGTCAGGGGATTGACCACCTGCTTTTTAAGATTGTCAAAGCCCACCACATCCCGCAGCACTTCCAAATAATGCAGCACCTTGGTTTCACCCGTATAGGGCTCGGAAAGCGCCATATAATTGTTGGCGCGGGTCTGCATGTCAGATACATTTGCCATATCGTCGTTGACCCGCTTCAGTACATGGTAGCAGGCGGAACACACCGCCACCAGGTCTTGCCCCTTTTCTTTTGCCGCATTCAGCGCCCGGACAGAGGGCAGCTTGCTGGCGATCTCGTCCGCACCCAGAGGATACACACCGCCGCAGCACTGCCAGTCGGTCAGCTCCTCCAGACAGAAACCGAGCTTTTCTGCGCAGGCTCTTGCGTAATCGTCCAGATTCTTTGCTTTGTTTCGCAGGGTGCAGCCCGGGAAATAACTATACTTCATAGCACAGACCTCACATTTCACAGTTTAAAAAGAGTTTGCGTAAACAAGAGATTTTGAAATATGTGCAAAACATTCTCACAATCCTTTGATTAGATTATAGCATATTTAAGCCCGCGTTACAAGACGGGTGGGCAGAAGTTTTTACTCCTACGACATATTTCTTTGCTGTTTATTACCTGTATATTGCAGCAATATTCCGTCATATTGCACAAATGCCCGAAAGCCCTTTTTCTCAAGGGCTTTCGGGCGGTTATTTATTGCGCTATGCCTGGGCTTTTTTGGCAAGGTGTTCTTCTCTTGCGTTTGTGCGTCCCTCTTCCTTGATATCGCCGGCCTTGGTAAGGGCGATCTTTGTGAGGAAGGGTCCAACGATCTCGTAGATCAGAACCGCAAATAAGGTGATGTTACGAACGATGGCGCCATCGGGACCAAGCTCCATCGCCTTGATCGCCATACCCAGGGCAACACCCGCTTGCGGCAGCAAGGTGATGCCGAGGTATTTGACAATACTGGGATCGGAATTCGTCATTTTTGCGCTGATGTTTGCGCCGTAGTATTTGCCAACGGAGCGGGATAGGATGTAGACGATACCAGCTACCACAACTGCCCAATCTGCGAATACCGAAAGCTCCAGCTCAGCGCCGCTGATCACGAAGAACAATATGAGAATGGGGGTGGTCCATCTGTCGGCTCTCTCCATCAGTTCTTCCGACACCTCGCACATATTGCAGAACACAGTGCCCAGCATCATACAGGCAAGCAAGGAAGAGAAACCGATATGAATACCACCGACATCGAACCGCAGGCTGGAGATAGCAACGGTCATCATAACAAAGGTAACTGACACAGCCATTCTCTTGGAACGGGAGTGGAAATACTTTTCGCATAGCGTGAACAGCAGTCCCATAATAAAGCCCAGCCCCAAAGAAAGAACGACCTCCAGCAACGGCTCTAAAATAACCGAAAGCACGTCAACTGCCCCGGTGCTGACGGATTTGGCAACACCGAAGGAGATCGCAAACACAACAAGGCCAACCGCATCATCCAGCGCGACCACGGGAAGCAGAACATCCGTAACAGGGCCTTTTGCCTTGTACTGCTTTACTACCATCAACGTGGCGGCAGGGGCTGTAGCGGTTGCAACGGATGCAAGAACAATGGCAGCAGAAAGCGACAGCTTATCCGGCATAAGGAAATGCAGGCCGATCAATGCCACATCCACAATGACGGTGGTGAACAGTGCTTGAACAACGCCGATTACCGTTGCCTGTTTGCCGATCTTTTTAAGCTGTGCCAGCCGGAACTCATTGCCCATGGCAAATGCGATAAAGCCCAGCGCCAGGTCGGAGATCAGACCAAAGCTTTCGATTTGCTCTGCGGTAATACCGATCCCGGGAATACCGATTGCGCCGAGAACAAACGGGCCGATGAGAACGCCGGAGATCAGGTATGCAGTAACTGCGGGAAGCTTTGCTTTCTTGGCCAGTCTTGACAGGAGAAGGCCGGAAAGCAAAGCGATAGACAGACTCAAAAAAATACTTGCTGTTTGAGTCATAACAATACGCCTTCTTTCAAAATCTTTTTTCAGAGTTTAATCATTCAGATGTGAAGTGAGGGTATTAAAATGCTCTCAGAAGAATCTTTATGGTTGCGCTCCGTTTTTCCAACGTTGCATTATAGCACTTTTGTAAAAAAATGCAACTACCTGCGCCAATTTTTTAAGCGCCGCAGCAATACGGCGCTTAAAAGCTGTTATTCCCATTCGATGCCTCTCTGCCAAACAGAAACGGTATAAAAACATAGAAATTCTGGAAGAAAGTTGCTTTTTATGGCCACTTTTGGTATAATTCAAACATCTATATGCAAGACTTTACCAAAAAATCTTACAGAAAGGAACGCATATATGAAAAAGGCCATCGCGATTGTCCTGCTTCTGGCAATGCTGATTCCTATGGGATTGGTAAACTTTGCCGGTGGCGCCGGAATGGATACGAAACCGTTCTACTTCGTGAATAATATGGGAGAACTCGAGACAGGCGCCTACAAATTCGATGATCCGTATGTATATTCGAGAGTTACTTTCTCCGCAAGCAAGTACAGCGGATCGGGCGAGCTTCCTATTTATATAAATGTGAATACGGGCTATAGCGCAAACAAAGTCGTCAGGGACATTCCTTCTATGGCGCAGACATTGAAGGAGATCTTTGCTGACCGTCCCGTGGGCACGCGCTACATTATGCTTTATAAGACCATTGATGCCAATGTGCTGCCTGAGGCGATGATCTATATGGATAAGGGCGTAGCTTTGTATGTTCAGTGGGCAGAAGCATTCTTCAAGGAATTCAAGGCAATCGGCGGCCAGCTGGATGGTATCCTGCTGGACGTGGAGTATAACTACACCCACGCCCATTATCTGAAAAAGATCTACAAAACCGGCGCTACGGTCAATAATATCGACATTCCTGCCAACCCGGCGATCTATAAGGAGATCGTTGAGCACCCTCTGTATGCAACGGCTGTCCGTCCTTTGCTGGAGGAGCGCGGTTTTCATTTTATCCAGGGCAGCGGAAACAAATCCGAAATCTTTAACATCAACGATTCTGCCAGCGCAGATGCGGCAATTTGGAATGCCGTTATGCGTGGCCGCCAGGTCGCTTATATGGAACAGGCCGTTGCGCCTGCTCTTAAGTATTTCCCTAATATTATGGTTACCAATTATGGCTTCTCCGCAAGTAAAGCATGGAATGTAAGCGTCGATGCTGAGGGCGGCAATACTGTTGCTGCAGGTACCACCGCAAGTGAAGAATACTATGTAAGACAACCTGCCTACAATATGGACCGCTTCAGCGGACCCACCGCCTACAACGGCGCGTACTATGAAGATTCCGTATTTAACAGTTTTCTGTATGAAATCAATCGGTTTAAGGGTATGTACGATTCCTCGGATAATAAGCGGATCAGCGCATTTGCTACCGGCTTTAACTACCAGCACAAAAACAGACCCACAAACGGCACCCGCAACACAGCGTACTACTCTGAGACCATACTGCATATCGGTATGCTGAATCCTGAGGTGTTCCTGGGCTATATTGTAGGTCCCCGGGATACGACCATTGAGGGCGAACCTTATGATTATGATGATGTCATCCGGGTGGTTTCCCAGCTGATGAGTGAACTGACCCGTGTGGCAGGCTATGCTGACCGGAAGGCGCTCGCTGTACCCAAAACCTGGAACAGCAGTTTTGTTCTGTCCGGTATGTATGCAGGTGGCCGGAATATCTGGCGTCTGACCCCCGATACCGCCATTACAACCCGTGAAGACTTCAAGGTCAAGGGCAAGGATCCTACGTTCAGGATCAATGGTCAGACCATTACCTTCCCCGGCGGCAAGATCATAGAGGACAGCAAAATCAGCCATATCGGCACCTGCGGTTACTGGATCGAAACTGCTGCCAACGTGACACCCGTTATCACCTCCGATACCAACCGTTACAGCCAGTTCCCCGCGTTTGGAGAGAACTTCAACGGCTACCCAACCGGTATGACGTACAGCAATAACAATGTAAAAGTCCCCACCAGCTGGAGGATCTATACTTCTACAGGCGCAAAGGCTGTTGTTGAAGAGGATAAAAGCAATGCAGGCAATAAGATCCTGGCATTGACCGGCAATGTGCAGCTGCAGAATGACAAGGTGCTGAAAAATATCACAGCCGGCGATACATACGCAAAGAAACAGACCTGGGAGGTAACGGTTACACTCCCTGCCAATATGGGCGCAGGAAAGATCATACTGCTGTATCTGGAAAATGACAAGGGCCAGACGGTTGACGGCGGCTTCCGAATTGCCGGGGGCAAGGTGAGCTGTTCCAACGCCAATACCTATGAGGAAATGGCCGGTGTGGATGTTTCTGCAGGCGGCAAGTTCACCTTCAAGAGAACTATGAACTTCAGCACCGCCGGCGCATATACCTGCGACTACACGATTTGTGATGCTGCCGGAAAGAAACTGGCTACCGTTAAGGATGTTTCCGTTGCTGCGAATGTGACACTGCCGCTGCACTCTATGGGCTTTAGCTTCACCAGTGTAAACGGCACCGTTTATGTAGATGACTACAAGCTGTATGCCTCCGGCGTTGCTGCTGACTTTATGCTCTACGATGAGAAGACCGGCATACGTGTGACGGAGCCGGACAAGGCAAGGGCTGCCAACACTGCTTACCGCCTGTCCTGGCTGAACGGAACTGCCTACGAAAAGGTCTATTCCGTGGTTGCGGCCTACTACAACGGCAGCCGGCTGACAGAGGAGAAGGTGATCCGACAAGTCAAGATGGCGCCCAATACCGACGCCGTGGAAACGGGTATTGTTGAAGTGAAGAACGGTCAATCTGTCCGGGTATACCTGCGTAATGACAGCAAGCCGGAACCCAGTGATACCGGTGATGATATAGGCGTTCCCAACACCACCCTGCCGGACAGCAGTAAGCCGAAGCCCGGTGGTGATACAGGCGTTCCCAACACCACCCTGCCGGACAGCAGTCAGACGGAGCCCGGTGATGCTACCGGCATTCCCAACACCACCCTGCCGGACAGCAGCCAGACAGAAACCAGTGGCGAAATAAACGATCCCTCCGACACCAAGTCTGACAAGGGAAAATCCGGGAGGCTGATCACCATGATCGCAGGCGCGGTGCTTTTGGCAGCTGCCGGCGCTGCAGCTGTGGTGTTTATCCGCATAAAGAAAAAGCAGACAGCAGCTGTAGCAGAACCCGAGGATAAGGCCGAGCCTGAAGGTAAGCCTGCTGAAGTTGAAGATAAGCCTGTCGAGCAATCTGATTCTTGATTAAAAAGTCAACCACCGACAGCGCAAAGCTTTATAATGTGAAATCCCCCTCCGATCGGAGGGGGATTTTATTCGTATAAAGAAAACCACCGGCAGTGTCTACTTTTCCTTGACAAATGCACACGGCCGGTGGTTATGATTATGCAACACGATCACGCGTTACTTTTTTGTTCTTTTGCTATCTCGTTATACAGGTTTTCTGCGTAGTGGGCAAAGCCCTCGTCGTTGGGGTGCAATCTCAGGTCGGAAAAATAGCTTTCGTCCTTGGGAACAAGGTCAAAGCCCTTGATCACCCTTACATTGGGAAGGTCTGCAACTGCCTCCCGAATATCTCGTTCCACCAGTTCAAAGGGGCCAAAGGCTCTCTCCCCCTGATAGTCCTTCCGCCAAATGGGCGTGATCGCAAAGATCTTCGCCTGGGGATAATGGTTGCTCAGCGCCACATAGAATTCTCTGCACCGCGCCTTGAAATCCTCCTCGGTTTCCTTGCTCCAATCGTTGGTTCCGTATGCTACCGTAATGTAATCGGGGGCAATATCATCCTTGGTCTGGGCCAGGGCAGGAAAGAACACCTCGCCGCCGATGCCCTTATTGAACTCCTCTGCCTGTAGCTTGTCTGCCAGCAGAGAGGTATAGCGCATAGAGGCGCGAAGGGCATCATAGCCCTGGGTAATGGAATCGCCAAAGGCAAGCAATTTTTTGGCGGGTTTTACGGGTATGACATACGCGCCGTCCTCTAAGGAAAGCTCTTCCAGCAAGGGGCAGACAGACCAGGGAAAGTATACGCACACTTCCTTGTCACCCTTGCCCAAAGCAAATTCCTTTTCCGCGTTACCCAGCGGCAGTTCAACACCCGTATAATTCCTGGGCAGCTGAACACCTGAAAAATTATCCATATACCCTGCTGCCTTGCCGTCTACAAAAACGTCGAAGGAATAATACCGCCGGGAGGAGCCTTTCTGTATTTCAAATTTCAATTTTAGCGTTTGGCTGTTTGTTTGGAATCGGAATCGAATGCCCGCAGAGGCAGCGCATCTTACATTAAAGGTCTTACCGCCCTTGCCGTATAAGATCTCCTGCTGTTCTGTAAAACGGCAAAACCTGATTTTACCGTTTTCCTTTTCAACGCACACAGCGCCTGTGGTAATGCTCTTGATCTGTTCAAAGGTTAGCTTCATTTTTTGTTCCCTCTCGTATCCTGTCAGCACGGATCATCCCGATTCAGTTTTTCCAGATTGCCCCGGCACTTTTCAATAAAGCGCTTCCATTCCGTGGGGTCGATAAACGGATTGCCTTCCTCTTTTCCCAGGCGACTTAATTTGCCTACGGTATCGTTTTGTCCCACGTGATTGCCTACCGTAATGTCTACCTGCTGGTTTTCCACCTTGTCCAGTCCCTCCAGGAACTTGCGGCGGCAATCCGCAGACAGACCTCTTTCCTTCAGAAAATCCGACATCATAGAATTCATTCCCACACCGCCGTGCATGGCTGCCCGGTAAGTTTTTTCTCCGTCCGTCACAGGGAAGAAATAGGACATTGTGCCGTCGGTGTGACCCGGGGTAGCCACGCAGCGTACCTGCGTGTTCCCTAAGGTCACGGTGTCGCCGTCCTCCAGCAGAACATCGGGCTTAAAGGGTCTGAAATCGTAGTGATAGATCTCCCCGTTCAGAAGGGGCAGGTCTGCCTTCGGGAAGCAAACAGTTGCGCCCGTCAGCGCCACCAGCGCCTGGGTGGCATCGGTATGATCGTGGTGACAGTGGGTCAGCAGAATATAGCGGATATTTTTGGGATCCAGACCCAATTCCCACATATTGTGAAGCACCAGATACAGGCTCTCCTGATAGCCGGGGTCGATCATAATCAGCCCGTCGCCTGTGTCGATAATATGGGTAGATGCAGGCTTCGTGCCCACAAAATATAAATTACCTACCATTTTTGCGGGCTTGATATAGCCCTGCCAGGGATCTTTTTTCAGCATTTTACGCTTCCTCCTTGTTTTCTTCTATCTGGGTTTTGAATGTCCACACGGAATTTGTATATTCAAACAGGTAAACTCCGCAGTTTTCCAGGGGTCGGGTACGAGCCTTCTCATCGCAGGCATATTCCAAAGCGCAGCGAATGGTGCCTTCGTGGCAAAATACCGCGATTTCTCCCGTTTCCTGTAAGGCCGCCGTATCCATAAATTCCTTCACCCGGGCAACGTGCATTTCCCGGTTTTCACCGCCGAAAAACCGAAAATCCCGGGCTGCCTTGTCCGTCAGATAACGCTCCCCATACTGCTGCAGGCACTCGTCTGCCCGTTTGCCTGCTAAATCACCCACACCGATCTCTCTCAGAAGCGGGGTCACGGTGGCTTCTGCATCGGGCAGGGCAAGCGCTTGTGTTTGCATCGTCCGCAGCAGATCGCTGGAATATACCTTGCTAAAGGTATAGCCCTTCAAAAGCGCTGCCAGGCGCCGGGCTTCTTTCTCCCCTTTGGGGGACAGGGGCGTTTGTGACCAGCCTGCGTGCAGATGCTCTGCATTGGCCATACTTTCGCCGTGGCGAATCATATACATCTTCATTGGGCTGTACCCTCGAACATTTTCACCAGGTATTCTCCTGCCTTGAAGCAGTACCTTATCATTTCATCCCGCAGCAAATCGGGCACGGTTTTATTGACGCCGATCTCATAGTTCAGACAGCCCCTATAATTTGCCCGGCGCAGGGCAGGCAGCACCTCTTCCCACGCCACCGTACCGATAAACGGAGGATGGTGCTGATCGTTTTTGCCGTTGTTATCGTGGATATGCACGGCGCAGATCCGATCCTTCAGCTGAGCGATCGCCTTGGCGTGATCCTCTTGATAGTTGATCTGTCCGTGACCAAAATCCCAGCAAATGCCCACGTTTTTGGGAGCAAATGCCTCTGTCAGCGCAATCAGATCCTCTGTTTTGCTGCAAAACCTCTTGGGATTTCGCATATTTTCAAAGGCAATGCGGATCCCCCTTTGGTTGGCCAGCTCCACATATTCCCCAAAGCGCTTCAGATTCTCCTCAATGTGCGCCTTTTGGTCGCCCTCAGGCAGATCGTAATTATGTACCACCGCACAGGGGATCTCCAGCATACCGCAAAGCTCAATGGCCCGCCGCATCATTTTGTCGAACAGGGCATTGAATTCCCGGTTTTCCTCATCGTAGATATAGCTGATGTGATAGTAAGGAAGATGAGCCTGGTGGAGAGTCACACCCAGCCGCTTCACCTCTTTGGCCAGCTCCTGCACCTCGGACTTCCAATCGTCCTGCACGAAGCTGCACTGATGCCCCTGCACCATACCGCACAAATTCAGATCAATATAGGTAAAGCCTGCCGCGTGCAACCGGCGGACAGCCTCCAATGCGCTGGTTTTTTCCTCCTTGTCCCGGGCGGAATAGCACAAGGTGGTCATTGTCGCAATTTTCATTGTTTCTCCTCCATAGATAAAATGGCGCCCTGGGTCTTCAGCGCGCGGCGGAGCCTGGTTACATCCACCTGCCCGGGAAGCACCTTTTCCGTTACCGCCATGGCAGCCGCCAGACCGGCAGCCTGTCCCATAGCCATACAGCAGGGCATCACGCGGGTAGAGCCTACCACGTGATCGTCCACGCTGATGCACCGGCCGGCAAACATCAAATTGGGTCGTTCCGGGCTGACCAGGCAGCCATAGGGAACGCCGAAGGGTCTTTCCAGCTTCTTGAACAGGGTGCCCCGTTCATTGTTATAGTGGATATCGATGGTATAGCCGGACAGGCAAATGCTGCTGTGGGGCACTGCACCCTCCAGCGCCTGCTCTAAGGTCACGCACTCCAGGCCCTTCATTCGTCGGGTCTCCCGAATGCCGATGTTGGGGGCAATGGAGGAGATGTAACAGTTTTCAAAGCCGGGGACAAACTTGCGGAAGGTTTCGATCAGCTTATGCAGCTGCAGGTGACCTTCCATCTCCCCGCGGGTCAGATCGAATACATCTGTGCCGTCCACATCCAGCAGCCGGGTGGTGTTGACGTACATCTGCCCCTTGTGCAGACCGTTGATGACGATCATATTGCCCCGTTCCACAGGGCAAATGCCCTCTGCCTTCAGCCTGGACCACAGCTGGGTCATACCCACAAACACGTAGTTGGGATCGGCCTTAAAATAGGCCGCGTCATAGCCGGGCTTGGTTTCGATGGTGGCACTCATAGGCTTCATCTCATCGGGATGCTCCGCCACATAGTCTAATAGCGCCTGATCGTTTACATTCTCAATGGTGCACATCACCGTGGGCGGCATCATTTCCTGTTCTTCGCCACGGCCTGTTTCGTAGGAGCAGCCGGCAAGGCAAGCCACATCCCCGTCGCCGGTGCAATCCACAAACAGCTCTGCCTTCACGGTGATCCGATTGCACTTGCCGTAAAGGGTGACGGTTTTCACCATTTCTCCCTCCACGGCAGCATCGATGGCCTCCACGTGCAGCAGCACCTGGACTCCCGCCTCCCGGCACATCTCAAAGGCCAGGATCTTCACCGCCTCTGCATCCACATTGGTAACGGAATTGTGCTTGGGACAGGGGCGGATGCCGTAAGCAGCGCCCCGGGCCTGCAGCCGCTGCACAAACTCCTCTGCAAAGCCGGAAATGCACTGATTTCCGTGCTCATCCAAAAAGCCCAGCAGGGGCAGACCGATGGTCAGGTTTCCTCCCAGGAAACCGTTTTTATCCGCCAGAAGGACCTTCTTGCCCTCCCGGGCGGCGGTGATGGCTGTGGCAAGGCCTGCAGGGCCTCCGCCGATCACCGCGATATCATATTCGCAGGAAAACGTTTTCATTTTTGACCCTCCAACAGCTTTTCTACCTGGGCTACGATCCGCTCCGTATGCACCGCTGCAAAATCGGTGGTGTCGATCTCCAGACGTTGCCCCGGACATTCAAAGGAATCCATGCCCCGCTTCATAAATTTCTCGCAGAATTCATCTCGGGTCATGGTGTAGTACAGGCTGTCACCCGGCCGGGGAGGATAATGCTCCTGCAGCACGTGACCCAAATGACGGGCGTGGGCATTATCCCGCAGGGTGTAGCGCCGGTGCAAAACGTCCAGCTCTCCCCGGAGAAACACACATACGCATTTTGGCCCATACTGCTCCAGCAGCGCCTTGAAATTCTTGCCGCTGGCCTCGTCAAAATTGTTATCCACGATCACAGAGCCGCCTGCTTTCAAAAGCTGCTCGGTCATATGGATCACCACTGCGTTGGCCGCATGGTCCAGTGCCCGTTTTTCTGCATAGCAGGTAAAGCCCACCGTATCAAAAAGCGCCTCTTTGATGGCATCCTTTTCCACCACAGGGAAGCCGAAATGCGCCGCCAGCGCCTTGCAGATGGTGGATTTTCCCGTTGCCGGCATGCCGGTCAAAACAATAACAGCCATATTGCGATCCTTTCTTATAGGTGCTTATGCAAACTTTCCTGTCAGTTCCTTTGCCAGAGCAGTGATTTTTTCATAATCCTTATCTGCCAGGGCCTGCTTATTCAAAACTGCAGAGGCAACGCCAACGCCTACAACGCCCGTCGCCAGCACATCCTGAATGTTCTCCGCGGAAACACCGCCAAAGCAGACCAGAGGCAGGTGATTCAGCGGCACGCGGATCTCCTTGATGACCTTCATATCCACCATAGACGAGGGGAACAGCTTGATCAGATCCGCCCCCAGCTTGTAGGCTCTGGTCATTTCAGAGGGGGTGGCGCAGCCCGGCATAGAAATGAGGCCTGCGGCCTTTGTTGCGGCGATCACATCCTCCTCCAGGGTGGGGGAAACGATGATCTCTGCGCCGGCATCCTTTGCCAGCGCAAACTGCTCCAGGGTGATGACCGTTCCTGCGCCCACGTGCATTTTTCCGCCCAGGGCCTCCTTCACGGCCTTGATCTTGGCTGCGGTTGCGGAGAAGCTGCCCGGATCTGCCTGATTGAAGGGCACCTCCATAAAGCGGATGCCGCCCTCATACAGGGCGCTTGCCACCTTGACGATCTCCTCCTGAGCAATGCCACGGCACACAACAATGACCTTGCTTTCCATAAATTCCTTTACAAACGGATTCATATACATTCTCCTTTTAGCTTCGTTTTTTCAACGCGTCGATCATAATTTGGGTTGCCATACGGGCGGTATTTTCCTCTGCCTCCCGGCTTCGGGATGCAATGTGGGGCGTTAAGTAGAAGTTGGGCAGGGTCAGCAGCGGCTCATCCTTTGCCGGCGGCTCGTTCACCAAAACGTCAAAATACGCCGCCCGAATGATGTTTGCGGACAAGGCTTCAAACAGATCCGCCTCGTTCACAATGCCGCCTCTTGCCGTGTTGATCAAAACGGCGCCGGGCTTCATTGCTTGTAGCTGCTTCATTGTAATGTAATTCGTGGTTTCCGGGGTCAGCGGCACGTGCAGGGAAACAAAATCCGAACCCTTCAGAATATCTTCAAAGGTCGCTTCCTCCACGCAAAATGCCCGGGCAGCCTCCGGGTCGATGAAGTAAGGATCATAGGCCAGCACCCGCATACCCAGCCCAAAGGCCATTTGGGCAACCTTTTTGCCGATAGCGCCGAAGCCCACGATGCCGATGGTCTTGCCCTCCAGCTCATAGCCGGTCTGCTTGGTCCATTTGTGGGCTCTGGTATCGGAAATGCTCCCGTATAGATTCTTGGAATCGGCAAACAGAAAGCTGATGGCGGTTTCTGCCACGCTTCTTGCGTTGGAGCCTACCGTTCTTCCCACAAAGATCCCCTTTTCACGGCAGTAGTCTAAGTCGATGTTATCGGTACCCACACCGAATTTTACCACTGCCTTCAGCTTCGGGTGGGCATCGATGTATGCCTTGTCCACCAGCTCCACACCAACCACGACCCCGTCGGCGTCCCTGGTTTTTTCGTAAAATGCTTCCTTTGTATAGGCGTTTCCCGTAGCGTTGTATTCTACGGTAAAGCCTGCGTCTTCTATGATTTTCACATTATCCAGCCCACACTTGGCAAAGCCTCTGGGGGTAACCACGATCTTCATATTCCCATTCCTTTCACGCGCTTTCTGCTTTTGTTGACATACTTTCATTTTAGTGCTATATTCATCATTAGTAAATATGGTTTCTTGCCAAAAATTTTAGAAATATTGCGGTGATGGTATGATCTATAACGCGTATGCAGAACAAAACCAGCAGGTATCGGGAATCAGCCTTGTAAGCTGCGGGCACATTTTTGCCAAACAGGGTCGGGAGATCAACCGCCCCTACGGCCGGGAGGATTGGCTGCTGTTTTATATTGCCAAGGGCAGCGAGACCTTTTATTTGAAGCATAAGGTGCTTGCCTCTGCCGGCTCCTTCATCCTTTTCGCTCCCGGGGAAAAGCAGCATCATATTTACGAGGGAAATCAAACCGCGGAATTCTATTACATTCACTTTCAGTGCAAGGCCCTGCCATCGGAGATCTCCCTTTCCACCTCCAGGGTTTATGACGCGCCCTTTAACCGTCAGGTTTGCGACCTGTTCGATGATATTATAGAGGAGACCCTGTGCAAGCAGCCTTTTTATGAAAAGCTTTGTGTTTATAAAATGCTGCATCTGTTGACGGTGCTGGAGCGCAGCGTTTTGCGGGAGAGCCATCCCAACAAGGAGAATTTTGAGCGCATTGCCCACGCAGTCCAGCATATGAACAGGCATTACCACAGCAATTTAAGCTTAGCCGATTACGCCGATCTGTGCTCTATGAGCAAATATCACTTTCTGCGGACCTTTGAAAGCATCATCGGCGCCACCCCTATGGAATACCGCAACAACATCCGCCTGCAGCACGCAGCCGACCTGCTTTTGGAGGAAAAGCTGGCAGTTGAGCAGATCAGCGCTTTGGTGGGGTATTCCTCTGCCTCCTATTTCAGCTCGGCCTTTAAGCAAAAATACGGCCTGTCCCCCAAGCAATATCAAAATCAAAGAAGGTAGTAACCGTAACCGCAAAAGATCGTTATAAAAAAGAAGACCTTGGGTCATCGTTTCCGATGACCCAAGGTCTTCAAATTTTCTGAAACAATGAGGGTCATTCCCACTCGATGGGGGATTTTTGGCTTTGTAGATATGTGATGGTAACTGGTGTAACAGCATTCAAACTGTAGTGCGATTATACCAGCCTTGTAAAATCAAGGTTTTTTGGCACTTGTAAATGATTTCCACTCGATGGTGCCGATAAGAACTTCGTAGGCGCAGAAGAAGAAAGTCCCGATACATACCAAAAGTGAGGCGGAATTCACCTCGCTTTTGGTTATTCAAAGGAAAGCTCCAGCCACAAAAGATCTACTGGATGTGCGGCGTTGTTTTGAATGGTTATTTCGGTTGATTCCGTTTCTGCCGGCGGAAGCGTTGCTGTTTTTACATAAGGAGCCACTTGCGAAACCGCATAAAGAAAGCCACCGTTTTTCTTGATTTCTGTTTCGTGGAGATATGCAAAGCCTTCAAGTGCAGGTTGGTTCTGCAAAGGGATTTTCCTGTCACAGTCGTTGAGAAAAACAGAAAGGGAAGCATCAACATCACAGCCGACAACAATTTGGCAACGGTTGAAAGGTTTCTTTATTTGACCGGAGAAGGTATAGCATTCTTCTGCGCCAAGGGTGATCGGGTATCTGCCGTTGGAACGACCAATGTGCACGCACCTTCTGGGAAGTAAATCAGGCTCCCTTGCGGCTTTCATACGCTCCGAGAAACAGTTTTTAAGGTATGCATTTCCATTGGAATCTGCAACATATTCAAAAGAATTTCCACCGTTTTCTTCAAAGAAATTGAACAAGTATACGCCGTCGGCACCGTTATGAAGGCATTCACTTGTAAAGCCTCTTACCAATGCAGGCGTCATGGCAATATTATACTTGCGCTGACAGGATACTGCCCAATCCGTACCGCACAACAGAGCGTATTCGTTCTTTGCGACGTTTCTTTTTTTAATGCTTGCTTTCCACTGGGGAATCGGCATCTCAAAATTCGTCGGTATATAAAACTTTTCTATTGTTACAACATTCGCACAACCGTCAGCAATCCACTGGCATACATCAGCACCGATTTTTAAATTTTCCTGTTCGCTTGGTAAAACACGCACCGCTAAACCAAGGGCCTTGTTGTAACGATCAAGCAAGGTACGGATTGTTTGCATATAATTATTTAATATAGAAAGGTCCGAACGGTGTTCCTCCGGCAAAAGCGTAGGGTGGCGGAGCCAATCAATCTCAATACCGTCAACGGAGTAAGTATCAAGCAATTCGGTTATGTATTGACAGAAAAGCTCCTGCACTTCTTCTTTCGAAAAGTCGAGGGCAACGCCATCGTGGTTAATTGTAAGCGCCTTGTCGTTTTTTAGTGCGAAATTTGAATTGATTGCAGGGTTGTCTGTATAATGCCCGTCGTTCATTCTTACAGACAAATAAACCTTGCACCCTTTTTGGCGAATATATTCTGTCAGAAACTTGTAAATATCAATTCCTTGTTGCAGAAGTACGCGCGCACAGGTAAAAAAGGAAGCGAAATACATCGACACGGCATCTGTAGTTGGGCTTAATCTTTTCACCTTTTGTCCGTTTTCATCTGTTTCGATGTTGTATAAATAGCTGTCAAAAACTTCGGACGGTGTGAGACATCTGCGATAGCACACATTCAGCATTATCATATCCGGGTTTGCCTCGAGATATTTGTCAATGTATGCCTTTAAAATACGAATACAATTTTCCTCGGATAAATCATCGTTTGCCTTGTTCAGGATAGCAAGAAACAGACCGTCTGCAGGAATATTGATAGCAAGCGTACTTAGATTTTTTACCTCACGAGTGTTCATTGCAGTCACCTTTCATTATTTGAATATTCGTATATTTTTATAATGCCGTTATTTGTGGCTTGTTCGGCTTGCGCATCGTCTATTATTTCAATTTCAGCAAAAGAAACCTCTTTTAACAGCACTGTCATTGCTTGTTTTATTTTGTTTTGCCCGCCGATAACAATACGCTTTGGGTTTTTCTTCAGGATTTGTTCGATCTCGTCACATAAAACGACACCAATATAAAAGCTATATACCTCAGATTTGTTTCGCGCAAATATGGCATCTAAAATCCTCACCTTGAACAAGGAGTAATTAACGCCGTTTTGTTTACAAAACGCATAACCTTTTAGTATAAAGTTATGGTCGAGTTTTGTGTCTTTTAGATTAATCGAGTCTTTCAAGATGGTGTTTTGACTGAGAGCGGCTATCATTTCACCGGTAAGCATTGTATTGAACTCAACGATTCGTTGCTCTTTGTCTGCTGAAATAATTTTAGAATGGGAACCGGGCAACACGTAAATTCCTTCGCCCCTAAAAAGACCTATAAATTCTGTTTCTTCGCCTCGCATCACGTCACTGCTTTCAAAATTATCACAGTGACATTTGACACCGGGCACAAAAACAAAAGGTATTGGTGATATCTCTTCTATAATCGTTTCACATAAATTATCATGCAGATCTGCAATAGAAACAGGAGCTGCAATATGTGGCAGGTTTATCAAACCAAACTCACTTGTTATCATTCCGGAAGCCAAAATTCTTTCTATTTTTAATTCTGGCATATTGTTGCGTTTAAGAATCTCGTCGATGCCTTGTTTGATGGTTTGGATTAAATTTTTTCTGTTGTCTATTCCGTTTCGGGCACCAATATCAAATTTAAGCATATCAACGCATTTGTTTTCTATCACAAGTCTGATTCTTGTATTGGTTGTTCCGCCGTCAATAGTTATATAATTAGCCATTTTTTATCACCGCCGTGTAGCTTTCGGCAAGTTTTCTTATTGCCGGCCAATCGTTATTTTCAATCATTTGCTTGTTAGTTATATTGGCCCCTATTCCAAAGCCACTGATATTTGCGTTCAAATAGTCATGCATATTGTTTAAATCTATTCCACCTACTGCAATAAAATCTATGTGTGAAAGAGGAACAGAGACTGCCTTGAAATAATTCACGCCCAAATTATTTATTGGAAACAGTTTAACAAAATCTGCGCCGTATATTTTTGCATTTAATGCTTCAGAAGGGGTAAGCGCTCCCGGAATGGAAACAAGCCCTTTTCTTTTTGTTGCTTTTATGATTTTTTTGTCTGTATTCGGCGAGATAATAAAGTTTCCTCCCGCCTTTTTTGTGTACGCAACTTGCTTTTTGGTTATTACTGTTCCCGCGCCAACGTAAAGTTTGCCCTCAAAATATGTGGAAAGCATTTTTATCTGCTTTGCCGTTTGTTCATCCGATACGTGTTTATTGGCGCTATAAGTAAGTTCTACAAGCCTGATTCCGCCGTCATATAGCGCCTGACATAAAGGAATGATTTTTTCTTCACTTACGCCCCGGATAATTGCAATGATCTTATTTTCTTTTATTTGAGAAATCGTTTCTACTATATTTTTGTTTTTCATTTTTTATCACCCATTTAATATTACAACTATAAAACGTCAATTAAAATAGTGATTTTAGCCTTTACTATTGATATTTCTGCAAATTGATTTATAATATAATTGGTGATTATATGAAACAGAATTTTAAATACTACATAAAAGATCGTGATATTACGTTCAAATATGCTTTTGGTCCTACCGAAGAAACAAACAAAGAGTTTCACAGCATTAATGAAATTATTTTGTTTTTAGAGGGAGATGCCGAACTTATTGGTGAGAACATTCACACCAAAATATTACATGGCACTCTGATCGTTATACCGAAGGAAACCTATCATCAGGTCATTATAAAGGGTGATGCTCAAAATTATCATCGATGTACTTTGCATTTTCCTGATATGCCTGAGTTCGTTATTAATTCAAAAAATAGCACCGGCAAAATATTTCTTGCTGAATATAATTCGGATTTTATTTTCATGTTTGAAAAACTGATTAAAATTTCAAAAAGACCGACCTTAAATGCCAATGTGCAGCTTCGGGCACTGTTATCCTTGATTTTATGCGAAATGTCTACCAAATGCACAGATAATTGCAATCAAAATACGCAAAGCGAATTGCTGCTTACGGTGATGGGCTATATAAATCAAAATTTAAGCAGAAATATATCTGTACAAACGATCGCAAGAGCCAACAATGTTTCAGTGTCTTCTCTTGCGCATATATTCAAAAAAGAAATGAATATTTCCATTTATCAGTATATTATCAAAAAAAGACTTATTCTTGCGCACCGTAAAATATGCGATGGGGAGTTGGCATCAACAGTTGCCGTAGAATGCGGTTTCAATGATTATTCAGGATTTTATAAGCAGTATAAAAAAATCTTTAATTGCTCGCCCTCCGGAAAAAGATAAAGCTTCGCCTTTGGTACAATTGATATACACCCCAAAGCATTCTGTAAGATGCAAAAGACTCCCTTTTTAAGGGAGTCTTTTGCATATAATATTGACAAATTTACGTCTTTTGTTACTTAAAAAAGGAGTGACTATTTATGATTTTACAGAACGGAGCATCCAAAACCGCAGTTTGAACGGGAAAACTGGCTGAATTTAAACGGGGAATGGCAGTTTGAGATCGACAACAGCAATAGCGGAGCGGCCAGAAACCTTTTTGATACAAATGAAGAATTTTCCTTGAAAATCAATGTGCCTTTTTGTCCTGAAAGCAAGTTTTGATCAGCATAAGGTGAGAACTAGATTGCGTTTTTAAAACAATTTCGACATTCCAGAGAAACGATTAAGGTGATGTGTGTACTGGTGTAACAGCATTCAAACTGTAGTGCGATTATACCAGACTTGTAAAATCAAGGTTTTTTGGCACTTGCAAATGATTTCCACTCGATGGTGCCGGTGGAAATGAATTGCTGCATATCCTTTTACAGCCCAAAAAATTTATCCTGCACCTGCAGTGCTGCGCCCAAAATAGCCGCGTCGCAGGAGTCCAATGCCGACTTTGTGATTTCAATATCCTGCAGTGTGGAAGACAGGGTCACCCGTTCAATCTCCCGGATGGCTTCTTCAATCACATATGGATACAATTCCCCCAAACAGCCACCGAACACTACTAAGCTGGGATTGTAGCTGCTGACAAAGCTGGATGTGGCACGTCCCAGCAGATGCCCGGCGTCTGTCATGCATTCCAGCACAATTTTATCCTTCAGCCGGAAGCCTTCCTGTATTTGTGATACCTGCAAATTGCTCCAGTCACTGGACAGTGCCGGAAGGGGAGAATAGCCGATGAAGTTGCTTAACCGGCAACGGATACTTTTTGCGATCATAGGGACTGTGGCATACAGCTCCAAACACCCGGTGGAACCGCAGGTGCAGCGGACACGGTCATCTGACACCTTAATATGTCCCAATTCACCTGCGGAACCGGCAGTGCCCCGGAAAATCTTGCCATCCAGAATCACGCCGGCGCTGATACTGTGACCGGCAGAAATGTAAAGCAAATTGGAAGCATCCTTATGTCTGCCATAACGGGCCTCCGCCAGTGCCAGGCACCGGGCGCTGGTGTCCAAACACACCGGCAGTCCCAAGGTTTCTCCAAACGCTTTCTGCACGTGAATATCCCGCAGCTGTGCTAAATTGGGGCAGTACCGAATAGATTGCCGATCTCGGTCAATCAATCCGCTGATACTCAACCCCAGACCAATGGGCTTCAAACCGCTTTCTTCCAGCACCTGCTGCATTTTCTCACAGAGCATTTCAGCAGTTAACGTGTGGGGTGTCCAACCTTCGCCTTTTACCCATATCTTCCGGAACAGAATCCTGCCGCTTAAATCTACAATGCCGATCTTCACGGAATAGGCACCCACATCTGCGGATAGCACAGTAAACCACTCCGGATTGATCTGCAGCAATTCTGCGTGGCGGCCCACCGCATTGCTGCAGGCCTCCTGGTTGATAAAAATATGCTGATTTAAGAAATCGCCTGCATACCGGATCACGGACTTCTCGCTGATCCCTGCCTTTTCTGCCAATTCCCGGCGAGAGATCCTCGGGTTGCAATAGGCGGTGCTTAAGATCTTTTTTTGAATGGGTGTAAACTGAAAATCGTGAATGGTTTTCATTGCAAACCACCTCCTGTCTGGAATTATATCTCCTATGTCCTTAAATTACAAGCCATTTAAGGAAATTTTACTGCGAATTGTAAAAAAACACAGCTAAATTTTCAACCGCATCAAAAAAATACGGGTTAATTTCATAGAAAACTTGACTTGTTCCAAGGTTTTATTATACTTATTATTAAGGAAACGGTTCGTTGAATTCCGTTTCACTTTCGAAAAAGGAGTGTAACTATGCATACTGAAAACACACGAAAACGGTTTTTGGTCGGCTCCGGAAAGGCAATTATCACACCCAAGTTGGGAACCCGCCTGTGTGGCTATCCCACCAACAGATTTGCCGCTTCCATCCACGATGATCTAACCGCTACTGCTATTGTAGTTTCCGACGGTGCTGTGTCTGCCGCCTTGGTAACAGTGACCGTATGTTCCGTTCCCGCCCCCATCTGCCAGCGCATCACCAAGCTGGTGGAAGAGAAGACCGGTATCAAGCATCTGATTTTCTCCGCCACCCACACCCATTCCGGTCCTCCCCTCAACTCTGTTCCCGGTTGGGGCGAGGCCGACAGCAGCTATATTGAAGAAATCTTCCTGCCCGGTGTAGTGAAGGCCATCTGCGATGCAGCCGAAACAATGGAAGAAGCCAGGATGGGTATCGGTCAGATCGAAACCCGTACAGGCATTAACCGCCGTGCGATCAGGGAAAACGGCACTGTCTCTCTGGGCAGAAATCCCCATGGTCCTTACGATCCCCGGATGCGGGTCATCAGTTTTGTTTCCGCCGTCGATGAAAAGAAAGCTTTGGGAACCATTATCCATTTCGGTGCACACGGCACTGCCGCCGGTGGCCCCTACCCCGAATCTCCTGTGACCCGGGACTGGTCCGGCGTGATGACCGACCGGATCGAATGGATGACCGATGCGCCCTGCGTATTTCTCAACGGAGCCATCGGTGATGTAGCACCCCGGGACTTCAGCCGCCGCAAAAAGAGCGGTGAGCGAATCCTGAACACCATTGAACAGGCAATGGAAGTGGGCGGTATGGCTGCTGTGGATGCCGCGGAAGCCTATAATCGCATTACCTCTTATTTTACCCCCTGTGTTGCTGTCAACACCGGTGATATCCACCTGACCTACGAGCCGCTGCCCTCTGTCGAAGAAGCCAAGACGAATTATGAGAAACTGGCACAGGCGGCTCTCAACAGTCCTATGAAGACGTATGAACGCAACCGCTGGCAGAAAGTCATTGAAGCCGCCGGCAAGGAGCCGGAAACCGGTCTGTCCTACCGTCAGACCTTGGTCAAGATTGGACCGGTGGTGTTCGTTCCTCATCCTTTTGAGATCTTCACTATGATCTCCCTGCGGCTGGATGAATTCAGCCCGGTAGAATACACCTTGTCTATGTCCAATGCCAACGGCACCAATGGTTATCTTCCCAACAAAGAAGAAATCGCTCGGGGTGGTTACGAAATCTGGAGCTCCCGTTACCGTGGTGCATACCTGCTGACAGAGGATGCCGACACAGAATTAATCAATCAAAATCTTGCGCTTATCAGAGAAATGGAGGAACAATAATGTATAGAATTGGCGAAGAAGAAATCAATGCAGTTGCCAACGTTATCCGTAACGGCCGGATGTTCCGGGTCATGGACCCCAATGCTCCTGTCCACGAAGTGCTGGACTTCGAACGGGATATGAAAGCGTACCTGAATGCAGAGCACTATTTTCTGCTCACCTCCGGTAAGGGCGCTCTGATCAGCGCGCTGGTTGCTCTGGGCATCGGCCCCGGCGACGAAGTGCTGGTTCCCGCCTACACCTATATTGCCACCGCACTGTCCGTTCTGGCAGCTGGCGCCATTCCCGTGATCGTGGATGTGGACGACTCCTGCACTATGTCCCCCACCGCAGTGGAAGCAGCAATCACTCCCAACACGAAGGCGATTATCCCCGTACATATGCAGGGTATGCCCGCCGATATGGCAGCGCTGTGCGCCATTGCGGAAAAGCACGGCATTTATGTGCTTGAGGACGCCTGCCAGGCCGTTGGCGGCAGCTTCCAGGGCAAGAAGCTGGGCACTTGGGGCGATGCCGGTGCTTACAGCTACAACTACTTCAAGAACATTAGCGCCGGCGAAGGCGGCGGCTTGGCTTGTAAGCGCAAGGATATTTATGAGCGCGCTTATATCTACCATGACAGCAGCGGATGTCCCTATTTTGGCAAAGAGCTGGACGACCTGGACGAACACCTGCACGCAGGCTCTGAGTTCCGCGCCAACGAGATCACTGCAGCCATTATGCGGGTACAGCTGTCCCGTCTGGACGGCATCATAAACGATCTGCGTAGAAATCGGAACTACATCTATGAGCAGGTCAAGGACTTCGGTCTGATTCGCGGCCGAAGCAATGACTTTGACGGCGAATGCGGCAACATCCTGCGCTTTGCTTTCGAAAACGAAGCCACTGCTGAGAAGTTCTCTGTGCTGAAAAGACCCTATGTTCGCGGCGAGCAGCCCATCCACACCGGCAAGCATGTCTGCTGGGCATGGGAGATTCTGTTCCGCCACAAGGGTGCCTTCCACCCCAAGATGAACCCCTTCCTGATGGAAGCCAATCAGGGACTGCGGATGGAATACAGCCGGGATATGTGTCCTGCCTCCAAGCTGGAAATGTCCCGTCAGGCCTATATCTACATCCGTCCCGAGTGGACCGAAAAGGATATGGACGCTATCATCGCCGGTCTGCGTGATGTAGCGAAGCAACTGTAATCGCAAACCAATCATAAGGAGAATGCATATATGGATAGGTCTAAGCTCGCATATGCAATTTGGCCCTGGGGCACTAAGAAGCCCGAGCAGATAGAAAAGGCCGCCAAGGAAGTGGCTGAGATCGGCTATACCCAAGTGGAATGCACCAAGAACGTTATGTATACCTTTGACTGGGATCTCGAGGCCTACAAAGAGGTGCTGGACCGTTATAACGTGAAGACGATCAGCTTCTTCTTCGGTCTGGGTAATCGGGAAGCTGATGCCGATGTCTTCAAGAACCTGGAAAAGGAACTGGAGTTTGCAGCTGCGCTGGATGTTAAGCGTGTCTGTCTGCAGGGTACCAGCTTCCGTCCTGATAACAGCAAGCCCGATGATATGCCGCAGGATGCGCTGAATTACGAGCTGGACATCATCAACAGGTTTGCCAATATTTCCAAGGACTTCGGTATCACTCCCTGTCTGCATCCCCACCACAACACTTGGTTCATGTTCGAGAAAGAAATTGACTACATAATGGCAAATACCGACCCCGAACTGGTCAAGTTTGCTCCTGATGTGGCTCACTTGATCGCAGCCGACGCCGATCCCGTCAAGGTGATCCGCAAGCATGCTGACCGAGTCGGCTTCACCCATCTGAAGGACTTCCCCTACGGTACCGATATTGGCTCCATGGGCTTCTCCCGGAGCAGTAAGGAGATTTACAGCAACTTCTCCGAGCTGGGCAAGGGTAACATTGACTTCCCCGAAATCTTCAAGATTCTGGACAGTGTGAACTACGACGGCTACTACTGCATCGAGCAGGATAAGGCTCCCTCTTCCAACGCAGAAAGCGCCCTGAACAATATGAAGTATCTGGAAAGCATTCTGTAAAACGCAAAAGACTCCCTTTTTAAGGGAGTCTTTTGCATCTAATATTGACAAATTTACGTTTTTTTGTTATTTCTAAAAGAGTTAAAAAAGGAGTGATTATTCATGCTTTACAGAACGGAGCATCCAAAACCGCAGTTTGAACGGGAAAACTGGCTGAATTTAAACGGGGAATGGCAGTTTGAGATCGACAACAGTAATAGCGGAGCTGCCAGAAACCTTTTTGATACAAATGAAGAATTTTCCTTGAAAATCAATGTGCCTTTTTGTCCCGAAAGCAAACTTTCCGGAATAGGAAATGTTGATTTTATGAATTCTGTTTGGTATAAAAGAGCGTTTGAAATTACCGAGAAGCAAATTGGCAACTTAACATTTCTCCATTTTGGTGCCGTAGACTACGAAGCAATCGTTTATATTAACGGGCAAAAATGCTTTACGCACAAAGGCGGTTATGTTTCCTTCTGTGTTGATATAACGGACTATATTAAGGTCGGCACAAATATTGTAACAGTGAATGCGATTGACGATACCCGTAATCGCCTGATACCTTCGGGAAAGCAATGCGAAGCGTTCGGTTCATATGGATGTTATTACACCCGTACAACAGGAATTTGGCAAACCGTGTGGCTTGAGTTCGTCCCCAAAATCCATATAGAAAAAGTGAAATATGTAACGAATCCAAGCAATGCAAGCGTCCATATTTCGGCAGAACTTTGCGGTAGTGGCACTTTCTCTGCTGAGGCTTTTTATAAGGGTAAGTCGGTAGGAAAAAACAGCGTTGCGTCTAACGGCGGTATTACCGAGTTAAACATATCTCTTTCGGAAACGCATTTGTGGGAGGTCGGCAACGGTCGTCTTTATGATTTGGTTTTGACCTACGGCGACGACAAAGTAAACAGTTATTTTGGCCTTCGCTCCCTGCAACTTGACGGACACAAATTCTTAATCAACGGCAAATCTGTCTTTCAGCGTTTAATTTTGGATCAGGGCTATTATCCCGACGGCATTTATACCGCTCCCTCAGAAAAGGAACTGATTGCGGATATTGAGCGGTCACTGGCTATGGGATTTAACGGCGCAAGACTCCATGAAAAAGTGTTCGAGGAGCGTTTTTTGTATCACTGCGACCGTTTGGGATATATTGTTTGGGGTGAATATCCAAACTGGGGACTGGATCATTCATACGCTGATAGCGTTTATGGAATCCTGCCTGAATGGTTAGAGGAAATTGAAAGAGATTTTAATCATCCTGCCATTGTTGGTTGGTGTCCGCTCAATGAAACGTGGGATCAACATGGCCGCAAACAGTTTGATGATTTACTTGCCTTGGTTTATAAAAGCACAAAAGCGGTGGATCCTACACGCCCGTGTATCGATGCCAGCGGCAATTTTCACGTGATAACCGACATATACGATTTGCATGATTATGAACAAAACCCTGAGCTTTTTGCCAAGCACTATGAACCGCTTGGGGAAAGCAATATGTTTGATTTTCACTCTGCCTATGAAAATCGTCAACACTATGACGGAAAGAAACCGTTCTTTGTTAGCGAATACGGTGGAATTCGCTGGACAGATCAAGAGGGCTGGGGCTACGGCAATGCTCCGAAAACACAGGAAGAGTTTATCGAGCGGTTAAAATCCCTCACAGATGTTTTGTTGGATAATAAATATATGTTCGGTTTCTGTTACACGCAGCTTACCGATGTAGAACAGGAGCAAAACGGTTTATACACATATGAAAGAAAAGCGAAATTCCACGCAGAGACTGTTCGAAAAATAATATCCCGTAAAGCCGCTATAGAGGACTAGGTATATACGTTAAAGAGCATCCCGAAAATATTCGGGATGCTTTTTGATTTTTTGCTGTCATAATGCTGCCAATAGCAAAATGGGAACTGTAAAATTCCTTGAAATCAGGAGCTATCAGAGGTGTAGGTATCATAGTAGAACATTCACTATTCCCATTAGTAGAATAAAAAACATTCCCTTAGATACAATTAATAAAGCCTATATCGGCATATATAAAAAGTTGTCCGTTTAGCCTGGATCTCCAAGCCCACCGGCACAATTGAGTGGGGATAAGTATAAAAAATGCCCTCTGCGAGTAAACGCAGAAGGCATATTTTTATTGGGTTAGAGAATAGCCAAAATTGTTCCTTTGGGAATGATTTGGTCTGTTCTTTGATATTTGGTATTATTCCCATTCGATGGCGGATTTTTGGTTTTGTAGATATGTGGTGGTAGCCACTATAATAGCTTCCGATATATAGTGCTATTATACCGATTATTTTCTTTTACCGGACTTTTGTTGGTCAAAAGTTGGTCACAGTTTTGGGGAGATACGA
>JAFQCX010000036.1 GCA_017416245.1 Oscillospiraceae bacterium | reverse complement strand
TTGACAACAAGTTGACAACAAATTAGCAATGCTCCCTGAATGAATATGAAGAGCTAAATGAAGGGAAATCCTTGCAAACAAGCTTAGATGAAGCTTGATGAAGAGCCATGAAGTTTAGGGGTTTCATTTCCCCACAATGAAGCCGTTAGACTAATAATAAAAAGACTACGACATTAAAATGTCGTAGTCTTTTTTGCATAAACAAACAGTTCGTGGTATAGTAAAATAAAAAACACCAATTCTGTAAGTTTTTGCATTTGTTTTTCTTCTATTAAAGTGAAAGGCCTTGAACAAAGCATAGGGGGTGACACAATGGATGATAACCGAATTATAGACCTGTTTTGGGCGCGGGATCCATCGGCGATTTCTGAATCTGACCAAAAGTACGGCAAATACTGCCATACCATTGCCTACCGCATTCTTTTCTCCCACGAGGACAGCGAGGAGTGCGTCAATGATACCTGGCATAATGCCTGGCGCGCCATTCCGCCGGAAAGACCCGGGAATCTGCCGGCCTTCTTTGGGTGCATTACACGGAATCTGGCGCTGGACCGCTATGGCTACCGCACAGCCAAAAAGCGAAATGCCCATATGGAAACGCTTCTGGATGAATACTGGCAGTGCATTCCCGATCGGGAAATATCCGTGGAAGATGAAACGGTGCTCAAAGACTTGATCAACGGCTTCTTGGGCAGCCTTGACAGGAAGACCCGTATCATATTCCTGCGCAGATACTGGTATGCCTGCAGCGCCGGAGAAATCGCAAGAAGCATGGGTATGTCGGAAAATCACATCCATGTCATCCTCCATAGGACGAGAAACAAATTTAAACGATATCTTCAGAAGGAGGGCGTTTCTGTATGAAGAAGGAAAACTGGCTTCGCACCTTGCATTTGGTGGACGAACAATATATTGAAGAGGCAAATCCTGACCGTAAGGTGACCCCGCTGCGGACAAAACGCATCATCACGACCCTTGTGGCAAGCGCAGCCTGCCTTGCACTTACCTTGACCGGCCTTTGGCTGTTTATGCCCTATGACAACGCGCCGCCCAGCATCGAGCACCACGAAAAGAACCAATACTACGCGGTTATCGAGAAACTGAATAGCCTTAAGACAGAGCCGTCTAAATACGGTAATAATTTTGATATGATTGTGGACGACGTGGGGGATCTTTTTCTGGGCGGCGTAAAGGGCGATGGTGCCGTGCCGGAGGCAGCGCCGGGAGATGTGCTGATGGAAGATCATGTCGACCGTGGTGACGGAAACTTCGAGTACACCACAGGCACCTACGAGGAAATCACCGACAATCAGGTGGCGGGCATCACCGAGGCCGACCGCATCAAACGGTCAAGCACCCACATTTACTATCTGGACGGCTGCACTCTGAAAATCTATAATATCGCCGGATCGGAATCCAAGCTGGTGGGCGAGCTGCCCTTAGAGGAATCTGTCCCTACTGCTTACCTGCACCAGTGGGCGTTCTACCTGTCTGCCGACTGCAAGACCGCAACGGTGTTTACCAAGTATCAGAATGAAAACAAGCAGGTCTGCGTAGGCGTGATCTCCGTGGATGTCAGCGACCCGGCAAAGCCTGGGGTGAAGAACCGGCTGGAGATCACCGGCAACTACCTGTCCTCCCGGATCACCGACGGCAAGATCCTGCTGATGACTGAGTTCGTGATGAACAATCGGACGATGGATTTCGACAAGGAGGAGACCTTCCTGCCTCAGATCAACGGGCTGAGTATTCCTGCCGACTGCATTGTTTTACCGGAGGAGGTCAATTCCGCCCGCTATACTGTGATTATGAAGCTGGACGAAAGCACTCTCAAGGTGGAGAATAAGACGGCCTTCCTGTCCTATACCGAGGATATTTACGTGTCCCATAACCATATCTTCCTGACCCGCGTATATGAGGATGTGCAGAAAAAGGATGACAAGCCTATCCGCAACGCAATGACAGAAATCACAGCACTGAGCTATGCAGATTCCTTTGAAAAGAAAGGGACTGCAGTGGTCCGCGGCTATGTGAAGGACCAGTGGAGTATGGACGAATACGAGGGCATTCTGCGGGTGGTCACCACCACCAATGCCACCACCTTGAGCAGCAGCTATGCAGGCGGCTACGTGTCTTTGGACATTCTGGTCACTGCCACCGGTGATTCCAACGCAAGCCTGTACTGCATTGACCTGAAGGACTATAAGGTCGTGGCCAGCGTAGAGGATTTTGCGCCTCCCAGAGAGGAAGTGCAGTCCGTGCGGTTTGATAAGGACACCGCCTATGTGTGTACCTCTATCGAGATGAGTGACCCTGTGTTCTTCTTCGACCTGTCGGACTTGAATAACATCACCTACAAGGATACCGGCACCATCGAGGGCTTCTCCAGCTCACTGGTCAACTTTGGAGAGGAGTACCTCCTGGGCATCGGTCAGGAAAACTGGTCTACCTTCAAGGCAGAGATCTACACGGAAACCGAAACAGGCGTGGAGGGCTTCTGCAAATACGTTTTGGAGCATGTGAACTATTCTACCGATTACAAGTCCTACTATATCGACCGTGAGAACCGTCTGCTTGGTCTGGGTATTATAGATTACAGCAAAGACGCCATTGTGGATTACCCTACAAGCAATACCGTAAATTCCCGTTATATCCTGCTGCACTTTGACGGCTACAATTTGGTTCAGCTGCTGAATGTGGAGCTCCAGGGTGAAAACAGCTTAAAGCGCGGCGTGTATATCGACGGCTATATGTATATGCTCGGCGAGAACACCCTCCGCGTGGAAAAAGTATTCTGACAACGCACAAAAAGAGAAACAATTTTATAACGTAGGGCGGGGGCTTGCTCCCGCCATTTCGTTTTCATAAAACTAGAATTCTTTTTGTAGGGGCGACCATCGGTCGTCCGTTTTTGAGTTGTGAAAGACATTCTTTCGGCGGGAGCAAGCCCCCGCCCTACGAAGTGCCATTCCTCTGCGGATGGTGGGTTCAGGCTTCTGCCTGATCGTGCGTGGACGTCCATGCGCTATGCTTGCCCCAGACACAAGCGTCGGGAAAGCAGAAAATGAGAGTTCGTAATTTGACTTTTTAATCGTTTTTTATTAAGTTATTCCTGTAATAATTAAAGCCTTGATTTAATTGCACTGGCTAAATGCTTGGTGTAAAAAACCTCAAAGGAAATGTACAATTAGGGTACAAAAGCGCTTTTGAATTATCAAAAAGGAGAATTATTATGTCTATCGGAACAACAATTAAAAAACTGCGACGTGACAGAAACATTACGCAAGAACAACTTGCCGAATTACTTGGTGTATCCACCAATGCTGTTTCCCAATGGGAATGCGACAAGACCTCGCCCGATATTTCACACCTTCCCGTGTTAGCAAATATTTTTGAGGTCAGCGCTGATGTCCTTCTTGAAATCGATATTGCTAAGAGCAAAAAGCAATCTGAGATTAAGGAGTTCACAGCCCAGTACGCTGAATTTCACAGCCAAGGAAAAACGGAAGAAAGATTAAATCTTTGCCGTTCAATGCAGAAGAAATATCCGAACGATGAGACGGTGCGTTATTACTTGATGAGAGTATTGCAAAATGGATATATCGATGAAACCTTTGATGAGATCGTTATGCTCGGCGAACAGCTTATGGAATCCACAAATATGGAATATCGAACGGGAGCCATTCGCGGTCTGTGCTTTACCTATTTGCACAAGGGAAACAGAGCTAAAGCCTTACAGTATGCGGATATGATTCCTCCGGCAGAAGACCTCCACGTACACGTTTTGGAAGGTGATGAGCTTGTAGAGCATTGTCAAAATTATTTTTGGAAGGCCTGTGACAGAATGTATGTCTATATGAAGTATTTGCTCGATTGCACAGACAACGGATACACCGACGAAGAAAAACATGAAATGTGGGGTACTCTGTACAAAATGTTTCATATGATTTTCCCAAACCAAGATTTTGGATTTTGGCATGACCGCTTGGCTCGAATCAGCTTCTTTATGGCACTTGAAAGTGGGAAGACCGAATCGTTTGAAAGAGCCACTCGTGAGCTTGAACAAATGCTTGTTCATCTGGAAAAGGAACAAAGCTTTACTGAAATTTCGCATTCGTCCTTGCTTGTCAATAGAATTAAGATCGATCAAACCAATATTACCAAGAGCAGTGCAGAAACGCTCGGTCATTCTTATTTGAGATATCTCAACAACAATGAGATGGTGTTTGCTTCAATCAAGGATACCCCTCGTTATTTGAACCTCAAAGAGCGGCTTGTTGGTAGGATTTGAGAAACTGTAAATAAATAAACCGGCCTGTGCAAAAATCTGCATAGGCTGGTTTTTCATTCCGTTGACAAGCTAAGGGATTGTTGCTATAATTTTTCAAGTGAAAGACAAGTATTGAGGACTTGCAACTGAATTTTGGAGGTACATATGGGCTTCGGAGAATTGGTTTTACTGGCAGTGGGCCTTAGTATGGACGCCTTTGCGGTGTCTGTGTGCAAGGGTCTGTCAGTGAAGAAAGCGAGCGTGAAGGAAAGCGCCATCTGCGGTATCTGGTTTGGAGGCTTTCAGGGTCTGATGCCCCTGATCGGTTTCTTCCTGGGAACGATGTTTGCCGAAGCGATACAGGCTTTTGACCATTGGATAGCTTTTGGCTTGCTTGCTATTATTGGTATCAATATGCTGAAAGAAGCCTTTGAGAAGAAGTGCGATTGCTGCGATGAGAAAAACGCGGATTTTTCCGTAAAGACCATGTTTGTTATGGCGGTAGCCACCAGCATCGATGCCCTGGCAGTGGGGATCTCTCTGGCGATGGCAGGAAATGTGAATATCTATGTGGCTGTGGCGCTGATTGGCGCAGTAACCTTCCTGCTCTCCGGATTAGGCGTAAAAATCGGCAACCTGTTTGGCAACCGCTTTGAAAAGAAAGCCCAGGTGGCAGGCGGTGTGATCCTCATAGCGCTGGGTGTAAAGATCCTCCTGGAGCATTTGGGAGTACTGTAATGATTCGAACAGACAGAAGAGTGCGCCTGTGCGGGACGCTGCTGGCGCTGAACATCCTGTTTATATGGGGCAATTCTCTGCTGCCCGGCTCGGTGTCCGGCGCGATCAGCCAGTTTGTGCGGGATTTGCTGGCATTTCTTCTTGGCAGTAGCAGCGGCGATCCCAATGCAGGTCACGGCCTGCTGAGGAAACTGGCGCATTTTACGGAGTTTGCCTGCCTTGGCGCGCTGCTTGCGTGGCTGTTGGGTATGCTTTGTAAACCCTTGCCGTTTGCGTTGCTGTTTGGTTTTCTTGTGGCAAGTATCGACGAAACCATCCAGTATTTCGTACCCAATCGAGGCCCTGCCTTTAAGGATGTTTTGATCGACACCGCCGGCGCGTTGGTTGGTATAAGCTTGCTGTTTTTGGGGTATACTATCCGTAAAAAACAAGCAAAACAATGTTTGGAGGATACAAGCAAGTGAAACAACTGACAGCAATTCTTTTAACAGTGGTACTACTCTTTGGCATGACCGCCTGCAGCTGCAATAATAACAGCGCCCCTTCTGCCAATACAACGGAAGGCACACAAGCTGCATTGTCCGGCACTATGGAGGAGAATGTAGGTAAGCTGATCCAGGCAAACCCTGTAGAGTTTATGGGCGGCCTTATGCCCGTGGACTTAAAGGACACCTCTGAGGAGGGACTTTGGGCGCTGCAAAGCTACACCGGCCTTGATTCTGCCAAGGACATTACAGATGTGGCGGTTTATGAGCCTATGACCGGTGCACAGGCATTTTCTTTGGTAATGGTACGTGTGGCAGAGAATGCAAACCCCAAGGAAATTGCCCAAAAGATGAAGGACAATATTGACCCCCGCAAGTGGATCTGCGCCATGGCCGATCAGGTGATGGCTGCCGGCTATCAGGACACGGTAATGTTCATTATGGTGGACTCTCAGCTTGGTAAAACGGCCCAATCCTATGTAGATGCCTTTCAAAACCTCTGCGGCGGCAAATTGGATTTTACCATTTGATGATAACGGGCGTGGGCAACACGCCCGTTTTTTACAAGGAGCGCAAGTATGCTTTTTTCCAGTATTCCATTTTTATATTACTTCCTGCCCTTGGTGATTTTGTGCTACTTTGCAGTGCCGAAAAGCCTGAAGAACAGCGTTTTGTTGGTGTTCAGCCTGGGCTTTTATGCCTGGGGTGAGCCAAGGTACGTATTTTTGATGCTGGCGACCATAGGACTTTTTTACGGTTGCGGTCTGGCGATCGGCAAGGCACAAACCACAACTTGGAAGCGGGTCTGGCTGATCGTTTCGGTGGTTGTGAGCTTAGGGCTGCTGGCAGTGTTTAAGTATGCCGACTTCTTTATCGGCAACTTCAATGCTGCCACCGGGCTGAGTGTTCCGCTTTTGCGGTTGGCGCTGCCCATTGGCATCAGCTTTTACACCTTCCAAAGCCTGAGCTATACCATTGATGTTTACCGCGGGAACGTACCTGTGCAAAAGAATCCTGTGAGCTTTGCCGCCTATGTGACCCTGTTTCCCCAGCTGATCGCAGGGCCTATCGTGCGATACATTGACGTGGCGCGGGAGCTGGATCGCCGCACCCATAGCTGGGAAAATGCCGCCTGCGGCTTGCGGCGCTTTTTGCTGGGATTGGGAAAAAAGATTTTGGTAGCCGACCAGTTTGCACTGCTCATCAAACTGTTCCGCCAGTCCCAGGGGCAGTCCGTTCTGTTTTACTGGATGTATGCCATTGCCTTTATGCTGAATATCTATTTCGACTTTTCCGGTTATTCCGATATGGCCATCGGCTTAGGCAGGATCTTCGGTTTCCATTTCAACGAGAACTTTAACTATCCCTATATCTCCAAAAGCGTCACAGAATTCTGGCGCCGCTGGCATATCAGTCTGGGTAGCTGGTTTCGGGATTACGTGTATATCCCTATGGGCGGCAATCGGGTGAAACGGCCTCGCTGGGTGCTGAATATTCTGACAGTGTGGCTTCTCACAGGCCTATGGCACGGGGCATCGTGGAACTTTGTCCTGTGGGGACTTCTGTTCGCTTTCCTTTTGCTGGTAGAAAAATGGATACCTGCCCTGCAAAAACTGCCTGCTGTTTGCAAGCATTTCTATGTACTGCTGCTGGTGTGTATCAGCTTTGTTCTGTTTAATGCGGAAACGATTGCCCAGGCAGGCGCGGATTTGCAGAGTATGTTCGGCCTTGCGGGATTGCCCCTTGTCACAGGAGAAACGCTGTACTACCTGAAAAGCTTCGGTGTGTTGTTTATAGCAGGCATTGTGGGCGCAACTCCCATTGTGAAAAGCTTAGCCTGCCGAATAGGCAAAACCCCCGTTGGTAGTGTGCTGGAGCCAATTTTGCTGATTGCGCTGTTGCTGCTGTGCACCGCCTACCTGGTGGATGGCTCCTTTAGTCCGTTCCTGTATTTCCGCTTTTAAGGAGGATGATATGCATAAAAGAATTCGCAATATAGGCATCCTCGCATTGATATCCATTTGGGTGGCGCTGACGGCCTTTGCCTGGTTTGCGCCCAGTAAGGATGTTTCCCTGTGGGAGCGGCGTCCCTTGCAGAAAATGCCCCCAATTACAGAGAATTCTCTGTTGGACGGCAGCTTTATGAAGAAGTTTGAAAGCTACAGTTTAGACCAGTTCCCCCTGCGGGATTCCTTCCGTACCTTAAAGTCCCTGTTTTCTTATAACGTTCTGCAGCAGTCGGATAACAACGGCATTTATGTAGAAAAGGGCTACGCGGGAAAACTGGAATACCCGCTGAATTCTGTTTCCGTTTCCCACGCAATGAAGCGGTTTCAGTTCATCTACGAGCAATATCTCAAAGAGTCGGGCAGTAACATCTATATGACCGTCATTCCGGACAAGGGCTATTATTTAGCCCAGGAGAACGGCTATCCGTCAATGGATTATGAAAAACTGTTTGCAGCCGTAAAAGCTGCGACCCCTTGGGCGCAGATGGTGGATATTACCGGCGATTTGACCATTTCCGACTACTATCGTACCGATACCCATTGGCGGCAGGAGAAACTAATGAAGGTGGCGCAGCGCATTGCAGATGCAATGGGCGTTACCGCGGGAGCGTTTACCCCGACCTTGGCGACTCAGAAGTTTTACGGCGTGTACTACGGACAGGCGGCGCTTCCTATGGAGCCGGATGAACTTTACTTGATGGAAAATGATATCCTTGCTGCTTGCCGTGTGTACAACCACGAAACAGGGGAGTACGGCAGCATCTACGATCAAAAGAAGCTGCCAGGCACCGACCCCTATGAGGTGTACCTTTCCGGCTCACAGGCATTGCTCACCATTGAGAACCCAAAAGCCGCCACACAGAAGGAACTGATCATCTTCCGGGACTCCTTTGCCAGCGCCTTAGCGCCATTGCTGGTGCAGGATTACAAAACCGTAACGCTGGTGGACACCCGCTATATCAGCCCGAACCTACTGGGAGAGTATTTGACCTTCCGCGGGCAGGACGTGCTGTTCGCGTACAGCACTTTGATTCTGAACAACAGCGCGACCCTGAAATAATCAAAAGGCAACCCTGCAGGGTTGCCTTTTTCAATATTTCCTCTTGACGAAAAATAGGATTGTGATATGATATGTATGCGAAATAACGAGTTTTTTAGACAAAATTATTTCATATTTCAGGAATACAATAATACAGGCTGAACGGACACGAACCGAAACAGCCTATATAGGAGCATTTTATGGATACATACGAAAACGAATACACACCCGAGCAGGAGAACACTCCCAAGCTTACGAAAAAGTCCCCCTTTGCGGATTCTCCATATGAAACTTATTATATCTCTGCCGATCAGGAAGAAACTGAGCAGCCTGCAGCGCCAAAGCCCAGGCGGAAAAGACCCCTGCTGGTGGCGCTGGTGATCGTGCTGTGCTGCGCGGCAACCGCCGTAGGCGTGTCCTGCATCTGGCAGAATCAGATGACTAAAATGGAACAGGCGATGAGCGAGAAATTTGCCGCCCTGGAGCAGCTTTATAAAGAGAATCAAGCTCAATCTGCGCCTAGTCAGCAGCTGCCCAGCCAGGGCCCTATGACCCCCGGCCAGGTATATGCTAAAAACGTCAATGCTGTTGTAGCGGTAAAATCCTACGTGCAGAGCAACGGCAGCTACGGGGAAGGCGTAGGCTCCGGCTTTGTGATCTCCGCAGACGGCTACGTGGTAACCAATTACCACGTGATCGAAAAGGCTACGCAGGTGGAAGTGATTCCCCACGGTGGCGAGACTATGAAGGCCAAGGTCGTGGGCGCAGACTCCTCCAACGATGTAGCTCTTTTGAAGGTGGAAGGGGAAAATATGCCCTATGTCACCCTGGGCAGCAGCGATAAGCTGTTGGTAGGCGATCAGGTAGCAGCCATCGGCACTCCCTTGGGAGAGCTGACTGCCACACTGACAGTGGGCTATGTCAGCGCAAAGGACCGCATTGTCAATACAGACGGCACGGTCATCAATATGCTGCAAACAGACGCTGCTATCAATGCCGGCAACTCCGGCGGCCCTCTGTTCAATATGAACGGTGAGGTCATTGGCATCACCACCGCCAAATATTCCGGCAACACCAATTCCGGCGCCACCATTGAGGGCTTGGGCTTTGCCATTCCCATGGATGACGTAGTCGGTATTCTAACAGATTTAAAGACCTATGGTTATGTGACCGGCGCGTATTTGGGCGTTTATGTACGGGACGTGGATGCCTCTGCTCAGTCCTATGGCTTGCCCGCAGGCGCATACATAGAGGAAGCAATCGATGGCTATTGCGCCAAGGCCGGCGGCATAAAGACCGGGGATATCATTGTAAATCTGGGTGGTTACGACGTGGATTCTGTTACCACCCTCACAAGAGTTCTGCGTCGGTTCAAGGCAGGCGACACGGTTTCCGTGACGGTTTACCGGGGCGGAAAGCAGGTCTATTTGGACGTTACGCTGGATGAAAAGCCTGCGCAAACAGAGGATACACCCACCCAGGAGCAGGAGCCCACACAGAACGAAGATAGCAATGGTGGCAACTATGACGGCTGGAATGGCTTTGAAGACTGGTTTGACTTCTTTACACCGTTCTTCTGATAGACAGGAGGCACAACTGTGAATAATGCAAAAGTAAAGAGAATTCTGCTGATCGTCCTCAGCGTTGTGCTGGCGCTGATTCTGATCGCGCTGATCGTCGGCACGGCATATATGGAAAATCTGCTGAATCTCATCAATAAAAACCCCGATGACAGCACTATGTCCTCGTCGGAATACGAAGAGTTTATGAACAACCAAACGGAAACGGTGGACCCTACCTTTACCGGAGAAACCATTGACCCCACCGATGTGGAGTGGACGGAAGGCACAGAGGCGGTTAAGCACGGAGACCATATTGTCAACATTATGCTGATCGGACAGGATCGCCGCCCCGGAGAGGGACGGACCCGTTCCGACTCTATGATCCTTTGCACCATCAACAAGAAAACAAAGGAGCTGACTATGACCTCCTTTATGCGGGATATGTACGTGCAGATTTCCGGCTATCAGGATAACCGTATGAATGCCTGCTATGCATTCGGCGGTATGAAGCTGCTCAATACCTGCCTGAAGGAAAACTTCGGTGTTTTCGTTGACGGAAACATTGAAGTGGATTTTGATGGGTTTACAGAGGTCATCGATCTGGTGGGCGGCGTGGACATTAAGCTGTCCAATTCCGAAGCCAATCACTTAGCTAACCAGGGCTATAATGTAACAGCCGGGATGAATCATCTGGATGGCAAAACCGCATTGGCCCACGCCCGTAACCGTTCTGTTGGCAGCGGTGACTTCTCCCGCACACAACGGCAGAGAGCCGTTTTGAGCGCAGTGCTTGAAAAATGCAAGGGCTTAAGCCTGACCCAGCTGAATAATATGCTGGAAAGCATCCTTCCTAAGATCACCACGGATATGAGCAACCGTGAAATTATGGATTGCTTTGTGGAGATCGCGCCCATGCTGGGCAGCTTGAAGATGACCACCCAGCGGATTCCCCTGGATGATACCTACAAATATGCTTCCATTCGGGGTATGAGCGTTCTGGTGCCGGATCTGGAGGCCAATCGCCAGTTCCTGCGGGAAATGCTCACAAAATAATAAAGAAATGAGGCACACTCCGTAAAGAGTGTGCCTCAATTTTATAGCATTTGTTCTTCCAGCATTTGACACAGGTCCCTGCAGACAGCCAAATCCAATGTGGATTCCTGCAGGCGTTTTGTCATAGCGGCGGTTTCAAACCGGCAGCCGGTTAACGCGGCTTCTAAAACGCCGGGAAGTGTCCAGTCCATAGCGTCGGAGTAAACTTTTGCACCGGTAATGTGCCCCTGCTTTGCATCCAGTTGCAGCTGGATATGCCCCCAGGGGAAATGGGCCTGGCATTGGAAGGAGAAGGGAAGGGGCGCACCATAGAGATAATCCCAGGAACTGTAGGCAGCGCTGAGGGCTTGTACGATCGCCATATCCTCTTCCTGCAACGTCAGCGCAACAGCTTCTATGCCGTAGACTTGACAAAAAGCCTCAACCATATACTGCTTCATTTTGTCCACAGTAAGGGCAGGGGACAGCTCCTTTAAATTCACCACACGGCTGCGGACAGATGCCACACCCTTGGCCTCCAGCTTGGCCTTTGGCGGGCTTAAATACCTGCCCAGCTTCTCTTTGTCCACATCCAGCATTAAGGTGCCGTGATGATAGGCGTGAGTGCTGTTTTGGTAAAAGGCGTTGCCGGAGAATTTTCGCCCGTCAGCCAGCAGATCGTTCCGCCCGGATTTTTCGGCTTTGATACCGGCCAATGCGCAGGCCTGCTGGATCACAGAAACCTGCTTATCCAGATCGTAATCCTCTTTGGGCATAATAAAGGTGAAATTCAGATTCCCCAAGTCGTGAAATACTGCGCCTCCGCCGGAGAGGCGGCGGGCAAGCTTGCCGCCTTCTTCTTCCAAGAGGGAGGTGCGGCACTCCAGCCAGGCATTTTGGTTCTTGCCGATCACCACGGTGTTTTGGTTTTGCCAAAGGTACAGTGTGCAGCAGCCTACGGGGGTAATGTCCATTAAATGCTTTTCTATCGCCAAATTGATGTGCGGGTCAAAGCTTTGGCTTTTGTAAATACGCAGTTGTGTAATCATAGATTTCCCTTTCTAAATGGGTATGGGGCTATTATAAAATAGACCGCTCCGTCCGTCAATGATATTTTTGTGAAATGTACTTGACAAAATTTGTGTGATGATGTTATATTTGTTATAAGAAAATAACATTATAACATTTGAGGTGTCACGATGAATCAGATCCGCCTTGCCAAAATGAAGGATTATATTGAAAAACAGAACGTGGTGACGATCAAGCAGCTGCAAATGCTGTTTCCCGAGGTGTCGCTTATGACCATCCACAGGGACCTGGACGCACTGACGGAAGAGGGCTACGTGGTAAAGTTCCGTGGTGGCGCAAAGTCCGTGCGCCATACAGGCGATCCTGAGTTCAATGTGCGGATTGGGGAGAACAACGCAGGCAAGTATACCATTGCCCAAAAGGCTATGGCGCTGCTGCAGCCCCACAGCTCTGTATTCCTGGATGCCAGCACCACCAATCTGATGCTGGCAAGAAGCCTGCCGGATATGAATTTGAATATTATAACCACAGGCCCCAGCATTGCCCTGGAGCTTTGCAGGCTGCATAATCCTGTTGTAACATTGTGCTGTGGCATGATCAATCGGAAGAATCTTGCCCTTTACGGTCAGAACACCTTGGAAATGCTGGATAAGATCAATATTGATCTGGCATTCATCGGCGTGTCCGGCTGCTCTGTGGATGCAGGCTTTACCTGCGGCACAGAGGGGGATATGCTGGTAAAGCGCATGGTGATCCAAAAGGCGCGCACCAGCGTGGTGATGTGCACCCAGGATAAGCTGAAGTGCCTGATGCCTTATACCTTTGCCAAGATGTCTGACGTGGACTACCTGATTTCCGACGGACCTATGCCTGAGGCTTTCCGCAATGCTGCCGACGAGGCAGGCCTGAAAATTCTATAAAGTAGAAATGCCGAACCCGCTGAGAATCTCCGGGTCCGGCATTTTTGCTATTCTGACAAATATACCTATTGACGAAAGGTGGTATTTGGTGTTATAATTAACAGGCTATAACAATGGGAAGTTGTGACAAAAAGCAACCCCGGAAAATAAAGGAGGAATCCCTTTGGCAAATGCTGTTATTATGCCCAAGGCGGGCATCACCGTGGAAAGCTGTATCATCGGAGAATGGTTGAAGAATGTTGGCGACACCGTAAACGTTGGCGATGTTCTGTTTACCTACGAAACCGACAAGGCAAGCTTTGAATGCGAATCCACCGCAGCAGGTACCCTTCTCGACATCTTCTATGAAGCAGGCGACGAAGTGCCCTGTCTGACAAACGTCTGCGCTGTCGGCAACCCCGGCGAAGACACCTCTGCTCTGCGTGGCGGCTCCGCTGCTGACGCTCCTGCTGAGGCTCCCGCAGCCGCACCCGCAGCCGCTGCTGCTCCTGCTGCCGCGCCTGCTGCTTGCGCCACCAAGGCTCGTGGCGTTCTGATACCCAAGGCCGGTATCACCGTCGAGAGCTGCATCATCGGCGAGTGGCTGAAGAACGTTGGCGATCAGGTCAAGGTCGGCGACATTCTGTTTACTTACGAAACTGATAAGGCATCCTTCGAGTGTGAGTCCACCGAAGAAGGTGAGCTGCTGGCTATCTTCTACGAGGCCGGCGACGAAGTTCCCTGCCTGGAAAACGTCTGCGCCGTTGGTCCTCACGGCGAGCCCACCGATTGCCTGAAGGGCATCGGCGGCACTCCCGCAGCCGCTGAGGCTCCTGCCGAGGCTGCTCCTGCTGCCGTAGCTGCTGCACCCGCAGCCGCTGGTGTAGAAACTGTCATTATGCCCAAGGCCGGTATCACTGTTGAGTCCTGCCTGATCGGCGAATGGCTGAAGAAGGTTGGCGATCAGATCAAGATCGGCGACGTTCTGTTTACTTACGAAACCGACAAGGCTTCCTTCGAGTGTGAGTCCACTGCAGAAGGCGAGCTGCTGGAGATCCTCTTCAACGAGGGTGACGAAGTTCCCTGCCTGGAAGCTGTATGTAAGATCGGTGTCAAGGGCGCTGCCGCTGCAGCACCTGCCGGCAATGCAGGCGCTGCCGTATCTCCCAGAGCCAGAAAGCTGGCAGCTACTGCCGGTGTTGATGCAACTCTGGCAACCGGCACCGGCCCCAACGGCCGTATCATCGAGCGTGACGTGCGCGAGCTGATGGCCAATCCTCCCGCAGTGGCCGCTGCTCCCGCAGCTGTTGCCGAAGCACCTGCTGCCGCACCTGTTGCTGCCGCTCCTGCTCCCGCAGCTGCAAGCGATGCCGAGTACAAGGATGTGAAGTTCAGCGGTATCCGCCGCGCGATCAGCAAGTCCATGACAACTTCTCTGCACACTATGGCGCAGCTGACCCACAACACCTCCTTCGATGCAACCAATATTCTGAACTACCGCAAGGCTTTGAAGGCTGCCGGTGGCGAATACGCAGGCATTACCCTGGGCGACATCATTCTGTACGCTGTTTCCCGCACCCTGCTGAACCACCCCGACCTGAACGCCAATATGCTGGATGATAACTCCATCCGTCTGTTCAACCACGTAAACCTGGGCGTTGCTGTGGATACACCCCGCGGCCTGATGGTACCTACCATCTTCCACGCAGACGAGATGAGCTTGCTGGAAATCTCCAAGGCTGTTAAGGCATTGGCTGCTGAGTGCCGTGACGGCGCTATCAGCCCCGACAAGCTGTCCGGCGGCTCCTTCACCGTGTCCAACCTGGGCAATATGGGTGTTGAGTCCTTTACTCCCGTTATCAATCCTCCTCAGACCGGCATTCTGGGTGTCTGCGGCACCATCGACCGTGTCCGCAAGGGCGCAGACGGCTCTATCGAGATTTATCCCGCAATGGGCCTGAGCCTGACCTATGACCACCGGGCTGTGGACGGCACTCCCGCTGCTAAGTTCCAGAAGGAACTGGGCAACAATCTGGAGAACTTCACTGTTCTGCTGAGCAAGTAAGGAGTGTGTATGGAACTGTTCGATTTACTGGTCGTTGGCGGCGGACCCGGCGGATATTTGTGCGCAGAGCGCGCTGCTCAAGGCGGTATGAAGGTTGCCTTGTTTGAGAAAAGAGCCCTTGGCGGTACCTGTTTGAACGAGGGCTGTATCCCCACCAAGACACTGCTGAACTCTTCCAAAATGTATCGCCACGCTACAGAAAGCGAAGCCTACGGTGTCACCGCGACAGGTGTCACCTATGACCACGCGAAGGTAGTGGCGCGGAAGAACAATGTGGTAAAAACACTGGTTGCCGGTGTTGGCGCAACGATGAATGCCAACAAGGTTACCGTGATCACCGGCGATGCGGTCATCGCAGGTCGCGCTGACGATGGCTTTGCCGTTGAAGCAAACGGAACCACTTATACAGGACGCCGTCTGGCAATTGCCAGCGGCTCCGAAACCGTGATCCCTCCCGTCCCCGGTCTGAAAGAGGGCCTGGCAGCCGGCTTCGTGGTTACCAACCGCGAGGTGCTGGATCTGACCCAGCTGCCTAAGGACCTGGTGGTGATCGGCGGCGGTGTCATCGGTTTGGAAATGGCCTACTACTTTGCATCTGTGGGTGTAAAGGTGACCGTCATTGAAATGATGCCCAAGATCGCCGGCGCGACCGACCCGGAGATCTGCAAGGTACTTACCGACGCTTTTGAAAAGCGGGGAATGGTCTTTAAGCTCTCCTCCAAGGTGCTGGAAGTGAAAACCAATTCCGTCATCTACGAGGAAAACGGCCAGCAAAAGGAAATCGCCTGTGATAAGGTGCTGCTTTCCGCCGGCCGCCGTCCTGCTACCGCAGGTATCGGTTTGGAGACCCTGGGCCTGCAAATGGACAGAGCCGCCATCGTCACCGACCGTCATATGTGCACCACCGTGCAGAATGTGTACGCAGTGGGCGATTGTAACGGCAAGTCTATGCTGGCGCATACCGCCTATCGGGAAGCAGAGGTTGCTGTAAACCATATGCTGGGCAAGCCCGACGAAATGCGCTACGACGTAATTCCCGCCGTCATCTACACCGATCCCGAGGTGGCTTCTGTCGGCCACAGTAAAGAGGGCGCAGAAAAGCTGGGTATGAACGTGAAGGAAGTGAAGCTTCCTATGTCCTACGCAGGCCGTTACCTGGCTGAGACCAACGGTGGCAAGGGCTTTATCAAGCTGGTGGTGGATACCGACCGGAACCGGTTGGTGGGCTGCCATATGGTAGGCTCCTACGCCTCTGAGATCATTATGACCGCAACTATAATGGTGGATACCGAGCTGACCCCCGAAAGGCTTAAAAAGCTGGTATTCCCGCACCCCACAGTTGCAGAAATTATACGAGAAGCAATATTCCATATTTAAGGAGGAACTGAAATATGCCTAAGAGTTTATTTGTGGACCCCAAAGAAGTCCGCGCAGCGGGTAAAGTTACTTTCAACGATATCCCTGTAAACCAGTACAACAAATCTGTAAAGGACGAGCTGAAGTCCGGCAAGTACACCAAGGAAGACCTGATCCGTATCTTCCGTGATATGACCGTTCTGCGTGAGTTCGAGACCATGCTGAACAACATCAAGACCCAGGGCGGCTACAACGGCATCGACCACACCTATCCCGGTCCTGCCCACCTGTCCATCGGTCAGGAAGCAGCCTGCGTTGGTCAGGCATACCTGCTGGACGAGAACGACTTTGCATTCGGTAGCCATCGCTCCCACTCCGAGATTCTGGCTAAGGCGCTTTCCACCATCAACAAGATGAGCGACGAGCAGCTGATGAACGTGATGGAGAACTTTCTGGAAGGTAAGTGCCTGCGTTCTACTCAGAAGCTGGGCGAAACCAAGGACGTCAAGGAACTGGCGATCCGCTTCATCCTGTACGGCACACTGTCCGAGATCTTTGCCCGTGAGACCGGCTTCCACCTGGGCATGGGCGGTTCTATGCACGCCTTCTTCCTGCCCTTCGGCATCTACCCCAACAACGCCATCGTTGGCGGCTCCGGCACCATTTCCACCGGCGCAGCCCTGTTTAAGAAGGTCAACGACAAGAAGGGTATCGTTGTCTGCAACGTTGGCGACGCTGCTATGTCCCGTGGCCCTGTTTGGGAAGCTCTGAACTTTGCGGCTATGGACCAGTACAAGACCCTGTGGGAGTCCCACACCGACGGCATGCCCATCCTGTACAACATCTTCAACAACTCCTACGGTATGGGCGACCAGACCCGTGGCGAGACCATGGGCCAGGGCGTTATGGCTCGTATCGCTTCCGGCGTAAGCCCCACTCAGTTCCACGCTGAGACTGTTGACGGCTTCAACCCCCTGGCAGTGATCGATGCTATGGAGCGCAAGCTGGAGCTGCTGCGCAATGGCCAGGGCCCCGTTATGCTGGAAACCCTTACTTACCGTTTCTCCGGCCACTCCGTCTCCGACCAGAACGCATACCGCACCAAGGAAGAGATGGACGCCTGGAAGGAAGTAGATCCTCTGACCACTTACCCCGCAGAGCTGGTTAAGGCCGGTGTTATGACCCAGGCTGAGGTGGACGCTATCCTGGAAGAGACCAAGGAGCGTATGACTCTGATCTGCAAGGCAGCTGCCGATCCCGAGATCAGCCCCTACTGCGATTTCGATAAGGATCCCGCTGTGGTTGAGCGCCTGATGTTCTCCAATCAGCAGGTCGAGGCTTTTGAAGCACATCGTACTCCTGAGTTCACCGTTCCCAAGGAAGAGGCCGAAGGCTACAAGAAGATCAAGTCCAAGAGCCGCAGCCCCTGGGATGCAGACGGCAAGCCCGTTTCCAAGATGAAGCTGTACAACCTGCGTGACGCTCTGTCCGAGGTTATCTGGGACCGCTTCTACGAGGATCCCACTCTGATCGCCTACGGCGAAGACTGCCGTGACTGGGGTGGCGCATTCGCTGTTTACCGTGGTATGATGGACGCTCTGCCTCACTGCCGTCTGTTCAACTCCAACCTGGCTGAAGGCGCAATCGTTGGTACTGCTGTTGGTTACGCACTGTCCGGCGGCCGCGCTCTGGTAGAGCTGATGTACGCTGACTTCATCGGCTGCGCCGGTGACGAGATCTTCAACCAGATGGCTAAGTGGCAGTCTATGTCCGCCGGCATCCTGAAGATGCCTCTGGTGCTTCGTGTTTCTGTTGGCTCCAAGTACGGCGCACAGCACTCTCAGGACTGGACCGCACTGTGTGCACACATCCCCGGTCTGAAGGTGGTATTCCCCGCAACACCCTGGGAAGCTAAGGGCCTGATGGAGACCGCGCTGAAGGGCACTGACCCTGTTGTCTTCTTCGAATCTCAGAGAATTTACGACGTGGGCGAGCAGTTCCACAAGGGTGGCGTTCCTGAGGAGCGTTACGAGATCACCATCGGTGATGTGAACAAGGTCCGCGACGGTAAGGATGTTACCATTCTGACTTTGGGCGCTGTTCTGTACCGGGCTATGGACGCAGTTAAGACTCTGTCTGAGAAGTACGGTATGGAGGCCGAGGTTATCAACCTGCACTCCCTGGCACCGCTGGATTACACCAAGATCATTGAGTCTGTCCGCAAGACCGGCCGTGTGGTACTGGTATCCGATGCTTGCGCTCGCGGCGGCTTTATGAACGATGTTGCCCGCAACATCACTGAGCTGTGCTTCGACGATCTGGATGCACCTCCCGTTGTGATCGGCGCTAAGAACTGGATCACACCTCCCTTCGAGTTCGACAAGTACTTCTTCCCGCAGGCTGAGTGGATCATTGACGCTATCAATGATAAGCTGATTCCTTTGGAAGGCCACGTGTCCACCACCGGCTGCACCGAGGCTGAGCACATCCGCCGCGCTAAGGAAGGCGTATAAGAAAATATGGAGCTACAACGCACAGCCAATGCCGGTGTTCTTTTAACAATGGACGGGGTGTCCATTCTGCTGGATGGCTTGGCAGACAGGGTAGAGCACTATCTTCCCACACCTGCCGAAATGGTTGAAAAGCTAATGGAGAATCCGCCGGATGTTCTGGCATTCACCCATTATCATAAGGACCATTGTAGTGATGCGTTGCTTCTGACCTACCGCAAACAGAATCTCCGGCCCATTCTTGGGCCGGAGTTACTGCATAAAGGCGCGGTACGAATGGGGGATGTGACGATCACGCCCATAGCAAGCCGCCATTTGGGTAGGGTAGAGCCGGATCTGCAGCACGTAAGCTATATCATAAAGGGCAGTCAATGCGTGTGGTTTATGGGTGATGCGGCGCCTATGCAGTGGAAGGATAGGAGCGATTTGCCCCGTCCTGACCTGCTGATCGGCCCTTATGCCTATGCAAACACCAAAAGCGCCTGGGAAGTAACAAAACGGCTCACCGATAAGGTAATGCTGTTGCATCTACCGCCTCGGGAGGCAGACCCATACGGTTTATGGGATTCCGTGGAACAAACGGTGGCAAACAGGGAGATCCCCCTGTGGATCCCCCAAATTGGCGAGAAAATCAGCATTTAATCGGTAATAACCATACAAATTTCCCTATATTTTCCGAAATTGCATTGATAAAAAAATATTGCAAAAGAGCAAAAATGGGAGTATACTATGTGCGTTACCGGAATATCTTTTAGGTAACTACCTTTTAACACGTTGGAGTGTGATTGTAAATGAAACTGATTATTAAAAACAACTATGATGATACTTGCGCCTGGGCAGCCCAGCACATTGCGAATGCCATCAATAATCACAAGGAGAATCGTCCCTTTATTTTGGGCTTGCCCACCGGCTCTTCTCCTTTGGGTATTTATAAGCGCCTCATTGAGATGAACAAGGCCGGTGAGGTTACCTTCAAGAATGTGGTGACCTTCAATATGGACGAGTATGTAGGCCTGCCCCGTGAGCACGACCAGAGCTACTGGTACTTTATGCACGACAATTTCTTCGACCACATCGATATTCCTGCTGAGAACATCAACATTCTCAACGGTATGGCTGAGGATCTGGAGGCAGAGTGCGCCCGCTACGAAGCCAAGATCGCTTCTTACGGCGGCATCGACCTGTTCCTGGGCGGCAGCGGTGTGGACGGCCACATTGCATTCAATGAGCCCTTCACCAGCCTCACCTCCCGCACAGGCGTTCGCGCCCTGACCGAGGACACGCTGATCGTCAATTCCCGTTTCTTCGACAACGATCCTAATAAGGTACCGAAGACGGCTCTGTCTGTTGGCGTTGGCACTGTCTGTGATTCCAAGCAGGTGTTGCTGATCATCACCGGCCATAATAAGGCCCGCGCCTTGCGCCATTGTGTGGAAGGCGGCGTGGATCACGCCTGGACGGTCAGCGCTTTGCAGCTGCATAAGGACGGCATCGTAGCCTGCGATGAAGCAGCCTGCGGTGAACTGAAGGTAGATACCTACAAATACTTTAAGGAAATCTACAAGAACGAAAAGTAATGCAAAACCCCCTCGGCATAAGCCGAGGGGGTTTTCTGATAGAGAAATGCGCTATTTGTAATAGTTGCAGGTCAGCAAAAGATTGCTGACATTTTGGTAATCTGCAGACAGCTCTGCCATAGCATCGATTTCCTCCTGTGCGAGAGGACGATTCTGCAGGTTCATCAGAATCTCACCGTTTTGATAGGCAAGTCCGTCGCAGATCCAGCTTCCGTCGGGGAACAGGGCGTAGCCCTTGTAGTTTTCATCGAAGGCATCCTGCCCCAGATAGCGGTGAGGGGAGTCGATACCCAACAGATTCAGCACCGTGGGCAGAAAATCAGAGGTATTCAGGGTTTTGGTCACCTCCACCTGCGGACCGTCGGCAGACCAAACAAAGCAGGGGGTCTTCTCCAGCAAAAGCTCCTGGGACACGCCAGAGTGGCTGTATAGCTCATCCATATTCTTGTAGCCATAGGTGTAGTGGTCAGTCATGGCCACGATCACCGTGTTTTCCAGCTGTCCACGAGCCTCCAGCTCTTGCAACAGGCGGGCAAACATATTGTCCACCAGCTTTGCCTTTACCCGGGCGCAATCCTCCTCTTCGCTTTCATACAGTCCGCGATACTGGGGATATTTCTTGAGAGCGTAGTGGCTGAGCACCTCGTTGTACTTATAGCTCAGGTGGGCAGAACGGGTGATAATGGTGTTGAAGGTAGGCCCTTGCCGGAAGAAAATATCGCTGATCTCCTGCAAATCAAACAGGAGATTGTCGCTGTAAAGGGCATTCTTGTCGTCGGTATAATCCTCATAGCACACATAGCTTTCGTAGCCCATAGCCGGCTCAAAAACACCGCGAGAGTAAAAATTAGGGTCGTTGTAGTGGAACACATAGCTTGTGTAGCCGTTGTGATTCATTTGGGAGGCGATGGATTGGTCAAAACTGTTGGTAACATAGTCGAACACGTAATGACCAGTGGTGGGCAGATAAATGCCTGTGTTCATACAGAACTCGGAATTTAAGGTGCGGGCGCTGCCAAAACCGGGGGTGTAGAAATTGGTGAAGTTGATACCCTCGTCCATCAGCTTGCAAATGGTAGGCGTATTGGACTCCGTAATCAACCAGTCATCCATAGACTCCATCAGCACCATGACCACGTTTTTGCCCTTAAAAAGTCCTGTCATAGAATTTGCCTGAGTTTCGCCCCGCTTGTTAAAATAATCGTCAACCACCTGGGTTTGCTGCTTTAACGTAGCGCGGTAACCGGGGGTGAGGGGGTAGATCTCGTTGACCCAAATATCCCGGGCAGTAAGCTGATAAATGCCGGTGATATTGTAGACCTTCTTGGCATCATACATGGTGTTGTAGGTTGCCCGGTAGGAGGAGGACTGGCCGAACTCTGAACGGGTACCCCATACATCCTTATCCCGCTGAAATATGATTTCCGGCAGGAAGAACAGGCTGATGAGAAAAACAGCACCGGTAAGCAGATAGGGAAGACGGAAGAGGAATTTACCGGGGGCTTTCGGGAAAAACCGCAACAGCGCCACGCCGATGCCGATCATCACCAGCAGACCCACCCACCATAACACGGGAAAGTAGGAGAGCACATCTCCCAAAAACACAGCGCCCTCACCGGCATAACCGATGGTGGAGAGCCACATCATTTTGTCAAATACCTGGTAGTAGCCAGCCTGCGCCAAGCCCCACAGCAGAAAGACAAAATAGAGGATACCAAAGCTGATCCTGGCGGCCTTTCTGGGCAAACACAGCAGCAGGCCTGAGAGCATAAACGACCAGACGATGCCGAATAAAAGACCTGTAGCGCCCTCAGGCTTCAGAAGCTGCCATACCAGTAATTCAATTAGAAAAAAGGCTGCGACCAGCAGCAAAAAATCAACCAAATAACGCCAAACAGGCGTCCGGGACGGCTTGTTCACAGACAAAACCTCCAAAGTCAGATAGTATGCTTAGTTTACCACAAATTCCAAATAAAAACAACATAATCACAAAAGGTTTACAAAGAATTTGCAGCTTAAATGGGAGGCGGGAATTTCTTTTGGATTTTCAGCAAAAAAGGCTTGACAAAACAGGCTTAGGTGGCTATAATAAGCGTGTTCTGTTTGAGCCGCCGGTATAGCTCAGTTGGTAGAGCAGCTGATTTGTAATCAGCAGGTCGGGGGTTCGAGTCCGTCTACCGGCTCCAAGCAAAGCCAATGCTCAAATGGACTGGAACAAATTCAATATGGGGGATTTCCCGAGTGGCCAAAGGGGACAGACTGTAAATCTGCTGCTTATAGCTTCGGTGGTTCGAATCCACCATCCCCCACCAAACAAACCAGACCGAGAGGTCTGGTTTTTTGTTTGGTGGGGGATAGGTGGTGGATTCGAACCCATAGCAGTGCAAGTGTCCGGTGGACACTTGCAGCCACCAGTTCGCAAACTGGTGGCTACCATAATTTTCGCCCTTGGCGAAAATGCAAATCGAATCCACCATCCCAGAGGAAAAAGCAAATCGAATCCACCATCCCTTATAGTCATTTTGTTACTTAGCGTTGGCAGTGAAATTCGAACCCGTCTAAATGCAACTGTTCGGTGTATAGTTGCTCTGCTATCTCTGCCAGGCCTTGTGCTTTTCCTTGCTTTATGCTAAAATGGAAAAAAGGCGGTGAGAATTGTGACACACAAACCGGAAAAGCGCATAGTGGAAGGTGCGGAAAGGGCGATTCTGTACATACACGGGATCGTAGGCACGCCAAATCATTTTGCAGAATTCATAAAGTTAGTTCCTGGGGATGTTTCTGTTTACAATATGCTCCTTGACGGGCACGGAAAAACCGCCGCGGATTTTGGGAAAACAACTATGAAAAAGTGGGAAGCACAGGTGGAAGCGGCGGTTGCAGAATTGCTTGCGCAGCATAATGAACTTTTTATAGTGGCGCACTCAATGGGCACGTTGTTTGCAATCGAGCAAGCGGTGAATAACGATAGGATTTCCGGCTTGTTTTTAATGGCAGTGCCCATAAAGTTGTTTATAAAGCCAAGAATGCTTTCCAATGCAATGAAGGTGTACTTTGACCGCATAAGGCCGGATGACACCATTGCCCTTGCCGCCAAAGCGTGTTATGGCATCCACCCCGATAAAAATCCAGTCAAATACTTCGGATGGCTGCCCAGATATTTGGAGCTGTTTTCTAAAATTCGCAAGACACGAAAAATTCTGCCGGCCTTGAAAACTAAGTGCGTCGCCTATCAATCTGTTTGCGATGAAATGGTCTCAAAAAAGTCGATCAGCTACTTAAATAAAAATTCCTGTATGGATGTAATTGAACTGAAAAATTCAACCCATTACTATTACGAAAAGGCAGATTTTGCATTTCTGCTTTCTGAGTTTAAAAAATTCATGCAATAAAAACACAAAGACCGCTATCTTTGGATAGCGGTCTTTGGCGTTATAAGCAACTCTTAGAATGCGTAGCCCTCTACGCTGTAGTAAGCCATATTGGTCTGACGGACATCCAGTCTGCCGAAGCAGGCGCAGATAGGCACATCACTCTTGACCCAAACGGTGTACTGCTCAGCCTCGCCCAGCATAAAGCCGTCCTTGCCCAGAGGGTGGTCCATACGTACGCAGGTGGTGCGCATGCCGTCCAGCTCAACGAAGATACCCTCAACAGGATCCTTGTCCTCAAAAACCAGAGTCAGCTCGATGGTTGCCTTCTTCTTGTTCAGGTTGGTCAGCATCAGAGCCTCGTGGCCCTCAAAGTCGGGATTGTCGCCGTGGGGAGGCAGATAGCCGTCGCAGAAAACCCAATTCTTATTACCGATTGCCATTTGTCATATCCTCCTTATTTGAAAAGAATAGGCAGAGCCTTGTCGTTGTAGGTGGTCATTCTCTGAGCGCCGTTTGCGCCGATCAGATAGCAGTCCTCAACACGGAAGGAGCCCCATTCCATACCCTTGAAGTAAGCGTCGATGCAGATCGCCATATTCTCTTCAATCACACGCTTGTTGTTAACAGAGAAGACGGGAGCTTCGCACTCCAGCATACCGGTGCTGTGCAGGCTGCCGTAGGGGCAGTAGTCGATGTAGCCGTACTTGGTCAGGTAGTCGGTGTACGCATTCAGCACCACGTCACAGGGAGTGCCGGGGAGCATTTTTGCAGATGCGAAGTTCAGGGCATCATAGGCGCACATAACGGCGTCCTTCATCTTCTGGGGGATATCACCCAGTACCAGGGGAGTGCAGATGATGCCGTTGTAGCCGCCGTAGCAGACACCGGCGCCGATGCTGATCATCTCGCTCTCCTGAACGGGACGCATCTCATTTCTGCGCATACTGACGAAGGAGTTCTGCTGACCGGAAGCGATCATGGGGGAGAAGGACTGCACGTAGCTCTCTGCGCCCAGACGCATCATTTCACCCATAAACAGACCCTCAATGTGACGCTCGGTCATACCGGGCTTGATCTGAGGAATCACGTTGTTGAACATCTCGGAAACGATTTCCCAGTTGGTCTTCAGCAGTTCAATTTCTGCAGGGCTCTTGCGAATTCTCTGCTCGTAGTGGATATCGTCCATATCCACGATCTCGCAGCCGGCAAAGACCTTTCTCAGCTTATCCATAATGATGGCGGGGAAGATCAGGCGGCCGATAAAGCCAACTCTCTTCACGCCGGGGTGCTCAGCCTTGATCTGACGGAACAGCTCCTCAAACTCCAGCTGACCTTCGGTGTCATACTCAAAGCCGGATACCTCGCCGATCTCAGGCAGAATGGCGATACGGCTATTAGGCAGCTTGTTCTTCAGCTGGCAGTCATCGTAGGATGCCTGACCGGAGCAGACCACTACCTCGCCCTCAGCGGGGATCACGATGGCAGAGTTCTCGTTGGTGGGAGCGAAGCCGCAGTAGTACCGCACGATGGCGATCTCCAGCAGGTTGGAGTAACCAACCACCAGATCCACATTCTGCTCAGCCATTTTTGCGCGGAGCGCGTTCACTCTTTGCAGGTATTCCTGTCCTTCGATGTCTTTTGCGTAATACATATGCATTCTCCTTTATTATAAAAGTTTTTTCAAGAATTGATAAAGCACTTGTGTTGACCAAAAGTAACCCAGATCGGTGTAGTGCAATCCGTCCACGGTTGCCTCGTGCAAAATGGGATGCCCGTCAAATTCTGCTTCCAGATATTCATCCCGCAGCAACAGGTGGATGTTTTCATCACCGGCTGCCCGGAGATCCTCAACGACCTTTTGCTGAACAGCCCGTCTTGCCATACGATCTTTCAGCTTTACGGGGTTGAGCATATCTGTACCACCGACAACAAAGGGCATCAGAATAATCGGAGTTTCGGGATGCTTTTCACGGTAGATTTTTAAGAACTGACGCAGCTTTTCGTCCAGCCATTCACAATCAGGGCAGTTGCCCTCTGTGCTGATGATCAGCGCGGCAACATTTTCGATTTGGGAAATGACGTGGGCTATTTCCGGTTCGGCCTTGCCACTGCTGTTAAAGCCCAGATTGTAAACCTCCCGGTTAAGCCAGCGGGAGAGCATGTTGGCGTCACTCATACCGGGACGGCTGGCGCAGGCGCCTTGCTGAATGGAACCGCCGTAAATCACGATTTTCTTGTCGTCCACAAATTTCTTGTGGCTTTCGGAAATTTCAGCCTCGTCATCTACGCCGATCAGAATTTTATCCACTGCATTGTACAGGGGGAAATTCAGCAGAATGTCAAACTCCTCTGCCTCCGGCAGATCAATGAGAACCTTCTCATAAAACCTATCCTCCGTGGTAAACCGGGTAGGCAGACCGGAGAAGATGTATTCGCCACCGTCACGGGCAACATACAGGTCAAAAGCACTCTTGGCTGTCAATGACAGATGGGCGCCGGGGATCTTACAGAAGTGCAGAGGCTTGGAGGCAAGGCTGACCTGAATGGAAAGGGTCTTCAGCTTGCCGTGAAAGCGGATCTGACCACCGGCAGTTTCGTTTGCCAAACCGTCTACCGCCTCGGGAATGGGGTGGGCCGGATGCAGAGGCATCCGCCGATAGGTGCGGTCGGTTTCATAGAAAGGAAAGCCGGAGATCAAAAAGGGTTCTGTCTGGGGGTTATACCACTTCATTTATGGGATCCTTCTTTCGTAGATATTTTTGATGCGCCGGATATCCTTGTGCCGGACAAACTGGATTGCTTGTACTGCTTGGGCGTTAATCCCGTGTGCTTTTTGAAATTCAGATAAAAATTCTTGGTGTCACTAAAACCGCAAAGCTCTGCGATATGGTCTACGGTGTAATCGGTGTTCACCAAAAGCTTGCAGGCTTCTTCAATACGCACCTTCTTCAAATAGGTACTGATGGGCACGCCGGTGGTTTCCCGGAACAGGCGGGAGAAATAGTCCTTACTTAAGAATACCTGGGCGGCAAAGTCATCCAGTGACAGATGCTTTTGATAATTGCTCTTCAAATAGGTAAGCGCCTGTTCTACGATCTGTGATTGGCGGGATGCCTGGTCGGACGGTACATCTGTATTCATTTTGCGGAAGATCTTGATGATCAGCTCCACAACGTATGCCCGCAGAATATCCACATAGCCATTCTCACGGTTGATAAACTCCAAATGGATCTTGCCGAACAGCTCACCGAATTCGTTGTAGCTGGAGCCGGAGATATGTGCGTCCGGTCCCATTTGCTGAGAGGGGAACAGGGAGTAGAACAGAAAAGAGGAGTGGATGGACTCCAGACGCACGCTGTTCAGCAGAGAGGCGTCTAAAAAGGCGGGAGTGAACATCAGATCGTATGCCAAAAACGGCTCATCGTCCTCATTGGGGAAAAACGCGTGGGGCGTGTCGTAATTGATAATAAACAGGTCGCCCTTGGAGGCGGCTACCTCCCGGTTGTTCACGATGTGGGTGGCAGAGCCGGAAACGATATATACGATCTCAATAAAGGTGTGTTTGTGGATCACACCTATAAAATCGGAATACTGGGGAGGAAACTGCACATAGACATTTTCCCCGGGCCTGAAAATCTGAGTTTCTGTAATCACCGGAATTTCGTCCGGAACAGGAAACCGGTTGTCCATAAACAGCGCCTCCTTCCTCTTTTATGTATACTTAATATACAATATATAGAAGTATTTTTCAAGGAATTAACAGCATAATGACGTAAAATGCCAGAAAAAACCGTTTCGTACCAGTATGAAAACAGAAAAAAATAATGTATAATACAAACGTACCATAGGGCAAACCGGCGTTTAAGCCGATGGAATAACCAAAAGTAAGAAAGGATAGATGTCACGATGAAACATATTAATACATTTCGTGGGGAAATGCCGCTGAGCAAGTATAAAAGAATCTGCCCCCATGAGCATCTTTTTTGCGACTTGATTCACGAAGCCATTGAGCCTACTACCCCGGAAGCAAAGGAACTGTTTCACAGCAAGGTACGCATAGAGATTTTGGGACCTCTGCGCAGAAATCCTTACATAGTCCGTGACAATCTGCTCCTGGACAATAAGGAAGATTCTATAAACGAGCTGAAGTTCCTGGAGCGGCACAATGTGGGGCTGTTTATCGATTTGAGCTGCAACGGCATCAAGCGGGACGTGAACGATATTCGCTACATCAGCGACCATTCCAAGGTGGACATTGTTCTGGGAACAGGCTTTTATGTGCACGACACCCTGAGTGAAGAGGTGTGCGCTATGACTGTAGAGCAGATGGCCGATTATATGATCAATGAGATCGAAAACGGGATCGACGGAACGGATATCCGCGCCGGTGTCATCGGAGAGATCGGTGTCAGCGAGGTGATCTACCCTGTTGAGAGAAAGGCGCTGCTGGCATCTGCCATTGCCCATAAAAAGACCGGCCTGCCTGTGTACCTGCACACCTATCCCTGGAGTCGCGCAGGCCTGGAGGCTGCAAATCTGCTGGTGGAAAACGGTGTTGCGCCCCATAATATCTGCATTTGCCATATCGACGTTACCTTTGATTACGACTACCTGCTGGAAATGCTGAACGCCGGCTTCTACATTGAGTTTGATAACTTCAGCAAGGAGTTCTATTTCCCGCCTCAGGACGGCGCCTTTGCCGGCGGCCCCTTTGCTACGGATGTGGAACGTGTGCGTATGCTGAAGCGGCTGATAAGCGCCGGCTTTGGCAAGCAGGTGCTGGTTGCCACCGACATCTGCCTGAAGGCAAGCCTTCATAAGTACGGCGGCTGGGGCTACGATCACATTTTTGAGAACATCATTCCTATGATGCAGCAAGAAGGCTTCTCTGCCGAGGAGATCGCGCTGATCATCGAGGAGAATCCTATGCGTTTCCTGCTGCAGGAAGCCCTGTAAGAATAATCGAGGTGATTCTATGAAGCTGATTGATGCCAATGCTTGCATAGGCAGTGATTTTGTAAAGCACCCGATCGTCAACCACGAGAGCTTTATCGTAATGGAAAATGTGAAAACGGCTGAGACCCCCGCGGAGCTGATTTCCGTTATGGATAAGTTTGAGATCCAGCAGGCAGCGGTGTGGCATCGGGCGATGTTCGATTATGATCCAATTAAGGGCAACGAGGTCCTCACCGAGGCAATCCGCGGCTATGAGGACAGAATGTTACCTGTTTGGACCATTCTGCCTGCGATCTCCGATACAGAATTTGCGCCCGATACCTTCTTTGATAAGATGAAGAAAAACGGCGTAAAAATGCTGAAGGCATTTCCCTTGCAGAACCGCTACATTCTGTGCGATGTCACTATGGGAGACCAGCTCAAGGCAATGGAGGAGCTGCAGATTCCCCTTTACTTAGAACCCCAGCCGGACTATCAGTACATCTATGACGTGCTGAAGGAATTCCCCAACTTAACGGTAATTCTCAACAATATCGGCATTTGGCCCAGTGCAAGACTGATCTATCCGCTACTGAAGCGGTATCCCAACGTCTACCTGGAAACAGGAGATACGGGCCTGACCCACGCCTATGAAGAGATCTGCCAGAAATTTGGCAGCCACCGTTTGCTGTACGGCTCCAATTTCCCCTCCAACAGCCCCGGCTGCAGCTTAAACTGCCTGCTGAAAGCAAAAATCAGCGATGAGGAACGGGAAAATATCGCCCACCGGAATATGGAGCGGCTCCTTGGGGAGGTAAAGCTATGATCAACTGGAATCTGGATTACAAAATGATCGATATTCACACCCATATGGGTCCGGAATATCCCATCTACTACCCGGAGCACGATGCTGACAGTATGGTGCGGTACATGGACGAGTGCGGTGTGGAGCTGATCGTTTCCGCGCCTTGTGAGGATCTGTTTGTTACAGGCAGTGTCCGCAGGGATATCACCACCGCGATGCGCACATATCCCGACCGCATCAAGGGCTACTTTGCCTTCAATCCCAATACCGGCGCAACCGTGCAGGAAATGGAAAAGGCCTTTGCCGAGAATCCCGGCTATGTGGGACTGAAGTTCCTGCCGGACTACCACCGCACCAACATTACCGACCCCAGCTACGCCGATGCCCTGGCATTTGCCAACGAGCGAAAGCTGATCGTGCTATCCCATACCTGGGGACTTTCCATGAATGCCGAGCAGTGCAACTCCGCCGAGAAGATCCGTCAGATCGTGGAAACCTATCCCGATTTGAAGTTTATTATGGGTCATTCCATTCAGGGTCAGTCGGATATTGCCATTAAGATCGCGAAAGACTACGAAAATGCCTATCTGGATCTGTGTGACACCGGTCGTTTCAATGGCATTATTGAAAAAATGGTAGCTGCCGTGGGCGCGCAGAAGGTTCTTTATGCCACAGATGCGCCTATGCAGGGCTATCGGTTTATCCAGGGCGCTGTGCTGGCGGCCGATATTACCGATGCAGAAAAGAAATTGATTTTCAGAGATAATGCTCTGAGACTGCTAAATATGGAGGATAAATAAGATGAAAACACAACTGAAACCCAGAATTGGCTTGCTGCCCACAGGACTGAATATGTATTTCCAGCAGTATCCCAATCTGAAGGAAATGGGTATGTCTATGTACGGCAAGCTGCTTGCTCATTTGGAGGAGTACGCAGAGGTAATCAGCCCCGGCCTGGTGGATACATACGAAACCGCGGCAAAGGCAGCAGAGCTGCTGAGCCAGTCTGATATTGACATTCTGCTGATCTTCCCCTTTGGCTACACCACAGGTATGATGATCGCTCCCACCGTAAAGGCAACCAACGTACCCATCCGCCTGATCAATGCCCACGAGGATGCTTCCTACGACTATAAGAACGCAGACACCGAGCTGTACCTGCACCACGAGGGCGCTTGCCCCATTCCCGAATACTCCTGCACCCTGGTTGCTCTGAAGCGGCAGTTCCAGGTCATCACCGGCTACTTCGGACAGGATCATTTCTGGGAGGAGATCCGCCGTCATTGTATGGGCGCAGCAGCTGCAAAGGCTTATTCCAGATGCCGTTTCGGCGTTATCGGCAATACCTACACCAATATGGTGGATATGCCCGTGGATGACCACAGAATCCTTCGCGCTACCGGCCAGCTTGTCTGCCGTCCTGAAATTGAGGAAGTGGAGAAGGCATACGATGCCGTTACCGAGGAGCAGCTCCAGGAGATGTACAAGGAATTCCGGGAGTACTACGAGGTGGATGAATCCGTTACCGATGATATGATGCGGGAATCTGCAAAGATTGCCGTTGCCTTTGATGAGATCGTAAAGAAGTATGCCATCGACGGTATGGGCTTCTACTGGTGGGGTCAGTCCGAAAAGATGATCGAGCTGCGCAGCCAGTCCGCATTGGCAGCATCCCGCCTGACCGCAATGGGCATTCCCACCGTTACCGAGGGTGACGTAAAGGCAGCAATGGCAATGAAAATTTTGAACCTGCTGGGTGGTGGCGGAATGTTCCTGGAGTTCTTCTCTCAGGACTTCGATGAGAACTTCATTATGATGGGTCACGACGGTCCTTCCAACGTGGATCTGGCTGTGGGCAAGCCCAAGCTGCAGAATCTGACCGTTCACCACGGCAAGATCGGTGAGGGTCTGGGCATTGACTTCGATATGAAGCAGGGCCCCATCACCATTTTGAATCTGACCCAGGTGGGTACAGAAAAGACCTTCAAGCTGATCTACACCGTTGCGGAGATCGTCCCCGGTGACATTCTGAACATCGGCAATCCCAACTGCCGCATCCGTATGCACAAGCCGATCCCTGAGTTCTACAACGACTGGTGCATCAACGGCCCCGGCCACCACAGCGCGCTGGGCCTTGGCGACCTGTCCAAGGAGATCGAGGTCTTTGCACAGGCAATGGACTTCGAGTGCGTACGCGTATAAAGCCCGATTATCCAAAACAATGCGTCCCAAAGGCCAAGGCTTTTGGGGCGCTTTGTTTTCGCCAAAAGGGAAGTGCAAGAGAAAAGTAGTGCAAAAAGGCAAACTATGTGCTATAATGAAAAAACACTTAGAAAGGAGTAGGAGAAGAATGAAAGAGAAACTGAAAAAATTCCTGCTGTTCATATCCAATCCTAGACTCCTTCTGTGCGTAGCCATTGCATGGATGATCACCAACGGCTGGTCCTATGTTATGATGGGAATGGGAACGTACTTTGGAATCGGCTGGATGATCGCGGTTTCGGGCACCTATCTGGCATTTTTGTGGTTTCCGTTCTCGCCGGAAAAGCTGGCGACCCTGGCCATTGCGCTGGCGCTGCTGCGTTGGCTGTTTCCCAAAGATCAGAAGACTTTGGCCGTTTTGTACGATATGCGTAATAAGGCCAAGGCGGCAATCGTGAGAAGGAAAGAGAAAAAGCAAGAGAAAAAAGATTTGCAAAAAGAAAGCGAATAATACTTGCATTTTTTAAAAAGTATGCTATAATCTGCAGTGATAATTCTTGAAAGGAGAAAAACTTTAAAGCTATGGACGACGGCGACAGTAATCCCGATAATCCTCCCTTATATCATAAATTTGAGTGGGCGAAGCGTAGTCCTCATCTGCGGATGTAGGAGATAGGCTTTGCCTTTTTGCGCGTTTTTTGAGGAAATTTTGATATATTTTGAAGGGATTTTTTAAGATGGATTCTATATTTTTAATGCTGGGCTTGCAAATATTGCTGATAGCCCTGAATGCGATCTTTGCCTGCGCGGAGATTGCCGTGATTTCAATGAATGACAATAAGCTTGCCAAGCTGGCCCAAGAGGGGGATAAGCGCGCGGTGCGTCTTGCCCGTCTTACCAGCCAGCCTGCCCGTTTTTTAGCAACCATACAGGTTGCAATTACCCTGTCCGGCTTCATGGGTTCTGCATTTGCGGCAGAGAATTTTGCCGGTATGTTGTCTAACTGGCTGGTGTTAGGCTTGGGGATCCCCCTGCCGCTGGAAACGATGCACTCGATCTCTGTGGTGATCATTACCATTTTGCTGTCCTACTTCACCTTGGTGTTTGGTGAATTGGTTCCCAAGCAGGTGGCAATGCGAAAGGCAGAGAAGCTGGCGCTGGGTATGTCCGGCCTCATCAGCGGCATTTCCAAGCTGTGCGCGCCGCTGGTCTGGTTGCTCACAGTTTCCACCAACGGTGTTCTGCGGCTGATGGGCATTGACCCCAATGCTCAGGAAGAGGAAGCCGGTGAGGAAGAAATTCTGATGATGGTGGATGCGGGCAACGAAAAGGGCACCATCGACAATGAAGAACGTGAGTTCATTCAGAATGTTTTTGAGTTTGACAACCTGTCTGTTGAGGAGATCATCACCCACAGAACCGACGTGACCTTCCTGTATCTGGAGGACAGTTTGGAGGAATGGGATAAGACCATTGTAGAATCGCATTTTACATATTATCCCATATGTGATGAAACGCCCGACCATATCGTAGGTGTGCTGAATGCCAAGATCTACTTCCGTATGCAGGAAAAAACCAAGGAAGCGGTTATGGAGCAGGCTGTGACGGAGGCTTACGTGGTTCCCGAATCCCTGAAGGCAGACGTGCTGTTCCGCAATATGAAGAAGGAGCACCAGCAAATTGCTGTGGTTTTGGACGAGTACGGCGGAATGAGCGGTATCGTTACCATCAAGGACCTGATCGAGGAATTGGTGGGCGACCTGGAGGATGACGAGACAGAGGAAGCGCTGGTTGAACAGATCGTTCAGCTGGAGGAGGATCTTTGGCAGGTAGAAGGCAGTGTCTTGCTGGAGGAGCTGTCAGAGGTTTTGGAGATGTCCCTGGAATCAGAGGAGTACGACACCCTGAACGGCTTGATTTTCCACCACTTAGGCACTTCCCCCGAGGTGGATGCCCAGGTGGAACTGGAGGGCTTGAAGATCTCCGTTTCCAAGATGCACAACTATCAGGTAGAAACTGCGCTGGTACGAAAAGTGCCTGTTATGGTAGCAGAAGAAGAATAAATAAGGGCAACACTCCGTAAGGAAGTATTGGTTTTGAACGATCCCTTTTTCGCTTAACTGCATAAAAAATCTCCGAAATGCGTCAGCATTCCGGAGATTTTGTTATTTGTTAATCAAAAAAGTTACCACTTCAAAACTGCATAGCACCCGAAAAGGGCGGAGATTTCTGCCAGTCAAGGCAAAAAGCGCAGAAATACTTTGTGTATTTCGAGCATTTTTAACGCCGAATGGCGGGAATAAACGGACTTTTCGGGCATTACTTCCTTGCGGAGCGTTGCCCAAAGAGGCTTTTACCTTTTGGGTAAAAGCCTCATTTTTTATTCTTTACCAGGGGAGCGTATGCAGACCGTCAATAAATGCGGTCATAGCCTTGGTGCAGAATTTATTCTTCTTGTAATAGGCGTAAATATTACGGTGACTGTGGGAAACAGGCAAGGTGTAAAAAACGATATTTTCCTGCCGGACGCCCCGGATGTTTCGCACCAAGGTGTCAGATACAAGAGAGGCGGCAACGCCCTGCTCCACATAGGAGTACAGCGTGGTGAGCCTGTCCTGCTCGAATAGCACGTTGGGGGTAAAGCCTGCCTCTTGGAAAATAGAATTGCTGAGCTTGCGGGTGTCGTTGTTCCGGTTCATCAGAATAAACGGAACTTGGGCAAAGCGCTTAAACGGCACAGGCTTTGTGTTTTCAATGTGCTTGTTTTGCAAGATGTCATCAATGGAGAAGCCGTAGCCACGGCAGGCTTCATTGACGGAAAAACCGGCAGGCACGGCTAATAAAAGGTGCTCCGTAGCAAGAAGCCGCTGCTCAAACAGATCTGCCGGCAGCATACTGTTATCGATCACCACGTCAAGGGTGCCGTTACTGATCTCGTTTTCCAGCGTGGTGGAGTTGGCATCCATAATGGAGAGGTTGATTTTAGGGTGCGCCTGTATAAATGCAGAGATATACGCAGGCAGCACAACGGACGACAATAACTGGTTACTGCCAATGCGCAGAGAGCCGGCCTCCAGATTGTTCAGCGCCAGGATGTACTCTTCGTAGGCTCGCTCGATCTCCTTGATCTGTTCGGCGGCGCGTATGTATTCCCTGCCGGCCTCGGTGAGGCGGATCGGCTTGCTGCTGCGGTCAAACAGGGGAGTGCCCAATTCATCTTCCAAAGTTTTTACCAACAGGCTCAAGGACGGCTGGGCAACAAACAGCTTCTGCGCAGCCTTGGAAAAGCTCTGTTCCTTGGCAATGGTGTAGATCAGATCCTTGCGGTGAAACAAATCATCCATAATGTAGCCTCTTTTCTGTGTGTTGTAAAAATTTTAGCACTCGTAAAAGATGATGTCAATATATAATTCGCGTAATTATAACAAAAAAGTTATAATTACGCATAATGTTTGTGTATTGGAATGAAATCTCGGTCGGTGCTATACTTAAAGAAAACAAAAGAGAGGGTGATTTTATGACATCCAACAAAGATATGCGAACTGAGCAGGATTCCATCGGCTCCAGACAGATCCCAGCACAGGCCTACTACGGGGTGCAGTCCCTGCGGGCACTGGAGAATTTCCCTATTACCGGCAACCGGATGGTGCCGACTATGATCCATAGCTTAGCGCTGCTGAAAAAAGCTTGCGCCCTTGCTAATAAACAGGCAGGCGTGCTGGAGGAAAGGGTGGCGGATGCCGTTGTTTCTGCCTGCGAGGATATCTGCAACGGCAAGTACCGGGATCAGTTTGTTGTAGATCCCATTCAGGGCGGCGCAGGCACTTCTATGAATATGAACATCAACGAGGTGGTTGCCAATGTTGCCATTGAAAAGCTGGGAGGCCGGCTGGGGGATTATACCCTTGTCCATCCCAACGATCATGTGAATCAAGGCCAGTCCACCAACGATATTGTACCTACCGCAGGCAAAATGACAGTTGTGGCGTTGCTGCAGCCTTTGCTGAAAAACTTGGCACAGCTGGAGGCAGCATTTGCAAAAAAAGCCGTAGAATTTGATGCCATCATAAAAATGGGACGCACCCAGCTGCAGGATGCAGTTCCTGTCCGTCTGGGACAGGAATTCAACGCCTATGCCTCGGCAGTGCGCCGAAGCATAAAACGAATTGAACTGGCGCAGAAGGAAATGTATGCCGTGAATATGGGCGGCACGGCTATCGGCACCGGCATCAATGCAGACCTTACTTACTATCATAATGTAACAAAAATATTATCCGAACTGACAGGCACACCCTATTATCAGCCGGAGGATATGATCGACCGTACTCAGCATATTGACTGTTTTGCAGCCGTATCCGGCGCGCTAAAAGAATGTGCGCTGGCACTGTCTAAAATTTGCAACGACCTGCGGCTGATGTCCTCCGGCCCAAGAACCGGCTTTGGAGAAATCAACCTGCCTGCCCGTCAAAACGGATCTTCTATTATGCCGGGCAAGGTGAATCCTGTGATTCCCGAGGTGGTCAATCAGGTAGCATTCCGTGTTGCAGGAAATGATGTAACAATTTCTATGGCAGTGGAGGCAGGGCAATTTGAACTAAATGCCTTTGAACCTGTGGTGTTTGATGCGCTGTTTCAGTCGATTACTGCGTTGACCGGCGCAGTAAATACGCTGACTGTAAATTGCGTAGAGGGTATTACTGCCAACGAACAGCGTTGTCTGGATCTGCTCAATGCCAGTGTTGGCACCATTACCGCAGTATGTCCTTATATTGGTTACGCGCAGGCTGCGACTTTGGCAAAGGAAGCGCTGAAAACAGGCATTCCTGTTCGTAAGCTACTGCTTGAAAGAGGCGTGCTTACCATTGAGGAAATGGAAAACATTCTCAATGCCCACAATATGACAAAACCCGGCATTCCCGGTAAGAACTAAAAACAGGGCGTGTTGCAATGCAACACGCCCTGTTTGCTTTTTTAAAGATCAATGGTAGCCATGGTTTCGCCGACATTTATTTTTGTGCCGAAGGGCTTGGAGAGCTCAGCCAAATAATGCAAAACCTTGTTGTTTTCGGCAAGGTGGGGAATACCCATTTTGCTTCTGGGCGCACCCTGACACAGGGTGACGGGATAGAGCTGGATCTGGGTGATCTTTCCGTCCTCGGCGGTAAAGCCGGCCATCACACTGCGCCAGATGTTCTCCAACACACAGTAGCCCTTGGTGCCGTTTTTGCTGCGGTTTGCCATATATTCGCCCACAAAGGTGTCGTGGGGCATTCCCTTGTTCTGATAGGCATCGGCAGGCTGCAGGCTCACAGTTTCCGTCTGGAAAATGAAATTACCCAAGGAGTAGAAAATAGGCTTGCCCTTGTAAATTTCAATACCCTGCAGCTCGTGAGGTCCGTGGCCTAAGATAGCGTCAGCGCCGGCATCGATGCAGGCCTTGCAGTAGGTTTTCATAAACTCCGCAGGATTCACCGTATCCGTGCCGGCAAATTTGTGAGAGTGGATGCTGACCAGCACATAATCTGCCTGCCGTCTTGCCTCCTGGATGTTGGCGATCATCCGGTCCAGATCCTTTTTGTTAGGGGCAGTGTGTTGCGCAGTTTCGGTATCCAACTTGAAACCTAAGGACTCCATTGTTAGCTCATCCTCGGGCAGAGGATTGGCGTAGCCGTTGGAGATGGAATAGTTCTTGGCGGCATTCATATCCGTCTTTTCCACCACTTCCTTCAGCACGTCAAAGTACTTTTGCTCCACGTGGTAAGTAGTCTTGATACGTAGCGGATTCAGACCGGGACGGCCGATCACATCCACACTCTGATCACCTGCAATGCCGGCATAGGTGTTGTCGCAAACGCTGGCGGCGATCAGCGCCACACGGGCGTTCGGGGTCTCTAAGTAGGCTGGTGCAGCGGCCTCACGGAGGGTTGCGCCTGTGCCGGCGAAGATCATACCCCGCTTACGGAGATATTTTATGGTTGCCAAAACGCCGCCGCAGCTGTAGTCGCCGGAGTGATTGTTGGCAGTGTTATACAGGTTAAAGCCGTATTTCTGCAGATCGTCCAGAATCTCCGGCTCAGCCATAGCCCAGGTTCCGCCGGATACCACCGCAGGGTAACCTTCCTGATTGTGGATAGTGATCTCCAGATTGTTGAATTTCACATCGTGCCTGCCGATGATCTCCCGGATCTCGGCAAAACCGGGATAGCCGCCTTCGGGCAGCCGACGGGTCATAAAAGCATCGCCGGTGGCAATAAAGGTTGTTTTCTCAGCCATTTTTTTCTCCTTATATGTGGTGAAGAATCATCTCGTAGACCGTTTGTTTGCGAGACTGCGCTCGCGATTGGAGGGAATGGGTTTTTGTTTCGTATGTGTAGTTAGTGTATCACGGCGAGTAGGGAAAAGCAAGACCCGACCGGATACCAAGTTTTTAATAATGTTTATAAATATTTAATGGACAGAAGCAATTTTTGTGATATAATGCTCTTTAGCAATTAACAGTAAGGAAGGTCCAAATGAAAAAGAGAAAAACTTTTTCCTATGTGTGCTACCGGATTCTCCGGTTTTTTATATGGCTGTTTTACCCGAAAACGACTGTTGAGGGAATATCAAACCTGCCGAAGGAAGCCTGCGTTGTTGTAGGAAACCATAGCCAAATGAACGGCCCTATCTGCGGAGAAATCCATTTCCCCGGCAAACGGAAAATCTGGTGCAATCACCAGATGATGTACTTGAAGGAAGTCCCCGGCTATGCCTATCAGGATTTTTGGAGCAAAAAGCCCAAGGCGACCCGTTGGTTTTATAAGCTTCTGTCCTACATAATTGCCCCCGTTTCTGTCTGTATTTTTAATAACGCCAATACTATACCTGTGTTCCGGGATGGCCGATTGCTTACAACCTTCAAGCAAACAGTGTCTGCGCTGGGAGCAGGGGAGAATGTGATCATATTTCCTGAGTGCTATGAGCCTCACAACCACATTGTCTATCAGTTTCAGGACCATTTTATCGATGTGGCAAAGCTTTATTATAAGCGCACGGGAAAGGCAATTTCCTTTGTGCCAATGTACATCGCTCCGGCACTGAAAAAGATGTATATCGGCAAGCCTGTTGTTTTTGATCCCGAAGCGCCCATAGAAGAAGAGAGATGCCGTATTTCTGCATACCTAATGGATGCAGTTACGGAGCTGGCAGTGAATTTACCCCGGCACAGGGTAGTGCCATATCCCAACCTTCCCAAGAAGGAGTACCCTTATAATGTAGAGAAGGAGAAAGCGCAATGAGAAAACCTGTGGTTGATTACCGCAAGCTGCGGCTTTCCAACATTACCTCGCCCCAGTACCGCCATTTGCTTTTGCTTTTGGGCTGGGTGGTATATTTCTGCCTGTATTTTCTGACAGAAAATCTGATCCCCGTGGAAGATTGCTACCCTGTGTGGTGCACGCTGGATGATATGATTCCCTTTAACGAATTTTTCGTGATCTTTTATGTGGGCTGGTATGTTTTGATCGTTCTGTCGTTAGGCTACTTCCTTTTGTATAGCGTAGAGAGTTTCAAGGGCCTGCAAACTTATATTATGGTGACTCAGGCGCTGGCGATGATTTGCTATATTGCATTTCCCACCCGTCAGGACCTGCGCCCGGAGGAATTCCCCAGAGAGAATTTCCTCACCTGGATCATGGGCATCATCTATCAGTTCGATACCAATACAGGCGTATGTCCCTCCTTGCACGTGGCATATTCCGTGGGCATTGCCTCTGCGTGGCTGAAAGAGAAGTCTGCCGCGTGGTACGTAAAGCTCATCGTAACGGTATTTGTGGTTATGGTCTGCCTGTCGGTAGCCTTTACCAAGCAGCATTCCGTGGTGGATATTTTTGCAGCGATCCCCGTATGCTTGGTAGCAGAGATATTTGCCTTCCGCAACTATTATAAAGCAAGGAAAAAGGTGAAGCTATGAAATACCGCAAGGACAAATACGGCAACGAAATTTCTACCTTAGGCTTCGGTTGTATGCGCTTTCAGCGCAGCGGCGGGTCAATCGATATGGCAGAGGCGGAGCGGGAATTGATGGCGGCAATAGACGCCGGTGTCAACTACTTCGATACTGCCTATATATACCCCGGCAGCGAGGCTGTCATCGGCGAGATCTTCGCCAAAAACAATGTCCGCGAAAAGATCTACATTGCCACCAAGCTGCCCCATTACCTGATCAAATCCCGTGAGGGTATGGAGCGATTGTTCAAGGAGCATTTAAAGAGGCTGAAAACCGACTACATCGATTATTATCTAATGCATATGCTCACTGACGTGCAGACTTGGGAGAAGCTGAAAAAGTTAGGCATTCTGGAGTTTCTGGAAGAAAAGAAAGCCTCCGGCGCGATCCGCCAGATCGGCTTTTCCTACCACGGCAATACCGATATGTTCTGCAAGCTGGTGGATGCCTATGATTGGGATTTCTGCCAGATCCAGTACAACTATATGGACGAACATTCCCAGGCCGGCCGCAGAGGCTTACAGTATGCCCACGAAAAGGGTCTGCCTGTGATTATTATGGAGCCGCTGCGTGGTGGCAAGCTGGTAAACCGCCTGCCCCAAAAGGCACGGGAAATTTTTGAAAATTACCCCGTAAAACGCACCCCTGCCCAGTGGGCCTTCCGATGGCTGTGGGATCAGAAAGAGGTCACCTGCGTTCTGTCCGGTATGAATTCTATGGAAATGCTTTCCGATAACGTGAAAACCGCCTCGGAAACGGAAATCGGCGAGCTGGGCGAAAAAGAGCAGCAGATGCTAAAGCAGGTGGTATCTGCCATCAATGCGGGTATGAAGGTGGGCTGCACCGGCTGCGGCTACTGTATGCCCTGTCCCAAGGGCGTGGATATCCCCGGCGCCTTTGCAGCCTATAACCGCCTGGCATCCGAAGGGAAATTTGCCGGTCTTAAGGAGCATTTTATGTGCAGCGCTGCCCGGCAGGATTCCACCGCTGCCTATAACTGCATCGGCTGCGGCAAATGCGAAACCCACTGCCCTCAGGGTATCCAAATCCGTCAGGAGCTGAAAAACGTTCAGAAAGCCCTGGAAGGACCGTTGTATAAGACTGCCCGTAAAGTGGTGGAAATTCTGAAACTGTATTAAAAAAATGGAGGCATATGCCTCCATTTTTTAGCTTCGTCTGTATTGGCTGGGGGAGTTTCCCTGAAACCGTACAAATTGCCTGGCAAAATAACTGGTGTTGTTGTACCCTACGGTAGTGGCGATCTGCTGAATCTGCAGATTGGTGTGCTTTAACAGGGCAGCCGCTTGATTGGTCCGTTCCTTGTTTACAAAATCGATAAAGGTCATACCCATCTCCTTGTGAAACAGGGTAGACAGATAGTTGGCGTTCACCGTCAGCGCCCTGGCAGTGTCCTTTACCGTCAGATTGTCCGCCAAATGCTCCTTGATGTAGGTGACCGCCAGGTTCACAAGGGGCTTTAAATTGGGATAGGCGTGTTCCTGCACCAGCCGACAGTACCTGCGAATCACACTGTTGAAGAATGCAGGCATTTGGGAGATGTTTTTTATTTGCTCGATTTCCAAACCGATTTCATTGGAAAGGGTATCGATCTGATAGGGGTGAATGCCGGATTCCTCCAGGGCGTGACGGAGCTGGGTGTTCAGCACGATGCAGTAGTTTTGGGCATTTCGCAGGGGATTGCTGTTACGCACCGGCGTCTGCTCACCGGGGGAGTACTGCCCGATCATATGCAGGGCAAGGGAGAGATTACCCTGCTTGATGGCGTCGGTAAGGGCGGCGCTGTGCTCGTACCGCATTTCCACCTGCCGCATTTTTACAATGTTCTCACCCATAGGAATGGCCTGGTGCAGCAGTAATCCTTCCGGGGAGGGGAGGGGCTTTTCCTGCGCAATATCCAGGGGCTTTTCCTGCCCTGTCAGGTGGCGGACGATTAGATCCCCCATTCGGTATAGTATATGGCCGGGCACCACAGCCAAGCGGCTGCAATACTGCAAAATAGGGGATATCATCTGCTTGGGAACATTGTTTCGTTCTATAACAGCGAGCATATCCTCCCGGGAGTAGGGTTGGGTCAAGACCGGCCCGAGAAAAATGACCGTGTTATCCTGCCGGTTTTCATATGCCAAATAGGTGATACGCTCCAGTATGCGATGCTCACAGAGGACATCCTCGGCAATGGCGGGCATAAAATATTGTGGTGTCAGCCGGTCAAAAATATGCTTCGTGCTGCCCTTCAGAAATGCTGCTACGGTGGATGCTGCATTGGGAACGCAGGCTAAAGATACGCCGGAAGCGCATTCCAGCAGCTGTTGCAGAAAGAGGATCGTTTTCTCCAAAAGGACACCTCCATACTTGTGTGAGATATGTGTTATAATAACAGAGAATTGTTGTTTTCGCAAGAGGTTATGTATGGTAAAATGTAAAAAAAGAAATCGTTGTGACAGATTTCTTTGTTAAAAATGTTGAGGAGGTTTTCTTTGTGAAAGCGACAAAACAACTTCGTCCCTTTGGCATTCGCGACTCCGTTGCCTATGCAGCCGGCGATTTGGGCTGTAACATGAGCTTTGCCCTGAAGGGCACCATTATGCCTCTGTTCTGGACCCAGGTTATGGGCTTGAGCGCATGGTATTCTCTGTTGATCGTTATCCTGCAGGTGTGGGATGCTATCAACGATCCTCTGATCGGTACTATGATCGACTCCGACAGACATAAGTATAAGAGAAACAAGTTCCTGCAGTACATCTGGGTAGGCTCTATCGGCTTGATCGTTGGCGGCGCGCTTTGCTTCATTCCTGTGCCGGGCGCTCCCGAGTGGGCGAAGATCATCGTCTTCATGGCCGGCTACATTGTTTGGGATGCTTTCTACACCGTAGCAAACGTTCCCTACGGCAGCTTGCTGTCCCTGATTTCCAAGGAGCCTGCTGACCGCGCATCCTTGTCCGCATGGCGTTCCATCGGCTCTATGATCGGCAATATGGTGCCTATGGTCATTCTGCCTTTCCTGGTTTATAACAAGGATCAGTCCCTGAATGGTCCTATGGTGTTCGTTGCTGCTCTGGTTATGGGCGGTCTGGGCTTCCTGTGCTTCCAGTTTATGATCAAGAACACCGAGATCCGCGTGGATACCGAGGCTACCACCGGTGAAGAGATGCCCAAGTTCAATGTTATCAAGGCTATGGGCAACTTCCTGAAGAACCGTCCCGCAGTTGGCGCAACTCTGGCAGCTATGGGTATGTTCATTGGTATGCAGGGCGCAAATACCGCGGTTTCTGTTACCTTCCAGATTTACTTCAAGAACGCTCAGATCTCCGGTCTGATCACGATGTTCTCCATGATTCCTATCGTGGTCTTTACTCCCTTGGCCCGTAAGATGGTTACCAAGTACGGCAAGAAGGAGCTTTCCATCGTTGGCTCTATCTGCTATGTAGCCGGCGCTGCTGTTCTGCTGCTGGCACCTTTGGGTATTATTCCTGTTGCTGAGAACAACACCGGAATTGACCTGATTATGTATGTGGTTGCGCAGCTGATTATGGCTTTGGGCATAGGTATCTACTCCACTGTTTCCTGGGCTATGATGGGCGATGCCATCGACTACAACGAGTGGAAGACCGGCTCCCGTGAGGAAGGCGTTGTGTATTCTCTGCACTCCTTCTTCCGCAAGCTGGCTCAGGGCGTTGGCCCCGCCGTTGCTCTGACCATTATGCAGGGCATGGGCTATGTGAATAATGCTAAGCCCGACGCAGCCGGAAAGTTCACCGAAATTGATGTTACCCTGTTTGACTGGGCCTTTGCTCTGGAGGTTCGTCAGCTGGTAGGCATCCTGTTCCTGGTTGCCGGCATCTTCCTGTTTGTGGGTCTGGGTCTGGTTTATAATCTGGACAAGAAGACCCTTGCAGTTATGAACGAAGAGTTGGAAGCAAGAAGAATTGCTGAATAATTGTATGTAAAACCATGTCCGGGCAGGCAGAAAATGCCTGCCCGGCATTTTCCGGAAGGAGATATTTATGAGAAATGTATTCAATTTTAACGCTTCCTGGCTGTTTGCAAAGCAGGCCGAGGTGCCTGCAGCGCTGCCTGCAGACTGGGAGCAGGTGAGTGTTCCTCACTGCTGGAACGCAGTGGACGGACAGGATGGCGGCAACGACTATTTCCGCGGTACTTGCCAGTATGCCAAGTCCTTCACCAAGTCCGAGCTGCCCGGAGCTGATCGCTACTATCTGGAGATCCGCGGCGCAAACTCCTCTGCCGATGTAACCTTAAACGGCGCAAAGCTTGCTCACCACGACGGCGGCTACTCCACCTGGCGTGTGGAGCTGACCGAAAACCTGCAGGAGGAGAACCTGCTGGTGATCTCTGTGGACAACGCAGCCAACGAGACCGTATATCCCCAAATGGCAGACTTCACCTTCTACGGCGGTCTGTATCGTGATGTAAACATCATCTGCGTGAGCCAGTCCCACTTTGATCTTAGCTACTACGGCGCTCCCGGTATCAAGGTTACCCCTGTAGTGGACGGCAATAATGCCAATGTGGAAGTAGAAGTGTTTGTGACCAACAAGAAGGACGGTCAAGAAATTTCCTACACTATCACCGATCGTGAGGGCAACCTGGTTGCTCAGACTGTCAGCGCAGACACCAAGGTGAACTTCACCATTGAGAACGTTAATAAGTGGCACGGCCGCAAGAATCCCTACCTGTACACCGCACAGGCTGCTTTGCTGGAAGAGGGCAACGCCATCGATAGCGTGGATACCCGCTTCGGTTGCCGCAGCTTTGAGATCCACCCCGATAACGGCTTTATCCTTAACGGCGAGGAGTATCCTCTGCGTGGCGTATCCCGTCACCAGGACCGTTGGGGTAAAGGTAATGCCCTGAGTCCCGAGGATCATAAGGAGGACATCGAGCTGATCTGCGAGGTGGGTGCAACCACCATCCGTCTTGCCCACTATCAGCACGATCAGTACTTCTACGATCTGTGTGATGAGAAGGGTCTTGTGATCTGGGCAGAGATTCCCTACATCTCCAAGCATATGCCCACCGGCCGGGAGAACACCATCAGCCAGATGAAGGAACTGATTTCTCAGAACTACAACCACCCTTCCATCGTGGTTTGGGGTCTTAGCAATGAGATCTCCATCGGCGGCAGTGACGCTGATCTACTGGAGAACCACCGTATCCTCAACGATCTGTGCCACGAAATGGATAAGACCAGACTCACCACCATCGCAGCAGTTTCCATGTGTAAGATGGACGATCCCTACCTGCAGATTCCCGATGTGGTCTCCTACAACCACTACTTCGGCTGGTACGGCGGCGACACTTCTATGAACGGACCCTGGTTCGATAAGTTCCACGCTATGCACCCCAATATTCCCATTGGCTGCTCCGAGTACGGCTGTGAAGCCCTGAACTGGCATAACTCCGATCCCCGCCAGGGCGACTACACCGAGGAGTACCAGGCATACTACCACGAGGAGCTGATCAAGCAGCTGTTTACCCGCAAGTATATGTGGGCAACCCACGTGTGGAATATGTTCGACTTCGGCGCCGATGCCCGTGCAGAGGGCGGCGAAAACGGCCAGAACCACAAGGGTCTTGTGACCTTTGACCGCAAGTACAAGAAGGATTCCTTCTATGCCTACAAGGCATGGCTCAGTGACGAGCCCTTCGTCCACCTGTGCGGCAAGCGCTATGTTGACCGTGTTGAGGACGTAACCAAGGTGACCGTTTACTCCAACCAGCCTGCTGTTGAGCTGTTCGCCAACGGCGAGAGCCTGGGTGTAAAGGAAGCGCCCGACCACTTCTTCTACTTTGAAGTACCCAATGCCGGCGAGACCAAGCTGGAAGCTGTAGCAGGGGAGCTGCGTGACGAGGGTATGATCCGCAAGGTAGATACCTTCAACGAGGACTACCGTTTGGTAGAGGTTGGCGCGATCCTCAACTGGTTTGACATTGAGGAAAAGCCCGGCAGACTCTCTCTGAACTCCAAAATGAGCGATGTGATCTCCACTCTCCGCGGTAAGCTCTTGTTTGCTAAATTGATGGGCAAAATGCTTGGTGGCGGCAAGAAGGGCGAAAAGGCAAAGCCCATGGGCTTTGATATGACCCCCGAGCTGATGAGCATGATGGGCGGCTTCACCGTGCTGCGTCTGCTGACTATGGCAGGCGGTATGATGGATGCCAAATTCACCAAGGAAGACCTGCTGAAACTGAACAAGAAGCTCAGCAGAATCAAAGCGCCTAAATAAATAACTTATGAGGTGTGCCAGACGGCACACCTCATATTAGTTTTGCACAAGAATTTGTTGACACAACTGCCGAAATATAGTATAAATAAACCAGTATAAACATAGGGTTTATCGATAGTATTCAGATAGGAGATAAAAGATGAAAAGACTGTTAGCCGTTTTATTATGCCTGGCGATCCTGATTTCCTTAGGCGCTGTTGTGCCTGGCAGCGCAGCCAAGTATGAAAAATCCCCGTTCTATTTTGTAAACTGGCAGGGACCCTCCTATAAGGAATTCCCGGATAATGTGGAAGTCATGCCGAAACCTCAGCTGACGGATATTAAAGAAGGTGACACAAAAATCACCCTCACCCTGTACGATACCACGGACATTCCCACAATGGCCCAAAAGCTGAAGGAAGAGTTTAACAGCCGGCCTGAGGGTACGCGCTACATAAACTTCCCCCTGGCTGTTGAGGCGCAGGTGGAGCATATGATCTATATGGACAAGACCGTGGCTATGTTTAAGGCCTGGATGAAGGAGTTCTTCACCGAGTATAAGAGAATCGGCGGTAAGATCGACGGCCTGATCTTTGACACGGAGTATTCTCCCATCGGCGCTTATTACATCAATAAGGCATACAAGGAAAAGACAACCATTATAGATGAGGAAGAGGGAACACCGGTCACCGTCCAGCTGAAAAAGAATATCTTTAATGATATTGTCAATGACCCCCGTTATGCAACTGATGTGCGCCCCTACCTGGTAGAAAGAGGTTTCAAGTTCTACGAGCAGGTGGGAGGGGATAAATCTGAGATCTATTCTATAACCGGCGGCGCTGAATACTCCATTTGGAATGCGGTTATGCGTAACCGCTACTGCCGCTATATCAACGAGGCCTGCTCTCCCTTTACGGAGCTCTATCCCGAGGCATACACAAGTAACTACCGCTTCCCCGGCGGCAACCAGTGGGAGGAGGGCACCAGCCAGGATGGCGGTCAGCTCAATCCAGCCGGTAACACAATGTATGCAGGTAACACCGCAAACGAAAACATGTACTTAAGAAGACCCTACAGCGGTATGCGGAATACCAGTACCAAATACGTAACCCCCATAACCTACAATGAGGCTGTGTATGAGGACAATCCCTTCAATGCATTTTTGATGGAAACCAATATCTTTAAGGAGATGTATGCCTCCTCAGATAATAAGCAGGTCAGCGCGTGGCTTGCCGGCTTCAACTACCAGGCGGCTACGACACGTCCTGCAAACGGCATAGCCTACACACCCTATTATGCAGAAACCCTGTTCCACATCGGCCTACTGGATCCCAAGCCCTTCATCGGCTACGTGATCGGCCCTCGTGACACCGATGAAAATGACGATCCGTATGATTATACCGATGTCATACGGAACATCTCTGAGATCCTGAAAGAACTGACCCGTGTGGTGGGCTATACAGACAGAAAGCCCATTTTCATTCCCAAAACCTGGAACAGCAACTTCGTTCTGTCCGGCATGTACGCAGCGGGCAGAAACGTGTGGCGTATTACACCCAACACCTGTGAAGGCACGACCCTCGCGAGCTTTAAAGTGAAGGACGAAGCGCCTACCTTCACCATTGACGGTGAAACGGTGATCTTCCCCCGGGGTAGGATCATTGAGGATAAAAAGATCTTTGCCACAGGCACCTGCGGCTACTGGATCGAAACCCCCGCAGATGTAACGCCTGTTTTTGTTAACGACACAGACCGTTATGAGAAATACCCCGCCTACGAGGAGAACTTTGAGACCTACAATGCAGGCGCTGCCTTTACAAAGTCTACTGCCCGTCATTCCGACGGCTGGATCATCGGCGCAACGGGTCTTACTGTGCAGAGCCATAACGGCAGCAAGGCCTTGGAAATGACCGGCGATGTAGTGCTTGAGAATACAAAGATCCCTCTGAATGTCACCGCAGGCGACAGCTATGCCAAGCAGCAGATCTGGGAAGTGACGGTGACAGTACCGGGTAGCGGCGAGCTGCAGGTCCTCTCCTGCGGTGAAAACGACAGCGGCATCAAGATCTCCGGCGGCAAGGTCTACTATAACGGAACCACCGAACTGGCAAGCGTAACAGCAGGGAAGACCTACATCATCAGCAGAGAAGTGGACTTCCGTAACGAAAATGCGTTTACCAGCACCTATACCGTAAAGAACGCGGACGGCTCCCTGGTTGCCGAGAAGAAGAATGTAGCTATGGGGCAGGTGACCATTCCTGTAAAGAACATAGCCTTCTCCGCTACTAATGTGGATAAAGCTTATATCGATAACTACCGCCTGCGCGCAACCGGCGTGACCACAGAGCTGCGGCTCTATGAAGCAGACACCGGTATGCGGATCAACGATATCTCCGCAGCTACCAAGGAGGATGCGGTATACCGCGTATCCTGGATGAACGCCACCGGCGAGTACAAGATAGCAAAGGTCTACAACAATGGCAAGCTGATACAAACAATTGAAATG
>JAFQCX010000035.1 GCA_017416245.1 Oscillospiraceae bacterium | reverse complement strand
TCGATGCATTTTACTGTTCCGTCGGCGAACTTCTCATAATGTAAATTATCCTCACCAACGAAGATGATAGAATCATCCTTAATGTCTTTTGCTTTTAGCTTTCCGTCCTTGACCATTTGCTGCTTTTGTACGCGGATTCGCTCCAACAATACTGATGCAGGCTCGTCATTCGAATCCTGCGGCACAAGCTTACCGCGAATAGCAAGGTCGAGAACTTTTTCTCTCAATGCTACGGTATCAATCACAGTTCAATACCTCCAAGAAGCTCCTGAAGCTTGGCAACAGCATCCGTAATAGCGGTTGCCTTAGTCTGCATATCGGTCAGAAGCTCGGTAATCGTACGGTCATCCTTCTCGCCGAGATCCATCCATTTAAAATCAAGTTTAAGGAGGTCACGGGAATATACTTCATCTTTGGTGAACTTTCTCCATCTGCCGTTGGGCTCTTCTGCGGAATAGGTAGGCACTCTATCCTGCATATGACCGGAGCAATAACAGGCAACAAAATCATCGAGGTTTGCACGAGTCATAGGCTTGGTTGCCATCGTGTGCTTGACACCGGTTCTGTAATCGTATACCCAGATATCCTCGGTAGGCTTACCTTTCTCGAAGAAGAGTACGTTCGTCTTTACGCCGTTAGCATAGAAGATACCTGTGGGAAGTCTGAGGATGGTGTGAAGATTGAAGTCCTTGAGAAGCTTCTCACGAACTTTGGCAGTTGCACCACCATCAGTAAGCACATTATCGGGCAATACGACAGCAACACGTCCGTTGGTTCTAACAATGGACATAATGTGCTGCAGGAAGTTAACCTGGTTATCCGAAGTTTTTACAAACTCGGGACGGTTAGCATAAACCTCAACGCTACCTTGCGGTCTTGTTCCAAAGGGAGGGTTTGCGAGGATAACGTCAAACATCTTGTCTGATTTATCGATCAGAGAGTCCTGACATACGATAGGGCTGCTCTCGGTTCCAATATCGTGGAGATAAAGGTTCATGGAAGCAAGAGTGACAACAAGAGGTGTGTTATCAGCGCCAAAGAAAGCATGCTCTTTCAAGAACTTCTGCTTCGCAATCTCCTTGCTCTGGGGCTTCATATGCTCGTATGCTGCGAGAAGGAAACCACCCGTGCCACAAGCGGGATCGGCGACGGTCTCAGTGATTTTGGGATCAGTAACATCGACCATTGCCTTGATAAGCGCACGAGGGGTAAAGTACTGACCTGCGCCGCTCTTCTTATCCTGTCCGTTCTTTTCAAGAATAGACTCGTAGATGGCACCCTTAAGGTCGCCCTCCATCATATACCAGTTCTCACTGGCCACCATTTCAATAACCTTGGCAAGGAGTACGGGACGATCAATTTTATTGGAAGCCTTGGTAAAGATCGTACCAATGAGGCCATCCTTCTCCGCAAGCTCATCCAGGATTTCCTCGTATTTGTCAACGAGATCCTCGCCGCTAAGATCCAGAAGGTCTTGCCATTTGTATCCTTCGGGGATAGAACTCTCAAAGCCATAGGCTTCACGCTCATCATCCATCTTCAGGAAAAGAATATAGGTCAACTGTGTTAAATAATCGGTGAAACCGACGCCGGCTGCCGCAAGAACATTTGCAATGTCGCCAACCTTTTTAATAAGCGTGGATTCGCTTTTCACTTGTATATCTGCCATGTTAAGCCACCTTCAAAATAAATCTTGATAATTGTTGGATCTCGACCGACAACACCTTAGCATTGTTGCCAAATCCGGTAATGCCTCTCCTCCACAAATCCGTGTCAAAGGAGTTCAATTCAGGCAAGCTGAATGCGCCCTCGTTCACAACGTATACAGCGATCTGACGCATAATCTCTTTTTGTTCGTCAGTAAGCGTACGCTGAACCTGACCGCAATACAGGTTAAATCTTTGGAGATATCCCGTAAACAGGCTGGTAAGTTCCGCGGTCTTGCCGTAAGCAAATCGCACGAGCTGGATGAGATTTGTTAGAGCATTCACATTCTGCTTTTTGTCAAACTCTTCAACAACGCCCTCGTCATCCAGAAGCTTATAATTACTCCACAGATGGAAAGGCGTGAAAAGACCGTTGGAAGAAGTCAACTTATCCCTTAATTCCGACAACATGGAATACGTAATAACAGTGTTTTCGGAGTTATAGATGATGCGCAGAGCCTCAATCGAATCCTTGTTATCCTTAAGATACTTCTCAAAGCTTTCAATAAGCGATCTTGCAGATTCCTTGGAGAAGCCTTTATATATGACCTCGTCTTCTTTATCGGGCGTGTAAGTGTAATAACCACGTTGCATCTCAAGCAGTTTTTCTCTTGCTTGAATATTGCCGATAAGGCACGAAACAAGATCGGCGCGGGCAGAATTATCAGCAGACGCACTCTCGAATGGGGGCAAAGAATGACTACTAAGTGCCTTGTTGATATCGTTTGCCAATGTTCTCGGCGCAAAGCCGAAGTCAGCGATAAAGATATCTAAGTGTCTGCCGTGCAAGACATCGTTTTCGTATCTGCGGTTAATAGATGCACAGTAATCACGAAGCAAGGCAATGTTTTCGTCACTCAAATCGCCATGAGCAAGATGCTCGATCAGGTGTTCAAGAGACAATGTTTTCTTCTTGGGCTCGCCATCTTTTCCCGGTTTCGGAATGTGCTTATCGCTTTCGGTGACGCCGACTGCATCAACGATATAGAAGCATTCCTTAGTTGTGGCATTCGGAGTAATTTCCTTGAGCTTGTCCTCAGAAATAACACGGCAGCCTCGGCCCTTCATCTGTGTATAAAGAACCTCGGATTTTACATCGCTCATAAAGAGAACAACTTCCAAAGGCTTCACATCCGTGCCCGTGGCAACAAGCGTTACCGTTACCGCTATGCGGAAATCTTTTTCGTTACGAAGATCTCTGATCAGCGCATTGGAATCGCCTGCAGAATATGTAATCTTCTGTACGAAATTTTCGGGCACTTCACCATTGGGGAATTTCTCACCAAACACCTTTTTCGCGCAATCGACAATTTGAGTTGCGTGATTGTCGTCTTTTGCAAAAATCAAGGTTTTCGGAATGTATTCCCATTTTTCTTCACGATACGGATATAGATCGCTGTAGATAGCATCCCTGTATGTGGAAAGAACCTTCTCAATTTGATTTTGGTTAATAACCGATCGATCCAGCAGTGAAGGAGAATAATCAACACGCTGTTTAGCAGTATACCCTTCTACCTCGCCTGTTCTGCGTGTTAACTCTACAATCTTTTCGCCTTCGTGTATTGTGCCACCGTGAACAGTTGCTTCGGTCATGATTCTGTATACACGCGCGGGAACATTTACACCGTCAACAACAGAGTCGTCATAGGTATATTCCTCGATAACATTCTTATCGAAATAAGCATATGCTTCAGGAGTAGGTGTCGCGGTAAGACCCAAAACCGTTGCGTTCTTGAAATAATCAAGAACTGCCTTCCATTTGCCGTAAATCGAACGGTGACATTCATCAACGATGATAAACTGGAAGAAATCAGGAGGAAGTTTCAAGTCATTTCCGAGTTGGATGACCTCTTTCAAAGTTTTTTCGTTGTCACGGTTGAAATTTTCGTCCTCAGCATCTTCATTGTCATCAGAAATGGCTTGTCCCGTAAGCACAGCAAAAAGCTTTTGTATAGTCGAAATGACAACTTGTCCGTTGATATCCTCCGGCTTTCTCAGTCGATTGATCTGATACAACGCACTCAGCGCGTGGCCGTTTTCGGTACGGTCAAACAAGCTGAACTCACTCTCTGTCTGTCGCGCAAGATTATTTCGGTCAACCAGGAACAGTACGCGTTTTACGGGCGTATAGTTCAACATACGGTAAGATGCCAAGCACGCAAGATAAGTCTTTCCGGAACCCGTGGCAAGAATAGCAAGAGCCTTCTTCTTACCAGCCTTCAAGGATGCTTCGAGTGCAACCTCCGCATTGTACTGACAATCGCGCAGGCCCTTCTTCTCAATTCTCGGCAAAGCACCATATACAGATGATTTTCCAATTATCTGAAGCATCTTCTTGGGGGAGTGCATTGCAGAGAGTTCCTCGTAATCACTATCGGGAATAAGCATATTTTTGAAATATATCTTGTTACCGTTTGCAAGATATACGAGAGGAATCATTCCGTCCATCCACAAGGCATACCAATCCTGCGGATTTGCGGAATAAAACTCTGCTTGAGCTGCGACCTCATCACCGAGCTTATTGGATTCCTTTTTTGCTTCAATGACAGCAATTGCTTTGCCGTCAACAAAAAGAAGGTAATCGCTCTCGGTGTTTCCTTTCATCAGAGCTTCCTTTACAGCAACCGTGCTGTTGGGGAGATATTCATTTCTTGAAATGATATCCCAACCGGCATTATTCAGTTGCTTATCAATTTTGACGCGTGCCAATTCTTCAGGCAACAAATGTATCTACCTCCTTGAGGTTATTTGGTTCCGATAATTTTTTATTATCGGAAGTTGTGGGGAACAATTTCGGGGCTAACATTGTTACTTCTTTTTAGTGTAATGCTTATCCAATCTCAAAAGCATCACATCGTTATAGAACACTTTCTTGCCACTTTTCTTTTTGTCCGGATCAAGATACCGTGTATACGCACACTTATCATCATTTTCATAAAGACGTCTATTGGTGTGGTAATCTCCATTAAGAACAAAATCGCTGTATCGTTCCTTGCATTTTGCAGTGAGCTCTGCGTAATCCATAGGATATTTGAGCTTCAACTGTTCTTCTGTGAGTGTTACTTTTATGGCATCTGAATCTTGTGACAACGCAACTTTAATTGCGTCTTTTGATGTTGATTTCGAGAACTTGACATCAATATTTAGCGCAATGCTGTATTCGCCATCTGAAGATGCACTATCCTCAAGATCATCAACATATTTGAAGAAATTCTTTTCCTCCGCATTTAAAAGTAGAATATCGGTCTCTTTATGGGCTTGTACAAACGATAGTGGCATCAAATAGAAGTTGAATTCTGACAGATCTTTATCAAACCACTTTTTGTATAAAGACACATAGTTCTTCAATGATGCCGTTCCGATTTCTTGAATACGCACATTGAATTTAAGAGAGTAGTTATAAAAATGTATAGCAGAATCACGAAGCTCAATAAGGGCCATTATGTTATTGAAAACAACCTGATCCATCTCGCCCTTCTCAATCAACTTCTTGGCTATAAATTCGATGGAATGGGTAAAGGGGTTTCCGCTTCGTGTAGTCTTGATTTTCTTTTTCTTGGATTTGCTTCCATCTTTATTGATTATAGGCTCCATGACATAAAGCGAGCGCATTTTATTGTGATTGTCTTTGAGATATTTAGCCTTAAGAAGCAACTCCCAGCTGTTAATTGCCAGTATTGAGAATGTTTCACCGCGATACATAAAATCCGGCTTATTATAAATCTCAATTGCAGCAATCATTGCAGAAATGCTTTTATCCAACAATTCGCTCGATTTTGATTTCATTTATTATGAGCCCTCCTCCAAAATCATTCAAAATGGGATATTTTTCCGTAATTTTCCATAGAATACTTTAGTAAGTTGTATATGTCGTCACGAAGTTTATATTTGACAATTATGGTTCTTGTATCATACATATCCATAATGTTGACTGTCATAACTTGACCTTTTTGTTTCTTAGGCAAATCAAGATGTACAGGCACCGCTGTTTTTTCTTCCTCAACATACTCTTCTGTTGAAACAACCCAATTAGAATTAAATAACGAATTGCCAAAATAACGTGATCCAGAAGATTTTTCAATCGGAGCATTGTTAGACGCAACAAACCCCTTTAGCACTTTTCTGTCGTCAGGACTTAGTGCATCCACCTCTGACCAAATCTTTTCCAACACTTCTTTTTCGAGCTTTACATCATTTCGGAATCTATATTCTGCAGCAGATTTATTGGAGAGCCATCCGTGAATCTTTCTAAACAAAAAGATTAATAGCTGAATAATTAAAAATACAATTCCTGCTACCAACAACGCGAACGGTACTTTCCCGATTCTTTCAATCATCCAAAAATCCGCTGGCAAAATCAGAAATGAAGCTATCGCTACCACCACAGAAATAACTGTCGGTATGAGATGCTTTTCTACAAAAGTTTTAATCGCTTGTCCTATTGCTTCCCACATAATCTATTCCTTCCTTTATTATCTGTTCCTATGTCTATAAAGCTCTTTTAACATTCATTTTCTGCTTCATGCAAAGAAACTAATTCCGATTTCTCGTTCCAAATCAAGCCAAAACTTCCCATTTGCCGTAGCGTTTGCCGCTTTCGCGGCGGATATAGTTCTTATCCTGCAGGGATTTCATCAGGCGCTTGATAGTCGCAATGGATTTTCCGGTGGCTTCCACAAGCTCTTGCTGCTTAATGGTTGGGTTCTTTGCAACCAATTCCAAAATTGCAAATTCTTCTAAAGTACATTCTAAAGTATCAAATTGATACTTTGGAACTTCAGAATTGATACTTTGGGAATCGTTAGGCTCCACATAATCCACGTGCATAATGCGGTTCTTCAGGTCGTAGTCTGTATCAAGCAGCAGATTGCCGAAGAACATTTCCAAAAATTTCGTTGTGGAATGGACGCCCTTTTGCAGGTTATTATAGTTAGCACGAACCAGAGCATTGCGGAAGTACCAGGAATTCTTCTCGAAGGCATCGTTATTGACACGGAAGCCGAAGGTCTTCATATACTTGATCATAAACACCGCGGTTGCCCGGGTGTTGCCCTCGCAGAAAGGGTGGATCTGCCAGATATCCGATGCAAACTTTGCCAAATGTCTGACCGATGCTTCCACCGACAGTCCCTCGTAGGAAAACTGCTTTTCGGTGGCAAAGTCGTAGTCCAAAGTGTCACGGATGCTGGTAAAGTCCGCATAGATCACCGTGTCGCCGCTGAGCACCCATTCCTTTTTCGTGATGTTGTACTGACGGATCTGACCGGCGTGCTTGAACACGCCCTCAAACAGTCTGCGGTGGATGGTCAGCCACTCAGCAGGCGAAAACTGAAAGCTCTTTTCGCCCAACAGCTTTGCGATTCGCGCCGAAACGATATCCGCCTCTTTGGTGTTGTCCTCCACCTCGGTGCGCTCTGTGCGCTGCTCATAGTAGCTCTGGATGCGCTTCTGAGCCTCGTCGATGGTGATATTACCCTCGATATGCTCCTTGGCGGTGTCCAGCAGATATTCAGAGGTTTTCAGCCCGTCAACCGCCTGCAGGCCAATAGCAGTCTGCCACGCCTCGCTCTTTTCCACCTTGCCGGGCTCACCCTGTTTAATATATTCTTCAAGTTCAAATTGCCAATTCTTGTCTGACATATTTGCACCTCCAAAATCAATTGTTATCCGCGTAGGCTTCCTTCAGCCGGTCGATGGCCAGCTCGGGACTCATGGTATGGTACATCAGGTAAACCACGCGCATGGTCTTTGCCGGGGCCTGACGGTAGATCTCCTTACTGCTCTCGCCGGTGTAAAAATTCCAATAGCGGTAGATATATCCCGTCCAATACAAGGTCTCCTTATCAAAAACCTCACCGGGCGCAGAAAGCGCATCCTTGCACTCATCGCCCATACGGGAGTAGATATATTCCTTGCCCGCCCACTGGACATGGTGAAATTCCGAATCCATATTCTTTGCAATTTCCGAGGTCATAAAGGCCTTGATAAAGGCTTCACTGGCAACGCCCCGCTGTCCGGACAGCTCGAATAACTGGCCCTGGGTATCGCACAGTGCAATTTCTAAGGAATTCAGCATATCATTCTCCTCTTAGCAATTCGTCAAAGAACTTACCTTCCCGGCGGTACTTCACTTCAATTTCTTCTGCCAGGGCAATGCCCTCGTCTCTTCTTGCTACACTCATATCCTTCAGCATACCCAGTTCTAAATAAGAGATGGGAAACTCACTGACGATTTTGATCTGTTTACAAGCCTTCTCGGAAACCGCCACATACTGCTTGCCCAGATCCAACGCAGACAGGCAGTTGATAAGGGCAACATCGGTCAGGGTTCTGTTAAAGAAGCGGGACAGCTCTGTGTACATTCTGTCGTTGGCAATATAACCCACGATCACATCGTACCCCTCTGCCATCTTCGCGTACTTTTCGTAAATGGCAGTACCCTTTGCCTTTTCCATCTCCTTGCGGTAATAGGCGATCAGCATCGCCCAATCCATACCGATGTCCACAGTAAGTACTTTCAGTCCACGCAAGTCCAGGTCCACTGTATAGAACACGGGCTTTTCTTCATTGCACACAAGGGTCAGAGGCTGCAGCGGTGCAGTGCCCATATAGAAGCCTTTTCCGAAGTCACACTCCGAACGGCTGATGGGTGCGATCTCTCCGTCAATGCCTTTCTTGGAGCCGTGATACAGACGCAGGATCTCTCCTTCTGCGCTTTGTTCACCGGTCATTCTGGCAATGGCCATATCGCACACGGGAACGCCCTTCTCCTTGCAAAGATCGTATATCTTGGATTGTGCCAGCTTGTTGGGCACAGCACGTCCGTTCTCCCACCGGTTGACGGTGGCAAAAGTAACATTCAGCCGCTGGGCAAAATCGGTCTGGCTCATATTCAAATAGGTTCTAATTTGTTTAATCAATGTCTGCATAGAGCTGCCTCCTGATATAACATTGTTTCTAATTTATATTATAGCCAATGTTATACCCACAGTCAACGGTTTTTGCACAAAAGTTTTGATTTGTTCCGTCTTGGGATATCCCAAGATCGCAGCATTATGGGATATCCCAGGATGGGGTGTGTTGGGATATCCCAACTTTGGTATTTGGAGAGCGTTTTGCAGAGGGGAACGTTTTTGAAACACGAAGTCCCCCTTAGGGATTAATTATTGATTAATTACTTAAAACACCACTATTCGTACACAAAACGGTACCATTAGTGCAGATAACCTGACCTAAATCGTTCTAATCTGTCCTAAATCAGAATAATCTTTTCTAAATCAAAATCAATAGATTATCCCTAAAAGGTTACCTATCATTTCGAAATGATAAAATTTCGAAAGTTTCAGCCATTCACTGTCTTTACGAAAGTAACTTTCATTGGCTGAAAATCTATCATTTTCATATGACAAAAAATATGACTGTCCTTTCGAAAGTTAACAGAGGGAGAAAAATCCCTTGTCGTCATATCGAAGTGACAGTCATATTCTCATTTCGAAGAGACAGTCAATCCGTCATTTCAAAACGACAGGGCCAATCATTTCGAAACGATAGTTTCGCCTTTGATTCATCTGAAATAAATCTATTCGTCATTTCAAAATGACAGATCATCTATCATTTCGAAAAGCTTATCATCAATCATCTCCAAAAGATATCTCCTCAGCAAAGCTGCCGCTTTGCTGAGGAGATTTTCGTTCGCAACTAATACCACAGTATTAGTTCGCCGCATTTTTTCGATTTTCGTCCCGAGATTTCTCTTCATAGTCCGAGCCCCAGACGATCATTGCCAGACCAAAACAGATCATAGGGTAAAGATAGGTATCGGGAGACAGGGACTCTCCCCAACCTCGTCCGCAGTAAACACCCAGCAGGACGATGACTAAAATTGTAATGTATTTATAAACCTTCATATACTTTTACTCCTTTTGAAAATTTTTTCGTCAGAGGGGGTTGTCTTTTTTTGCAAAAACTCATATATTATAAATAGAATATTTTAGTTGCGAAGGCGGAATTCAAAGAGAACGCAAACCTTGATACATTCGAACGGTTTGTGCTCCCTTAGGCGTCTTTGCCACGGGATGCACTTATCCTCGGATAGGTGCTATTTTTTTGTTTTAGCACCCAAAAATCAAATTTGCACCTATCCGGCCCGCACGCGGGCTACATAACTCTTTACTCCCTTGCAAATCTCATCGGCAAGGATACGAAGGAGCAGTTCTAAGCGAACTCCAACAAGGTTATGTAGAAAGGTTGCTTCAAATGCATGGAAAGAATTTGTGGCAAATTGAAAACAGGTATAGCGGACGATCTTCCCCGCATAAGGTATGTACCAAGGGGAGGAACTCGGTATGAAGACATTTGCACCGATTAACATAGTTGTCCATTATCCCACAACAGAGGACGGATGGCGTGAACTGAAACACCGTATGGCCATCGTTCACGCAGATGCAGTACTTAACAGCATTTCCAAGCTAAAATGTCCTACGTCACAAAAGGAAAAACTGCTGCTGGCTATTATCGATGATGCGAAAGCAAAGATGGGAGCCAACCAAGCACAGGAATCGAACTAAGGCGAAGCCGCTCCGGGTGGAGCGGCTTTGCTGTTTTATACCGTTATTCGCCCCTTAAAATATTTCTCCCAGGATTTGAGACTCACTACCTTTTGTCCGTTTTCCCAGGCTTGCAGGCACCGGATCGGGATGCCCATTTGTTTTGCAAAGGGTTTTGCGCCCAAACCGAAGGACTCCCGATAGGCTTTGATCTGTTGGGCTTGTCCCTCACGCAGGAAACGGTTATAGCCGTCCAGCAGGTCACATACGGGGATATTAAAGATATCGGCCAGCTTGTCCGCTGTGGCTCTGTCAAAAGAATTGGCGTTACCGGTTTCCAAGTTCATATAAGTATGGCAGGAGATACCGGCCATACGAGCAACCTCCTTTTGCATCAAGCCTAACCGATGCCGGCAAAAACGCAGGCGATCCGGAATGTTATCGATATCCTCATAACATCCGTACCGTTTGTAGAAGGTCTGCGCGTCCAACAGCCTGCGGGGAGCTCTTAGGCAAAGAGAAAGTACATAAAGGATCGCGTGCTTAAACTGACCGTCTTCCTTACAGCTCATAATGTACATTCCGTTCCCCAGAGGGTGCGTGATTCGCCACTTAGGTTTGGTCTGTAAAATCATAAACGCATCCGAGATGTGTAAGCATTCTCCACGCAGCGGGCTGCGTAGGTGGCCAGCCTTGCGCCTTTATCGGGATCAAAGGTGGTGATGCCCTTGATCAGCCCGATGGTGCCAATGGAGATCAAGTCCTCCTGGTCTGCAGTTTGGGCGTAGTACTTCTTCATAATATGGGCGATCAAGCGTAGATTCCGTTCAATGAGAATATTCCGCGCCTCCAGATCTCCCTGGGAAGAAAGCTTTAGGTAGTAGGCTTCCTCTTCGGCTGTTAACGGTTTGGGAAAGCTGCCTGCGGATAACTGCAACGAGCAGAGCAATCCGCTGAGTATTAGCCATACGGCGGCGTACATCGCCTCACCTCCGCTACTACTCTATTCGTCACAGCCCGTCCTTTTTCCCAAAAAGCACAAAAAGTCCTCTGAATTCAGCACCGCCAAATTCAGAGGACTTTCGATTTATACTCTTGCGTGGCCCTGCGCGCAGATCACATCTACCACCTGATCCACACATTCCTGGCAAACGGCTTTGCTGGGTGCCTCCACCATAACGCGGATCACAGGCTCTGTGCCGGATTCACGAACCAAAATTCGACCGGTCTCACCCAGGCGGTCTGCCACCTTCTGCACAGCTTCCTGCACAGCAGGGTCGTTCTGGGCATCGGGCTTGGATTTCACCCGCACATTTTTCAGCACCTGGGGATAGATGGTCAGACCCTCACAAAGCTGGCTCATAGTCTTCTTCTTTGCCAGCATTACTTCCATCAGCTTCAGGCTGGTCAGGATACCGTCGCCGGTGGTGGCGTACTTGGAGATAATGATATGGCCGGATTGCTCGCCGCCCAGGCGGCAGCCGTTGGCTGTCATATATTCATACACATACTTATCGCCCACCGCGGTCTTGGCATAGCCGATGCCCTTTTCATCAAAGGCTTTATACAGGCCAAAGTTGGACATTACCGTGGTGACGACCGTGTTGTTGTCCAGCTGACCCCGCTCCTGCATATAATTGCCCAGAATATACAGAATATGATCACCGCTTACAACCTGACCCTTTTCGTCCACACACAGACAGCGATCCGCGTCGCCGTCGTAGGCAAAGCCTACGTCCAGGCCGTTATCCACAACGAACTTCTGCAGCACCTCAATATGGGTGGAGCCGGCGTCCCGGTTGATGTTGGTGCCATCGGGCTCTGCATTGATCACATAAGTCTTTGCGCCCAGCGCATCAAACACGGATTTGGCAACATTCCAGGATGCGCCGTTGGCGCAGTCAAGGCCTACCTTCTTGCCCTTGAAGGAGAACAGGCCCAGAGAAATCAGGTAGCCGATATAACGGTTTCTGCCGGATATATAGTCCACAGTGCGGCCAATTTTTTCCTTGGTTGCAAAGGGGATCTCCGAATAGCTTGCGCCAAACAGCTCCAGCTTGCCATCCAAATAAGCCTCCACATAAGAGATGGTCTCTTCGTCCATCTTTTCGCCCTGAGAGTTCAGCAGCTTGATACCGTTGTCGTAGTAGGGATTATGAGATGCGGAAATCATCACACCGCAGTCAAATTCGTCCATACGGGTCACATAGGCAACGGAAGGTGTGGTGGTAACGTGGAGCAGGTAGGCATCTGCGCCGGAGGCAGTGATGCCGGCAGCCAGAGTATACTCGAACATATAGGAGGAACGGCGGGTATCCTTACCGATCAGGATACGGGCAGGCTCGGTATGACCTGAAGGCCGCTTGATGTTATAGTACCAACCAAGAAAACGACCTACCTTGTAGGCGTGGTCGGCGGTCAGATCCACATTGGCCTCTCCACGGAAGCCGTCTGTACCAAAATATTTACCCATACGTTAACCTTCTTTCTTGGCGACGATCACGCCACCGGTCTTATAAATGCTGTTGGCAGGCACTACGCCCCGCACGCAGGACAGGGGGTACACATTCGAGCTTCTGCCGATCACCGTGCCGGGATTCAGCACGCTGTTACAGCCCACTTCCACAAAGTCGCCCAGCATTGCGCCCACCTTTTTCAGGCCGGTGGGGATAGGGGTATCCCCCTTGATCACCACCAAGGTCTTGTCGGACTTTACGTTGGAGGTGATGGAACCTGCGCCCATGTGAGATTTGTAGCCGAGAATGCTGTCGCCCACGTAGTTATAGTGGGGTGTTTGCACATTATCAAACAGAATTACATTCTTCAGCTCCACGGAGTTGCCTACCACACAGTTATCGCCCACCAGGGCAGCGCCACGGATAAAGGCGCAGTGGCGAACCTCTGTATTGGCGCCGATAATACACGGAGCGCCCAAATAAGCGGTAGGCGCCACCTTAGCGGTGTTGTGCACCCACACCTGCGGGGAAACCTGTGTGTAATTCTCACCCAAGTTTTCACCCAGAGAGATAATCATATCCTTAATGCCCTTCAGTGCCTCCCAAGGGTATTGGAAATCCTTCAAATAGTCCCCCGCCAGCGTATGGGACAGATCATATAATTCAGCAATTTGCATCATTGTTAACCAGCTTTCATAAAATACGAGATAATATCGCAACCATAGTATAACGCAATGTCGAAAATAAATCAATTATTTTTCTTTGACATTTATCCGAGTTCTGTTATACTATGGTTAGACCCAAAATACCAAGGAGGAGTTTTTATGGAAAAGAAGAATCCCTATGCCGGTACTAAAACCGAACAGAATCTGTGGGAGGCATTTGCAGGCGAATCCCAGGCCCGAAACAAGTACACCTACTTTGCATCCGTCGCCAAAAAGGCAGGCTATGAGCAGATCGCTGCCCTGTTCCTGCAGACTGCTGAAAACGAAAAGGAACACGCAAAGCTGTGGTTTAAGGCTTTGGGCGAGCTGGGCAACACCGCCGAAAATCTGGTCGAAGCTGCCCAAGGCGAGCACTATGAGTGGACCGATATGTACGACCGTATGGCTAAGGAAGCCGAGGAGGAGGGCTTTACCGAGCTGGCAGCCCGGTTCCGTGGCGTTGCCGCCATTGAAAAGTCCCACGAGGAGCGTTACCGTGCACTGCTTCACAACGTAGAGACAAAGACCGTCTTTGAGAAGGCTGGTATCGTGATGTGGGAGTGCCGCAACTGCGGCCATCTGGTCACAGGCACTGCCGCTCCGGAGGTCTGCCCTGTATGTAACCATCCCCAGGCCTTCTTTGAGGTGCACAAGGAGAATTATTGATATTCTTTCATATGCCGCAAAAGACCCGTCTGTTACAGACGGGTCTTTTTGTTTTTCAGGTCATAAACAATTAAAATACCACAGGTCAGCAAAATACTTGCCAGGATCAGTATGGCGCAGTTGCGGAAAAACTCTGCCGGAAGCATATTGATGATGGGGTCCTTCCGGCTGTCAAACAGCCAGTTGTCCTTTCCCGGGAAAAACAGCTTGTGGAAAATCACAAAAGCTCTGTTAAAGTCCAGCGCTGCCAGACCGCCGATCACCAAGAAGCTCACACCCAAGCCGATGGCGCCCCAAAAGCCGGGGGTATGCCCCAGCAGGCGGACCGGCTGTTTGCCCCGCCAAAGCAACATCGCAAGCAACAGGACACAAGAGATCACCAGCACCCGCAGATCCAAAACAAACAGCTTTTGCACATCGGCAAAGTGGGATGCCCCTTCTTCAGAGAAAGGCAGCTCCCCCGCAGAAAAGGTGTGGGTAATGCCGGTGCAGTAGTCCATCATTTCGTTGTAGGCGGTTTTTACCCCTTCCTCTGTCAGCCCCACCATAGCCCCCAGATCCATAGGCTTTATGTGCATATAGAAAAACGGGCGGCACAGGATCGGCAGCGCAATCGCGCCTGAGAGAATCACCAGGGCAATCAATACTGCCTGTATAATGCCGAAAAGCTTTTCTTTCATAATAGCCCCCCTTTTTTGATTAGCATACCACAAGAAAGGGCAAAATACAATCTGTGGAAATTAACAAATCCTTCACTTGACATTTTCTTCCTGTTGTGTTCTATTAAAAGCAAGAAATCTAAATACTAGGAGGATACTATGCCACAACTTGATTTTAACAAAATCAAAGGCTTTATTTGCGATATGGACGGCGTGATCTACCATGGCAGCAAGGTGCTGCCCGGTGTGGCAGAATTTATCAACTGGCTGAACGCAGAGAAAAAGGAATATCTGTTTCTTACCAACAACAGCGGTTACACACCCTGTGAACTAAAGCTGAAACTGGCGCGGCTGGGTCTGGATGTGCCGGAGCACCACTTCTACACCAGCGCGCTGGCCACTGCCGCCTTTTTGAAGGAGCAAAGCCCCGGATGCTCGGTGTATGCAATTGGCGAGGCAGGGCTGCTGAACGCCTTGTACGAAGCGGGCTGCACTATGAACGACGTGAATCCCGACTACGTCGTTGTGGGTGAAGGCAGAACCTACTGCCTTGACTCGCTGACAAAGGCCACCAATCTGGTGCTGGGGGGCGCCAAGCTGATCGGCGCCAACTCCGATGTGACCGGCCCCATCGAAAAAGGCATTGCCCCTGCCTGCAGGGCGCTGATCGCCCCCATTGAAATGGCCACCGGCACACAGGCTTATTTCTGCGGCAAGCCTAACCCCTTAATGATGCGTACAGGCTTAAAGCTGCTGGGCTGCCATTCTGCTGAGGCTGTGATGATCGGTGACAGAATGGATACGGATATTATCTCCGGCCTGGAGACCGGTATGTCCACGGTTTTGGTGCTGTCCGGCATCTCCACCCGGGAGACTTTAAAAACCTTTGCCTACCGTCCCACCATAGTTTTAGACGGTGTGGGCGATATCGTCAGGCTGGCAAACGGCGGTTAAAAGCCTCCCTTGTGTAAAGGGAGGTGGCACGGCAAAGCCGTGACGGAGGGATTGTAATGCAATCAAAGCATAATAAGCAGTTAGTTCCACTGGCAAAGCAATTACGGAAAGAAATGACCAAAGAAGAACGCCATCTTTGGTATGATTTTCTGCGTTCCTATCCCGTCCGCTTTTCCAGGCAGAAAGTGTTGGGGAAATATATTGCAGATTTTTACAGTGCAGAAGCCAAACTAGTTATTGAACTGGATGGTTCTCAGCACTACGAGGACAGCAATATAGAAAAGGATGCCGAGCGCACCGCTTTTTTAGAAGGCTATGGACTTAAAATCATTCGCATTCCCAATAACGAAGTCAGCAGAAACTTTCGTGGTGTTTGTGAACTTATAGATGCCATCGTAAAACAATCCCTCAGTCAGCCTAACGGCTGACAGCTCCCTTTACACAAGGGAGCCTTGGGGTGCTGCCGCATCCGTGCGCAAATCGAAATACCGCCTATGAAAATAGGCGGTATATTCATATCCATTTATCCAACCTGCAGTTGGACAATCAAACATCTGCGTTATTGATTGATGTATGTGGTTAGGTTACAATAGCATTGTAGCTACAGAAACTAAAAAGAGGTGATTTTTGTGGAAAATTTGAAATTACACGATACCATCAGCCATTACAGAAAGCAAATGAATCTGACCCAGGAGGCTCTGGCGCAAAAGCTGGGGGTTACCAACCAGTCCGTATCCAAATGGGAGTCCGCCCAGTGCTATCCCGATATCAGCTTGATTCCCCAACTGGCTGAAATATTCAAAATCAGCATCGATGAATTGTTTGGAAACGAGCCCACTCCGTTTGTATTGAAGGGGTTATCCCCCTTGCGAGATGATGTCCGTGTTGTGGTATTTAGCGGAAATAAAATTGTTGACTGCAAAGATATTAATCAGTCCATTGATATTAAATTCCCTAAAAATTGCAACGAAAGCACCAAGCAGTATTTTAAGGTTTCGGTTTTCGGAAATATGAGCTGTGATGCAAGCATTAACGGAGATGTTGTGGGGTATGGCAATATTGAATGTAATCAAATCAACGGCTCTGTGAATTGCCAAAACAATCTTACCTGCGGGCAAGGCATAACCGGCAATGTAAATTGCGGCAACAATGTTACCTGTGGAATGAATATCCAAGGTGATATTAACTGTGGCAATAATATAGAATGCAAAAAAATCGAGGGTGATGTGGAATGTCACGGAAATATTATTCATAAACAGGCATAAATGCGCACAGTCCAAAGGCCCCCTCTGCTGAGGGGGCTGTCAGTCAAACAGGCTGACCGGGGGAGAGATTTTTTCTGCTTGTTTCTCTCCCTCCGTCAAAAATCAAAGATTTTTGCCACCTCCCTCATCAGAGGGAGGCTTGACCCTGCGGCGTGCTTGGGCATACTAAAGCGATGATATCCTTGATCAATTAAAAAATCGCGTGCTGAAAAGCACGCGATTTTTGTTATGCTTATGCTTCTATTTTCTTGTAGAAATACACCTTGGCTGTGTGGGGTTTCGGAAGTGTGATCCGGAAACCTTCTTCTGTCAGGACCTTTCCGTTGATGACGAACTCGCCCCCATCTGCATCTGTAAATTGATAGGACGCATCCTTGTCGATCCCACCAAGAGAATACACTGCCGTTTCATAGGGCGCTTTATCTCTGCGGAAAACCTGCACAATGCCATCCTTTTGAGAGGGACGGTCAAACTGGAAGGCGCACCAGGTGTCGTTTTTCACACTGACCTGGCAAAGAGGATAGAAGTCCTCACTGAAGTACGGACGAACAAGCAGATACTCCTGCAGCCATTTTTTCAGGCTTTCCATACATATATTGGCAGAAAACCACATTGTCAGCGAAGATGCATAGGAGCTTCTGAATCGATACAGATCTGTAATCGTGCCCGGGGTACTGCCGGAATAGGGCATCCAGGTGCTGTATGTCATTGTGTGGCATTGGGATGCTTCAATATCATAATTTGCCGTACACTGATAGTCGCTGCGCCATAACGATACGCCCCGTCGCTGCATTTCAATATCCAGCCGACGTCCGCCGGAGGCGCAGTTATCGATCAGAAGATCCGGGAAACGCTCCAAAAGGGCATCAAAGAGCCGATAAAGGCCCGTAATATACTTGATTTCTGTAATGCCGATCCGGTCCGGATCGTCGTGTCTGCGCCAATAAGGCAAGGGGGCTCCATTAAAATCAATCCGGTAGCCGCGAATGTTCAGCTTCTCAAAATGCTCTGCCAAAATATCATAGGCAACCTGCCAGGCAGCAGGATCTCCCAAGTTCAGCAGCTTGTTGTGGTGCGTGTCAGAAGACAGGAAATACTCCGGGTGCCGACACACCAAAGGCGCATTCTGATCTGCCCGCTCCACTTCGAACCACAACAGGAATTTCAACCCTGCATCCTGCGCGGCCTTTGAAACATCCATAAGCCCGTTGGGGTGAACGATGGGGCTGACGGTCCAATCTCCTCTTGCCTTCACCCAGTCATCCTGGAAGGCATTCTGACTTTCCCGGGTGTTTTTGCCATACCAACCTGCATCCATCCACAGGTATTCAAAAGACAGCGCATTATCCTTTGCCTTTTGGATGCTCTCAATTACCTTGTCTGAAGGTAAACCACCCCACACGTTCAGTGTCAGCGGCGCAAACGCATCCCGTCCGGGCATTCCCACGTGGGCAAACTCTGCTTTCAGCAAGCGGCGCCACTGATTCTGTGCGTCCACAAAATTGCCATTATAGGGCAGGATCACAATGGAGGATGTGCGGATCTTTTCACCGGGAAGCAAACGGAAATGGGTATCCTCAATTTTGGAACGGAAGGTAATGGTATCCTCTGTTCTGGAAATCTCACTGTTCCACTGACCACTCCAGCCAATGGCGAAGATATAGCCCTCACCCTGCTTGTGAATGTTAAAATAGGGCGCTCTCTTTTCGCTGGAACGACCGCCGGAGGCTGCATAGGTTTTGGTTTCTCCCGGCTGAATGTGATTGTGTCTTGCCCGGTCCTCCAGTTCATCTACATCGCAGTAGAATTCATAGGGCGACCAGGTGGAACCGGAAGGTGCATAGATCTTCGTTGCTGCCTCTACCGGAGAGGCTATGTCAGATGTACTGTCGGCCGCTTGCTCATTTCCCAAAGGAAGGACGCAGTCGCAGTCCCATAATTGGGAAATGATCGGCGTAGGCCTATCTGAAGTATTTTCAAAATAATTGACCCACTCAACCGCGCCAAATTCCGGAAACAGACGGGTAATATTGGTTACAACAAGACCGTCTTCAAAGCGATATATGCCGGTACGAATATTGCCATCCACTGACACCTCTTCTTGGAACGGGGTATCCCAGGCATTTTGATCGCCCAGCAAAAAACTGAACTGTTTTCCCGTTTTTAAAAGATCTATCACATTTTGTATCTGCATACATATATCCTCCTCGGTGATATGCGCACTTTTTACAATCATGCACACTACATCTTGTAGCATAGCATTGCCGCTTCGTCAAGCACGCAACAGCAAAATGCATATTATGTCATATTTTCAGGTGATTTTCGCATAGTAATATGCAGATTTTCGCAGTATAACGTATGTATCTTCATTTCAGGAGGCATATCGCCGTGGAAATTTTCCAATCACAGCAATACAAGCGCTACCGGAGCGCATATGTTACCCAATGCACCATCGAACATCTTCTTGGGCTTCTTGTTCTGGATGCATTTTTTGCAAAGCTGCTGTCTTATATCGGCTTGAGTGATTCTATGGTCGGTATCATTTCCTCGTTTGCCTCGTTGGCCTTTCTTTTTCAACTGCTGTCCATAAGGCTCGTCCAGACCAAGCTCTCCACCAAAAAGATCGTCATTGTCGCCGATGTAGGCAGCCAAGCATTTTTTATGCTGCTCTACTTCATTCCTTTTATTCCCCTGCCCGATTCCTTAAAGAAGGGTTTGGTTATGGCCGCTGTGATGATTGCGCAGGCAGCAAAAGCATGCATTTCCTCTCTTTATTTCAAATGGGCCAACACCTATGTCGCTCCCGACAAGCGGGCAACCTTTTCCGCCGGAAAAGAATGTATCTCATTGCTTGTGGGTATTGCTTTTTCCGCAGGGGCCGGCCTGATCATCGACAAGTACGAAAGCATTGGCAATATCGAAGGCGGATTCCTCTTTATCGGCTTGACTATGCTTGTACTGAATCTTGCAAACTTCATCAGCTTTGTGCTGATTAAAGATGAATCTGCCGACGCGCGAAACAGTATGCGAATACCCACAAAAGAAGTTTTGGGGCATATCCGTTCCAACAAGATTTTCGCCCATTTTATTTTTACCGGCTTCCTTTTTAGTTTTGCCAGCGGTTTAAGCGCCGGCTTTATCGGAATTTACAAAACCAAAGATTTGGCTTTCAGCGTTTTTACAATCCAAATCATCAATATTACTGCGGATTTTTTGCGAATGGGCCTGTCGATCCCCATCGCAAACTATTCCAAAAAATTCGGTTTCATCAAAGGCATACAGCTCTCCCATTTAATGAATGCCGCAGGGTATCTGCTGATTTGCTTTACTTCCCCCACAACCAGGTGGCTGATTATCCCCTATACGCTTTTAGCGCACGTCTCCCAAGCCGCCTCTTATCAAAACAGTTTTAATGTCTATTACACATTGCTTTCCACCCAATATATGACACAGGCAATGGCCATAAGACAAACGATTACCGGCTTGACTACCTTTTTCGCCTCTATCCTGGGCGGTTATATTCTGGAACAAATTCAAGCTGCACAGAACACGCTATGGGGCATTCCCCTATACGGACAGCAATTCCTATGCCTGCTTTCCCTGCTGCTGTTTATCCCCGCATTTTTTCTGGAAAACAAATATGTTGTAAGCCCGCTTTTGCAAAAAAACCGTGTGGAACAGTAATATAGCAAAAATCCCCGAAACTCTGCGCGTTTCGGGGATTTTTACTTCCTTATAGCCCATTGGCTTAAACTTAATTCTGCTTTTTCAGCTGAAGTGGCGTTTTTCCGTACCGTTTTTTGAACAGCGCGATAAAATGGGAAATGTCCGAAAAGCCGCTATCCTCTGCCGCCTCGGATACTGTTCCACCATTTTTCAAAATACTGACCGCCAATGCCAGCCTGCAGTTTTGAATGTAAGTATAGGGCGCAATGCCGATGCTTGCCTTAAAACGTCTTTCCAGTGTGTTGACCGTTACGTGAGAAAATTCTGCCAGCTCCTTTACTGTCAGAGATTTCCCCAAATTGGCATGGATATATTCTATGCAGTGTTTTATGTCCTCCGGCAAGGGGGGCATCGCTGCTTTGCCATCTGCGCCGGTCATCAATTCAATCAGTTTGAAAAATGCGATATATTTCCCAACGCCACTTTGCCCATCCACAAGCGCGCTGCATACATCGATCATTTCTTCCCGTTTCTCTGCAGACAGGGAAATTAAATTTTCGTTTCCTGCTTTGCGGTTAAAGAAAATATCCAGTATTTCACTGATCTTCTCCCCGGAAAATCGGCAGCAAATGTGGTCGTGCACGCTTGCGTCGTGATAGATACAGTGATGGGCTTCGTTGGGTCTTGTAATGATAATGTCGCCCCTTTGAATGCTGTAGATCCGATTTTCCACCATAAAGGAAACATTTCCAGACAGATTGATGTATATCTCACATTGATCATGAATATGGGAATCCATATTTGTGTCACTGCGGCTGACCTTATTCTGCCTCTGATAAGCAACCAAATCCAGTAATTCAATTGTGGTCCAGCTTGCCTGCATCGGTCCATCTCCTCATTGTTTTTTCACGTTTATACCACAAAACCATCTGTTTTTCAACCATCGCCTTTTTTAAACCTCCGGTTCGTGTTGCCGACACGAACCGGGGGACAATCGTATTCATCTGATTTGCCAAACGGGGCGGCACACAGGCCGCCCCCTACGATACACATTGAATGGTATTCGTTTTTTGAGGGTGTCTCATACATTTTGAGACAGCCTCTTTGCTTATACGATATATTCCATCAGCTGGTCAGCTGCGGCAACCAGATACTTGGCATATTCCTTACGGAACTCTGCGGGAACACGAGATGTGGTAAGCTCGTAGTTGAGAGGACCTTCAAACTCGGCAAGCGCCAAGCCGTGCATAGCATCCACCCAGTTTACATTACCCATAAAGGGGGCTGTGTGGTCGTCGTTTGCGCCGTTGTTGTCGTTCACATGTACGGCCTTCAACCGTTTACCGATATAGGCAAGGGCTTCAGACTGCTTACAGCCGGCGATGTTTGCGTGGCCGAAATCCCAACACACATCAAAGCCCAATGCGTCTGCCACCTTGCAGAGCTCTTCAGGGTCCTGACAGTAACGGTGGGATTGGAGGATACCGGGAACCAGGCGGGTGTTCTCAATCGCAATGCCAACGCCCAGCTTGGCAGCATACTCAGCGATCGGGGACAGGTGCGCCATAACCTGATCATATATTTTTTCTTCGTTAAAGTTGCGCACGGCCACTGTGTAAGCATTGGGATGCAGCACAGAATGCTTTACACCCAAGACCTTTGCCATATCAATGCCGGCATAGATTTGTTTGACGCTGATTTCTGCAAACGCAGGGTCCTGGTTGAGTCGCTCGCCAAAAAAGGGCAAATGGCAGTCAATGATGGGAATATCCAATTCGGCGGCATCCTGCAACGCCTGCTCAATAATGGGCTGCCATTCGGTGCTGGGTTTGGTTGCCAGTGTGCGAAGACCGATACCTGCTGCTTCAAAGCCGGCATTTTTCATAAATTCCAAATTATCCCGGATATACTGGGAATAATTCTCAACGGAGCAGCCGGGACACAGGCCTAAAAACGAAGACTTTCGTAATTTTTTCATAAGAGCCACCTCACAGCATTAGTAGGCAACACCCCAGAGGATCATCTTCTTGGCGGGTTTGCCGCAGATGGGACATACATCACCCAGGTTCTCCTGGGCGAAGGGGATACAGCGGGAGGACATACCTGCCTGCTCCTTCATCTTCAACTCGCATTCCAGCTCGCCGCACCACATGGTCTTGATAAAGCCGCCGTTTTTCTCCTGCAGTTCCTTGGCTTCTTCCAAAGAGTGGGCTTCGTAAATATGCTCGTCCAGATTCTTCTTGGCCCGGGCAAACATACCCTGGTGCACCAGCTCCAGCTGCTGGGCTACGGCAGTTTCCAGGTCCTCCAGCTTCACAACGGTCTTCTCGCCGTCGTTTCTGCGGACCAGCACCACCTGGCCGTTTTCCAAATCCCGGGGGCCGCACTCCACACGCAGGGGTACACCCTTCATTTCGTACTCAGCGCACTTCCAGCCCATGGAGTTGTCGGAATCGTCTACCTTGGTGCGGAAGCCTGCATTCGCCAAACGGGCGCGAATGGCTTCAGCTGCCTCCAAAACGCCCTCCTTATGCTGGGCGATGGGCAGGATCACTGCCTGAATGGGCGCCACCTTGGGGGGCAGCACCAGGCCGTTATTGTCGCCGTGGGTCATAATGATACCGCCGATCAGACGGGTGGACACACCCCAGGAAGTTTCGTGGGGATTGGTCTTCTGGTTGGTCTTATCGGTGAACTCGATGCCGAAGGCCTTGGCAAAGCCATCGCCAAAGTAGTGGGAAGTACCAGCCTGCAGAGCCTTACGGTCGTGCATCATACACTCGATGGTGTAGGTTGCCTCTGCGCCGTTGAACTTCTCCTTATCGGTCTTCTGACCCCGGGTAACAGGCATTGCCAGCACGTTCTCGCAGAAGTCGGCGTACACGTTCAACATGGTTTCTGTAAAGCTCTTTGCTTCCTCTGCGGTGGCGTGGATGGTGTGACCCTCCTGCCACAGGAATTCTCTGTGCCGCAGGAAGGGGCGGGAGGTCTTTTCCCAGCGCAAAACAGAGCACCACTGGTTATACTTCATAGGAAGCTGACGGTGGGTCTGCAGAACGTTTGCGAAATGCTCACAGAACAGGGTTTCGGAGGTGGGACGGATGGCATAGCGCTCCTCCAGTTTCTCACCGCCGCCCATGGTCACCCACGCGCACTCAGGGGCAAAGCCCTCCACGTGGTCCTTTTCCTTTTGCAGCAGGCTCTCGGGGATCAGAAGGGGCATATAGACGTTTTCCACGCCCTGCTTCTTGAATTCCTTATCCATAATTTGCTGGATGTTCTCCCAAATGGCATAGCCATAGGGACGGTAAATAAATACACCCTTAATGGAGGAGTAGTCGATCAGCTGCGCCTTGGTACACACATCTGTAAACCACTGGCCAAAGTCTACCTCCATATCGGTAATGCTCTCAACCTTTTTATCTTTTGCCATTTCTTTCACCTCTTGCGTTTTTTGCATTTTCTCGTACTTTATATTGTAGCACATCTGTCAAGGGCTTGCATAGGATGAAACACAGTTTTTTGGGGGTAAATTATGGTGGAAATAACAGTTTTACTAGAGCCATCGGTGGTTCTTTTTTATAACCAAATCGCCCAAGCAGCAGGCATATCCCTCCAACAGGTGCTTAGCGATGCTCTGTTCAAGCTGGCAGGTGAGCTATCACTGGAGGCGCTGAAGCCATAGAAAAAAGCCACGACAGGTCGTCGTGGCTTTTACGATGCTTATGCTTTCGGGGTGATGCTTTCCAGATACTCTTCCATAGTAACGCCCAGTTCTTTCAGCTCCAGAGAAAGCTCTGTGCCTACATAACGGAAGTGCCAGGGCTCATAGATAATGCCCGTGATGTCAATTTTATTTGCAGGATAGCGGAGAATGAAGCCGTAGTCCCAGCAATGCTCCGCAAGCCAGGCGTAGGTTTCCTCGGAGCCATCAATATCCACAGCCAAGCCGGTCTGGTGCTCGCTGTGGCCGGGAATCGCCGTGCTCTCCCCTGTTTTGGCCTCAGCCTCCTCCAGGGTCATACCCTGCGCCATATACTTATTGACGCTTCTGTTCCACATATTCTGCTGGGTCGCCTTGGATCGGTAGGTGTTGTTGATCTTACAGGTAAGTTCTGCTGCGCGGCAGTCATCCATCATTTTCTGCAAGGCATCTCTGCCGATACTATCGAAGCGGTAGCCCTCAATGCTCACCAGCTTTACAACGTAATCCTCCGGCACGGGATTCCAGGGATTGGCAAGCAGCACCCATTTGCCCTTGGAGGTAAAGAAATGGGTCGTCCCGTCGATCTCTGCCTCGCCGATGGCCATTGTGCCGTCTGCATTCAGGTAGTACTTATCGTTTCCATCGGTCACCCAGCCGGTGGCCATTGCGCCGTTTTCACCAAAGTAGTAGCGCTTGCCGTCCACTTCCAGCGGCCCTGTATGGGGCTGACCCTTTTCGTTCAGGTAGTACTTCCCTGCTTCATCTGTGTACCAGCCGGTCAGCGCCGCGCCATCGGAGGCAAAGCGGCACAGGACACCGTCTACTTCCACTGCGCCGGAAAGGGCATAACCCTCCTCGGTGAAATAGTAATACTTATCGTCTATGCTCTGCCAGCCGGTCAGCGCCATTCCCTCCTGGGAAAAGTAGCTGCGGTGGCCGTTTAACTCCTGCCAGCCGGTGGCCATAGCGCCGGTGTCCGTAAACAGGTAACGTTTTCCGTTTAGCTGCTGCCAGCCGGTAACAGCCTTGCCATTTTCACCCAGGTAGTAGGTTGTGTTATCAACCGTCTGCCAGCCTACAGCGCGAATACCGTCTGCGCCAAAGTAGTAGCGATCACCGTCAACTTCCCGCCAGCCGGTGGCCATATTGCCGTCTGTATCAAAGTAATACAGGTTGTTTTCAATATACTGCCATCCCAATTGGGGACGGCCAAAATAGTCCTGATACCGGGTGTTGCCGTGGCGGGTTGTCCATCCGCTTCTGTCTAAAACATCAATAGAAAAGCCGAAACGCAACAGGCTGTATACAGCCGCCAGCAATATGATTGACGCTAATACCAGCGCAATGATTTTCTTTGTACGCGTATCCAAAAGACGTGTTTTTACCAATTCTGCTATCACTTACTACGCCTCCGTAAAAATGTTTACCTGCGGTATTATAGCACAATGCGACTTTTTTCGCAAGATAAATCACCGACATTCGCCCAGGGACATATCGAAGTCCATAAAATGCAGCGCCATTCCCGTCTGGAATGGCGCTGCAGTCATCTATACGTTATTGAATTTGCATAATTACCAAGTGCGCAGAAACCGGTCGGGTCCCACCTGCCAAAGGCGTGATCGTCAGCGCCTCGGCAGTTCCTTCCGGATTCCGCACTGTCAGCACAGAGCCTGTAACAGTTGTTTCCACGATCGCCATTCCGACGATTTGCGACGTTCCTGTTGCACGGCCTGCTACTGTATACGCCAAATCCTCGCCGTTTAAGGTCAGGATCAGCTGTCCGGCCTCGGTCACGCTTACCTGGAACAGCACCTGATAGGTGCCGATCTCCGCTAAAGTAAAGGAGCTGGGCCCGGATCGCGCAATGCCGGAGCCGCTGTTGGGTCCATCCTGCGGGAAGCTGACATCCGTACCGGGCGCAACTGTTGCAGAATTATCCGGCGGCATTAGCGCGAAGAAATCTGCATAGTTCAGAATGCCACCGGCAGGTCCCTGGGGGCCGGTTTCGCCTACGGGACCCTGGGGACCGGCGGGGCCAGTTTCACCAACGGGACCTTGAGGGCCGGCGGGGCCGGTAGCGCCAGTTAGACCGATAGGTCCCTGAGGACCGACGGGGCCAGTTTCACCTGCGGGACCCTGGGGACCGGCTGGGCCGGTTTCGCCTGCGGGACCCTGGGGACCGGCTGGGCCGGTTTCACCGACAGGACCTTGAGGGCCGGCGGGGCCGGTAGCGCCAGTTAGACCGATAGGTCCCTGGGGGCCGACGGGGCCGGTTTCACCTGCGGGACCCTGGGGGCCGGCAGGGCCGATTTCACCTGCGGGACCCTGGGGACCGGCGGGGCCAATTTCACCTGCAGGACCCTGGGGACCAGCGGGGCCGGTAGCGCCAGTTAGACCAATAGGTCCCTGAGGACCGGCAGGGCCGGTAGCGCCAGCAGGACCTTGCGGACCAGCAGGACCTGTTTCACCGGCAGGACCCTGAGGACCAATAGGACCGGCCTCCCCAGCAGGACCTTGAGGACCTGTAGGACCGGCCACGCCGGCAGGGCCTTGGGGGCCGGCAGGTCCGGCAACACCTGCGGGACCTTGGGGGCCTACAGGTCCCGCTTCACCCGTTGGGCCTTGAGGTCCAACAGGGCCGGCAACACCTGCAGGCCCCTGGGAACCTGCAGGTCCGGCAACACCCGCCGGGCCCTGAGGACCAACGGCTCCGGTTTCACCGACAGGTCCCTGAGGACCAACGGGACCGGCTACGCCTTCCGGACCTTGCGGACCTATCGGACCTCTGGCTCCGGGAATCCCCTGAGGACCGGCGGGACCTCTTGGACCAACCGGACCCTGCGGACCTGCCGGTCCCGGCGGACAATTTGCACAGTAGCAAAATTGCTCCCGTTCCGCGCAACCGTACTCTTTTGGATGGTGACGCTTGCAAGAATTATCATCGAATTGGGAATCGTAGTTCCTGTCATCGAAGCCATTGTATCTGTTCAAAAAAATCCCTCCTCATATTCAGTTTGTACCATATCATACGTGTTTTCGACGCGATTTGACACAAGTAGGCAGATGATAGCCATTCTGCCCTCTCCTTTACGGCACCGTTCCATTATATGCATCAGAGGTTTCGGCCGTGCCTGTACATATTTTCGTCTTTGTTCACCAGCCCTATGAAAGTGACGGACATTACCCCTCGCAGCACTGTCAGGAGTAGAAACAATGAAATTAGGTATCGTCGCTCAGCGGCCTATTTTCATAACTCCTTATAAACCCATAAAATCCCGACAAATCCTTGCGGCACAAGGACTCTCGGGATTCGGACAAAAATGTATCTTCACGTAACTTCATGCATCTGCCTGCCAAAAAGGTGTATAAAAGGTGTATGGAAAAAGTGAACCAACCGAGAAAAATCCAATGCAACAAAGACTATAACAACACCCCGCTTTCGTACGAAACCGTACAAAAGCGGGGTGATAATTTTATCCAAATTTCAAGAACTGCTCCGCGTAATTTCTTGCGCTTGTGTTTTGCGTATAAACCACATGAAACGGGTGCGGCTCGGTGATTCCATCCACTGTAAATGTACCAATGTCATTTTCTTTTGCAACAACGGAATTGTAGAGGAAACTGATA
>JAFQCX010000034.1 GCA_017416245.1 Oscillospiraceae bacterium | reverse complement strand
AGGGGACGCATGGGGCGGTCGATGATACGGCTGTTCAGGATGCCCCGCTCGGAGGGCTTGCCCTCACGACGGTTGAAGGAGCCGGGGATGCGGCCCACAGCGTACATTCTCTCCTCGAACTCGATGGTCAGAGGGAAGTAGTCGATGCCGGACTTGGGGATGGGGTTGCAGGTGCAGGTGGTCAGCACCACGGTGTCACCGTAGCGGCAGATGCACTCAGCATTGGCCAGCTCAGCAACCTTACCGGTTTCTACGGTAAAGGGGCGGCCGCCGATTTCCATCTCGAAAACCTTGTGATTGGGGAATTGTTTACGAGTAATCATTTGTGTTTACCTCCTTAAAATTGTTGTCATTGCGAGGAGCATAGCGACGTGGCAATCCCCAAAATACCGGGGGATTCCCACGGCTTGCGTTGCAAGCCTCGGAATGACCGTTGTGTGTTCGGGAGGTTTAGCACTTGAGTCAGCTGTCGGAGTCCGACAACTCAATCAACTGCTAAATGCTCTCCCGAGAGTTCCTGCAAAAACAGGGGCGACTTCCGTCGCCCCTGCAATTGACTTACTTACGGATACCCAGCTTGGCGATCAGAGCACGGTAACGGTTGATATCCTTCTTTGCCAGATAGTCCAGCATCTTGCGGCGCTTACCAACCATCATCAGCAGACCACGACGGGAGTGGTTGTCATGCTTGTGGGTACGCAGGTGATCGGTCAGCTCGTTGATACGGGCAGTGAGGATAGCGACCTGTACTTCAGCAGAACCGGTGTCGCCCTCATGGGTTGCGTTTTCCAGGATAACCTGGGTCTTCTTTTCCTTCTGAATCATAATAGAATCCACCTTTCTTTTATTTCGCCTCACGCCAAGTAAAGGGTCGGTGTCGTCCCAAAACTGAGCTGTGGGCATACAAAATGTCTACCGGCCATAGCCAGCCCGACTATCTTACCATAAGTTTTTCCAAAAGTAAAGGGAAATTTTCACTATTTTCCGTGTTTTTATAAACATTTTTCCCATATTGTAGGGGCGAGCATTGCTCGTCCGCAATATTACGGGCGCAAAACAACGTTCGGACGGCCAATGACCGCCCCTACAAGGTTTGTTTGAAAATGCCTTGTGTTTGGGCAATATCTTCCGCAATTTGGGCTTTTAATGCATCCAAATTGGCAAATTTCTGTTCCGGGCGCAGGAACTTGCAGAAGGCAACGGTGATCTCCTTGCCGTACAGGTCGCCTTCAAAATCCAAAATGTGGGCCTCTGCGGTGATCCCCTCGCCGTTTACGGTGGGGCGGGTGCCGATGTTGGTCACAGCGGAGTAGGCTTTGCCGTTAAACCCTACCTTGCAGGCGTACACGCCGAATTTAGGCACGATCACGCCCTCCGGGAAAATCAAATTGGCAGTGGGGATCCCAATAGTGCGACCCAGCTGTTTACCGGCGAGTACCTCGCCGGTAAGGATGTGGGGGTGACCCAGCATCTGGCCGGCCTTTTCCGGCTTTCCTTCTTCCAGCAATTCCCGAATGCGGGTGGAGGAGATGCGTTCTCCGTCCATTACCTGCTCCGGCACGACGGCATAGGGTAAATTGCGTTTGTTACAGTAGGCAGCCAGCTTCTTTGGAGTGCCTAAGCCGCCTGCGCCGAAACGGAAATCGTCGCCGCACACAAAGCCGGCAGCGCCGATGGCAACCAGGCTGTTTAGAAAGGCTGACCAGTGGGTGGACATCAGCTCCCGGTCAAAGGGGATTTCCTTCACAGCATCCACGCCGTAGGCGTAAAGTAGTCGCGCCCGGTCATCAGATGTGTTCAAAAGCGCCGGAGACTGACCCAAAACAAGGCCGTCCGGGTGGGAGGTGAAGGTCACCACACCGGCATTGCAGCCGTGCTTGGCTGCCAGCTCGCGGCATTGCTTTAGCAGCGCCTGATGCCCCAAATGCACCCCGTCAAAAAAACCCAGGGCATAGATTGTCTTTTGTTCGTTCATAGGAATACCTTTTTGTAGGGGCGACCAGTGGTCGTCCGCAACATACAATAAAAATCCAGACGGACGAGCGATGCTCGCCCCTACATAACATTAAAAAAGCTCTTAATGGTTGACATAACACCGTTTTCGACCTTCGCCAGCATTAAAAAATCGCCGGTTTGGTCGTAGGCCCGGTAGGTGCCGTCTGCCAAATCGATAGAAAAGGAATTGCCGTTGCGGGTGCGTAGCGCCTGTTTTTCCGTCAGGGTCACGGCAGGATGCTCCATAAACAGTGTATCCACATTTTGCAGGTACTGCCCAGGATTTTCACAATCCACCAGTGTGGCCAAGGGAATCGCGTCCGCTTCCGTATAACTGCCCGCAGCAATCCGCCGCAGCTGCGCCATACAGCCGCCGCAGCCCAGCTTTTCGCCAATATCCTTGCAAAGAGTGCGGATGTACGTGCCCTTGGAGCAATGCACCCGCAATCTCACATCGTTACCCGTCATTCCCAGAAAATCCAGGGCGAAAATGGTAATGGCGCGACTTTTTCGCTCCACTTCCTTGCCCTTCCGCGCCAGGTCCACCAGCTTTTGGCCGTTTATCTTGATGGCGGAGTACATAGGCGGTATCTGCTGGATTTCACCCTTGAACTGCTCCAAAACCGCCAAAACGTCCGATTCTGTTACGCACACCGGCTTTTCTTGCAGGATGCTCCCGGTGGTGTCCTCGGTGTCGGTGGTCAGACCCAAGCGCAATGTGGTTTCGTAGACCTTGTCTGCGTGTTCAAAGAACTCCACGCCCCGGGTGGCTCTGCCCACGAACACCGGCAGAACGCCGGTTGCCATAGGATCCAGTGTGCCACCGTGACCGATACGGCGGGTCTGAAACACACCCCGCAGCTTGGCGGTCACATCCTGGCTGGTCCAGCCCGCCGGCTTGTCTATAATTACAATTCCGTCCATGTTCTCCTCTAATAAGTGGGCGGCGGATCTTTCGCCGCATATGTGCGTTTTGAAGTCCTCGCAGTATACACGATACAGCGTCGGCCTTCAACCTTCATCTCCGGCGAAATCTCTCGCCGGTTCCGTTACGGTTTATAGTGTTGGCATTACTTTCTTGATAGCCTCTACCGCCTCTGCCATCGAACAATTCATACTTGCGCCGGCAGCGCCCTTGTGGCCGCCACCGCCGAATTGGGCGCAGATAGCGGCTGCATCGTAGCCCGGCACTGCCCGCACGGAGATTTTTACCCGGTTTTCACCGTCTTCCCGAATAGTAGCGGCGATTTTGACCCCCTCAATAGAGCGGGGGAAGCCGGAGATGTTCTCCAAATCATCTTCCGTCAGACCCAGTTCCTCTTCAATAGCCTTGGGCAGGGCGCAGATGGCAACCTTGCCCTCCTGCAGGAAAAGCATATGCTCAATGAGCCAGCCCTCCAAGCGCAGCCGACCCAAGCTACGGGTCTCAAACAGCGCCTGATTGATGGCAAACAGGTCAGCACCGCAATAAGCACAATGGGCGGCAACCTCAAAGGTTTCAGCGGTGGTGTTGGCATAGCGGAAACAGCCGGTGTCGGTGGAGATGGCGGTGTAAAGGGCATTTGCCATAGTTTTGTCCAGCTGAACACCCATCAAGGATAGAACTCTGGCAACCAATTCTCCGCAGGCGGCGGTTTCCGGCTCTACCAGCTCGCAGTCCGTAAAGGAATCGGCGGTAGCGTGGTGGTCGATCCGCAGGATGATGCGGTCAGCGTACTGAGAAAATGCCTCGGGGAGCATACCCCGTGACGCAGTATCCACGGCAATCAAAACAGCACCCTCAGCCACCTGCTCTGTGGTCAGACCCTGGTGGAGATGGGCATACTTCTCCGTGATCTCCGGGTTGCGAAGAATGTGGGCATTCTTTCCCAGCTTCCGCAGACCTCTGCACAGCAGGGCAGCGCTGCCCAGGGTATCCCCGTCGGGACGGCGGTGGGTGAGGATCACGAAGTTATCGTTTTCGTTTAAGAACTCAGCTGTCTGTTTTCTCGTCAGAATCTTCATCTTTATTTACCTCAAGTGAGTTAATAAGCTTCATCATTTTTGCGCCGTAGGTGATGGAGTCATCCAGCGCCCAGTTCAGTTCCGGGGTGTAGCGCAGGTTGAGGGCACTGCCCAACTCCCGGCGCAGGTATCCGCCTGCAGATTTTAATCCCTTGAGGGCATCGTTTGCCTTTTCTTCCTGCAAAAAGCTAACATAGACCTTGGCATAACGCAAGTCCGGGGTGGTTTCCACGTGGGTGATGGAAATCATGGTGTCCTGCACCCGGGGGTCTTTTAAGTTGCGAATCAGGGAGGATAATTCCTTCTGAATTTCTTCGTTAATACGTCCTATTCTGTTAGATGCCATAAATTACTCCTTAATTATGCATTATGCATTCTGCATTTTGCATTGGGAAAAAGTGTGCCACACCGCATTTGCGGTGCGGCACTTCTTTTTACCGTTTTACTTCTTCCATGGCGAAGCATTCGAAAATGTCGCCTTCCTTAATGTCGTTGAACTTCAAAATGCTCATACCGCACTCAAAGCCGGCAGTGACCTCCTTGGCCTGGTCCTTGAACCGCTGCAGAGAGCCAACTTCGCCCTCGTGGATGACCACGTTGTCACGGAGTACGCGAACCTGCGCGTCACGGGTGACCTTGCCGTCCTTCACCATACAACCTGCGATGGTACCCACAGCGGATACCTTGTAGGTCATACGCACTTCGGCGTGGCCGATGACCACTTCCTCAAACTTGGGCGCCAGCATACCCTTCATAGCAGCCTCGATCTCGTCGATGGCATCGTAGATGACCCGGTAGAACCGCATATCCACAGCCGTTCTCTGAGCAGATACCTGTGCGCCTGCATCGGGACGGACATTAAAGCCAACAATGATCGCGCCTGCGGTGGATGCCAGCAGAATGTCGGATTCGTTGATAGCGCCAACGCCGGTGTGAATGACGCGGACACGGACCTCCTCGTTGGAGATCTTCTCCAGGGACGCCTTCACAGCCTCGGCAGAGCCCTGTACGTCAGCCTTGACGATCAGCGCCAGCTCCTTCATCTCGCCCTCTTGCATCTTGGCGAACAGGTTATCCAGAGTCACCTTCTGCATAGCGTTGGCGGCAGCGTCCTTAGCAGCCTGCTTTCTCTGCTCAACCAGCTCACGGGCCATACGCTCGTCAATAACGGCGTTGAACTCGTCACCGGGGGCAGGAACTTCTGCAAGGCCGGTGATCTCCACAGGAATGGAAGGACCGGCATTCTTGACGGTACGACCCTTATCGTTGGTCATAGTACGCACACGGCCTACGGCAGTGCCGGCGATGATGATATCGCCCTGATTCAGGGTGCCGTTCTGCACCAGCAGGGTTGCGATAGGACCGCGGGTCTTATCCAGACGGGCCTCGATAACAGTACCTTTTGCCCGACGGTCGGGGTTGGCCTTCAGCTCCTGCACTTCGGCAGTGAGCAGCACCATTTCCAACAGATTGTCCAGACCCATACCTGTTTTTGCGGAGATGGGACAGATGATGGTGTCGCCGCCCCATTCTTCGGGGATCAGCTCATACTCAGTCAGCTGCTGCTTGATGCGGTCGGGGTTGGCCTCGGGCTTATCCATCTTGTTGATGGCAACGATGATAGGCACGTTTGCAGCCTTGGCGTGGTTGATGGATTCGATGGTCTGGGGCATAATGCCGTCGTCGGCGGCAACCACCAGGATAGCGATGTCAGTACACATAGCGCCACGGGCACGCATAGAGGTAAAGGCTGCGTGGCCGGGGGTGTCCAAAAATGTGATGGGCTGACCGTTACATTCGACAGTATATGCGCCGATGTGCTGGGTGATACCACCGGCCTCACCGGCGGTGACGGAGGTGTTGCGGATGGCGTCCAGCGTGGAGGTCTTACCGTGGTCAACGTGACCCATAACCACCACAACAGGTGCGCGGCCCTTCAGCTCCTCAGCGGTATCCTCGTGGTCGTCAATGATCCGTTCCTCGATGGTAACTGTGATCTCCTTTTCAACCTTGCAGCCCAGCTCCACCGCTACAAATTCAGCGGTGTCGAAGTCGATGGTCTGATTCAGACCGGCCATAACGCCGTTCTTCATCAGCAGCTTGATGACTTCGCCGGCGGTCTTCTTCATACGGCTTGCCAGCTCGCCAACGGTGATCTCCTCGGGGATCTTAACGGTTACAGGGGCTTTGCGGGCGATCTCCATTTGCAGGCGGCGGAGCTTTTCCTGTTCCTCGTTGCGGGATTTGTTGCCCTTGGCGAACTTGTTATCCCGCTTCTGCTGTTGCTGCTGACCCTTTTTGCCAAAGCGCTGCTTACCGCCCTGGTAGTTCTGCATACGCTCGCTGACCAGGTCATCTGCGTGGTCGTCGAAACGGTTTACGTTCACCTGCACCGCAGAGGTATCTACCACGCGGCGCTCACGCTTACGCTCCGGCTCGGCAGGCTTCGGGGGCTTTTCTGCCTTGGGCTGGGGCTTGGGAGCATCCGCAGTCTTTTCTGCAGCCTTTTCACCGGCAGCGGGCTTTTCTTCTGCCTTGGGTTCTTCGACCTTGGGCTCTTCTGCCTTGGGCTTGGGCTGAACGGCAAAGACAGCCTCCAAAGAGGAAATCTGATTGGTCAATGTCAAATAGTCAAAAATGACGTTCAGCTCATCCTCGGTCAACACCTGTGTGTTGGACTTGGCAGGCTCGAAGAATTTTGCCATAATTTCGGCAATATCCTTAGGCTTCAAACCAAAATCGGTTGCAACCTCTTTCAAACGATACTTGATTAAACTCATATACGAAACACACCTCCATAATCAATATCCCTTTTTCCCGGCGCTTTTACGACCGGCAGCCCTGTTCTTCTCGTGGGCTTTGGCCTCCTGCTGGCGCTGGCGGATACGCGTTGCGCGTTTGTCCAGACTTTCCAGTTCGGCCTTGTAGCGATCGGGCTGACCCAGTGCCTTTACAAAGGCAAGCGCCAGCGCAGGGTCGGTAAATGCGGCCAGAGCCAGTTGGGAACGGCCGATGGCCTGTCCAAGCTGGTCTTTGGAATAAGGGACCTTCAAACAAATCTGCTCACTGCCTGAAACAAAGCTTTTCGCTCTGCGCCAGGTGTGGTCGGTAGCATCCTCTGCAACCACCACAAGCCGCGCCTTCTGAGCGCGGGCGGCAGCGCCGACGGGCTCTTCGCCCAATTCGATGCGGCCTGCTTTTCTGGCCAAAGCCATATAGTTCAGGGCTTTATCCATTGGCTGCCTCCATTTCCCGAAGCAGGCGGTCGTAAACCTCCTGAGGGATTGGGACCTCCAGGCTCCGCTCCAGAGATTTTGCCTTTTGCGCTTTCTTCAGGCACTCGGGATCGGGGCAAATATACGCGCCGCGACCGTTCAGCTTGCCGCCGAAGTCCAGGCTGACAACACCGTCCGTTCCGCGGACCACCCGCAGCAGTTCCTTTTTTGCTTTGCGTTCACGGCAACCCATACACTGCCGCTGGGGAATTTTCTTTTGCATATAGGCAACCTCCTTAAAATTCTGTCATTGCGAGGAGCCGCTTGCGGCGACGTGGCAATCCTCCATAAAAAGGGGATTTCCACGGCACTTGCGTGCCTCGGAATGACCGATTATGATTTATGCCTGAGAAGCAGGCTTGATGTCGATTTTCAGACCGGTGAGCTTGGCGGCCAGACGGGCGTTCTGACCCTCCTTGCCGATGGCAAGGCTCAGCTGATCATCGGGCACGATCACACGGCAGGCCTTGGGGTTGGTGGGGTCCATCTCCACGCTGACCACGTCTGCGGGGCTGAGCGCAGCCTTCACATACTCGCAGGGGTCTTCACTCCAAACCACGATGTCGATCTTCTCGCCGTTCAGCTCGTCAACGATGGCGCCCACACGTCCGCCGCGAGGACCGACGCAAGCGCCCACAGGATCCACATTCTCCATAGTAGCCCGCACAGCGATCTTGCTGCGGGAGCCGGGCTCACGGGAGATGTTGCGGATCTCCACCTGGCCGTCGGCAATTTCGGGAGTTTCCAGCTCAAACAGACGGCGCACCACATTGGGGTGGGTACGGGAAACGTGGACCATAGGACCACGGGTCACCTTGCGCACGTCCAGTACATATACGCGGATCAGATCGCCGGGCTCATAACTTTCGCCGGGGATCTGCTCGTCAACACACAGAACAGCATCGCTTTGATCGTTGCCCTGACCGATGTGTACAAAAATATCGCCGTTGGGGTCGATGCGGAAAACAGTGCCGGTGAGCAGCTCCTGAGATTTGGAGGAGTAGCTTTCGAAGGTTGCGCCACGTTCTGCCTCACGGATGCCCTGGATCACCACCTGCTTGGCGGTCTGTGCGGCGATCCGGCCGAACTTCTGAATGTCAACGGGAATGCTTACGGATTCACCCACCTGAACGTCGGGGTTAATGTTCCGGGCGGTGTCGATGTGCATTTCTACAGCGGGGTCTTCCACTTCCTCCACAGCGGTCTTTACAGAATACATGAAAAGACCCTTTTCGCTCAGATCGACCACCACATTCTCTGCGGGGATGTCCTTGTGATCCTCACGGTCTCTGCGGTAGGCGTTGGTGAGCGCCTGCTTCAGACGTTCTACCATATAGGTAACGGGAATGCCTTTGATTTTTTCCAAATCCCGCAGGCTGGCGAAAATTTCTGCGCCGATATCTACCTGGGGTACTTCGTTCTTCTTGCTCTTTCTCTGTGCCATTGTCGTTCGTTTCCTCCTTTTAAAATTCTACGCGGAGCCGCACCAATGCGACCTCGGATTTTTCAAATGTAATGCTTTCTTTTCCTGATTCTACGGTGAGCTTTCCATCCTCGTAACCGCGGAGCACGCAGGGGATCTCCTTCAAACCGTTTCTGGGGCGGTACAGCTTCACCAGAATGGGGCTGCCCATAAATTGGGCGAAATCGGCGGGGCGCTTCAGCGTCCGTTCAATGCCGGCGGAGCATACCTCGAAGTGATAGCTTTCCGCAATGGGGTCTTTCTCGTCCAGAATGGGGTCGAGAGCACGGTGAACTTTTTCGCAGTCGTCAATGTCCACGCCGCCGTCTTTGTCGATGTATACCCGCAGATACCGTTCTGCGCCCTCCCGGACGTATTCCACATCCCAGATCTTGCAGCCCAGCTGCTCTACCACAGGTGTTGCAAATTCGGCAACCAAATCGGATACCTTCAAATCATTCACATCCTTTTAAAACGTTCAAAAAAGAGAGGGGCGAACCCCTCTCTTTCCGAATCGTCAATCTTACTTACGGTGGTATTATAGCACCATAATTTTCGTTTTGCAAGGGCTTTTTCAGGAAAAAGCAATATTTTTTATAGGTTTTTCTTAACTTTCCTGTTCTTCTTCCTGTTCAAGCGCCTTGCGAAGATATCCTTGCCGCACCAAAATATCGCTATTTTCAATGAGCTGGCCGAATCCATAAAGCAGAAAAGAGCCGAGCCAAGCAATAATCGGGCCAATCAATATCAGTAAAATGCCGGGAAGAATTGTGCGTTTATCAGTTGCGATAAGAACCAGTCCGTAAATCGCCGACACAACACTTTCGATGATACATAAGGTCATTGCAACGGTTTTGATTTTTCCTCCGATGTTGTTAAACATAAGCTATCCCTCTCTTTCAAATTTGCGGAAGCCCCTCAGGGGGAAATCCTTGCACGTATTTGTGATCCCAGCTATCGTCGAAAATGCTGAGGGCAGGAGCGCCGCTGATCATATCCGCTGCAAGACAGCGCAGCGCATCTATGCAGTCCAGGGATTCCAAATAGAAATCCGGCAGGGCATCCTCGCCCAGTTTGGCGCCCAGTATCGCGCCGGTGATGGCGCCTACGGCGGCGCTGAACCCTGAGTGATTTACGGCGGTAATAATGGCACTGTCAAAATCATTAGGATATAACAGGCAGGCGTACATCGCTCCCGCCAGACATTGGGGCGCGTCCATACAGCCCAGCTGCTCCATACCCTCCTGCACAGAAACCGTGCCGGATTTGGCCAAAGCGATTGCTCGCCGCAACTGCAGCGCAAGGTCCTCCGCCTGGAAGAAACGGCTGCGGAACTGACCATCCATCACGGCGATGGCCTGCTGGAACTGGTCGGCAAGGGGAAGACCCGGCTCGTGCAAAATGCCGGTGATGGCGTAAGCCAGCACCACGCCGGACAAAAAAGCCTCGGGATCTCCGTGGGTCAGCGCGATCAGCTCGCCGGTCAAAGTGCCCACCTGTTCCGGGGTCAGCCGCTTTTCATTATAAAACATAGCCACGGCCACGGCGGCAGTAAGCGCGCCGGGGGCATTGTTGTGATTTTTGGGAGAGTCCATAGCGCCAAACTGCTCCAGGCGCAGATTGTCCAGCATACGGGCGTCCCGACAGTGCTTTCTGCGGAATTGGGGGAGCTTTGCCAGCCAGCAGAGGCTGGTTTCCGGATCGCGATAGAAATGCTGACTGCGGGTCCACTCCTTGAGGGCCAGCTTGGCATACCGCAGGTAATCCACCTTGCCCCGGGAAACCGACAGCAGCAGACCGTTGCACAGAAAGGCGGCAAACTGGGTGTAGGAGGTGACTTGGGCATACTCTGCCTCCTGCAGGTCGTAGCCCAGCAGACCGTTGGGTCCGTAATTCTCCTGGATCTCAGGCCAGGTCTTGCCGTCGATGGTGTAGCCCATAGCATCGCCTACGGCCATACCCAGCAGACAGCCCCGGTAAAAAGGCAGATTCTTCTCCACAGTCCCACCTCCTGTTTCATTATACATTAATTATATACGTATTCTCCAATAATTGCAACGAAAAGAAAATTTTGCAAAAAATTTTGAAAATGAGAATAATTCCTATTGACAAATAGAAAAGGGTGTGCTATAGTATGGATGTAAATAAGAAACGTTCTCGTTTAGGAAGGAGTAATACGATGGATACGACCACCAAGCAATTCCGTAAAAGAAACGCGATTCTGGCCTATCTGCGGCAGACGAAGGAGCATCCTTCCGCTGAAATGGTATTTACCCACCTGAAACCGGAATATCCGGACCTTTCGCTGGGTACAGTTTACCGGAACCTGTCTATGTTCAAGAACAAAGGTGAGATCGTGAGCTTAGGCACGGTGAACGGGGTGGAACGGTTCGATGGCAACACGACCCCTCACGTGCATTTCGTGTGTATGGGCTGCGAGGCCATCACAGATCTGCCCCAAATTGCAGTGCCGGAGGCGCTGAATCAGCAGGTAACGGGGGAAACCGGCGGAGTGATCGACACCTGCCAGCTGACCTTCGTTGGCAAATGCCAAGCCTGCGCAAATAAGAAAGGAGAAGCGGTATGAAAAAGTTCGTATGTACGGTCTGTGACTACGTCTATGAAGGCGACGAGTTGCCTGAGGATTATGAGTGCCCGCTGTGCGGTGTAGGTCCCGACCAGTTCGAAGAAGTCGAAGAAAAAGAAGAATAAAAAATTAACATATAAAAAATAAAAATCAAAATTTTGGAGGAAAATTATTATGAAAAAGTTTGTATGCTCTGTTTGTGGTTACGTTCACACTGCCGATGAGTTGGCAGCCGATTTCAAGTGCCCCGTATGTAAGGTTCCCGCTTCCAAGTTCGTGGAGCAGGCCGGTGAGCAGAAGCTGGCAGCCGTTCACGAGTACGGTGTTTATGCCCAGACCGTGAAGAACAACCCCGACATCTCCGCTGAGGACAAGAAGTACATCTTCGATCAGCTGATGGCTAATTTCAACGGCGAGTGCAGCGAGGTGGGTATGTACCTGTGCATGGCTCGCATTGCCCACCGCGAGGGCTACCCCGAGATCGGCCTGTACTGGGAGAAGGCAGCTTACGAAGAGGCTGAGCACGCTGCAAAGTTTGCAGAGCTGTTGGGCGAGGACCTGGAGCCCAATATGAAGGCTACCACCAAGGATAACCTGGCATGGCGTGTGGACTGCGAGTTCGGCGCAACGCAGGGTAAGTTCGACCTGGCCTCCTGCGCTAAGAAGAACGGCCTGGATGCCATCCACGACACCGTTCATGAGATGGCTCGCGATGAGGCTCGCCACGGTGTTGCTCTGAAGGGTTTGCTGGAGAGATATTTTAAGTAAGTATTATGCCATGCGGCGGGGGCTTGCCCCCGCCCATTGTGCAATATTGTGTAATGAGGTGTTAATATGGTCAATTATATGATCTGCAACTGCAAGCAAGTCAGTCGTTTTGATGTAGAGGAAGCGCTGGAAAAGTGCCAAAAGTTTGAGGAAGTAGAGGAAACTTTCAAGGAAGTCCAGGCCATCACCCATTGTTCCACCGGTTGCGGTGGCTGCCACGATAAGATTCTGGATACCATCTCTGAGATCATGGGTCGATAATTATGGAACTGAAAGAAGGCTTGATTCCCGTAGTACGGGCGCATAAGGACTGTCAGGTTTACTGCCCAATCTGCCATAAGCTTTTGGACGTAAAAGCAGGGGAGCCCATCCCCCGCTGCTGCGGCAAGGTGATGGAGATCATAAAATAAAAAAATGGCGCATTTCCTTCTTGGAAATGCGCCATTTTTACGGATTTTAAATTTCGTAGCCACGGATTTTCATAAATGCGCTTGCCCGTTTGCCATCGAATTCACGGGGCAAAAGGCCTTCCTTCACACAGACTGCGGCAGCGAAGCCGCCGGCTTCGCCGGTGGCGGCCATATTGCCCATTACCCGGTAGGATGCGTGGGGATAAAAATCGCCGGAAATGCATCTGCCTGCAAGCAGCAGGTTGTCACAATCCTGTGGCACCAGGCTGCGGTAGGGAATGTGGTAGGGGATCGTGCGGTAACCTCTCTTGCCGTCGGTGGTATCGTCCTCCTTCAGCTTGTGAACATCCACGCCGAAGGTGACCGTGCAGATGCCGTCCTCAAACTTTCGCCCTTCCAAAATATCTGCATCCGTAATGCGGTATTCACCGAAAATTCTCCGGCCCTCCCGAACACCCACGTGGGTGCTGGAAAACGCCATATGCAGCGTTTCATAGCCCGGGATCTTCTTGTGCTTTTCTATGGTCTCAAAGGTCTCCATTCTTCCCTTTGTAACTGCGTCGGAAAGGGAATGGATATCATCCGGCATAGCGTTGTAGCCGAAATTCACGCCAAAATGCCAGCTTTGCAGGGAGGGCAGCTTCACTGCAAATGCCTGCTGCATAGTTACGTCGATGCCGTGGGACAGAAGCATCTGCCCGTATGCGGTTTTCTCTGCGCTGGTATCGGTGCCGTTGTAATCGGCAGGCATACCGATCACACAGGAGCTTATGGAGGTAGGGGACACTCTGCCCTCATCGGGATCTCCGCATTCCCACTTGCAGCCGGCAAGATCCGCAACGGTGCCGTTGCCGGTTGCGTCGATGTAAATGTCAGCCTGGGCTGTGTAGTTGCCGTTTTCTGTGGCGATCAGGAGCTCACGGATCTTTTTATCCTCCACATCCACAGCCATAACCTGGCTGAAATACAGCACCTTTACGCCGGACTCCAGGCAGATCTTGTCAAAGAAGTATTTCGCGCCTTCTGTGTCTACCATACTGCCCGGGATACGGTTGCCCTGCTCGTCTACCTTGTTTCCCTTGCGGGCGCAGGTCATATTATGTTCATTCAGAAAGTGGAAGATCTCCTTCACCAGGCCCCCTTTGTTGAAGCCGTCCATGATCTGAGGGACGTGGCCTTCTGTCAAAGTGCCGCCCAGACAGCCGCCTCTTTCCAGCAAAAGCACCTTGGCGCCCTCTCTGGCTGCAGTTACCGCTGCGCAAACGCCGGCAATGCCGCCGCCGCAAACTACGATTTGGTACTTGCCCAGGCTTTTCTTCTGAATGTTGTACATAATGACCCCTCCTAAAAGCATTTTGTAGGATTATAGCATACATACAGCATCTAGTCAAACTGCCGGGCATCCTGTTTCCTGGCTTGCATTTTTTCACCTTGGTGCTATACTAAAGGAAAACCAGCGTTCATAAATCGGAGGAAAAAAGAATGTTACTGTATATTGTGCGGCACGGCGACCCGGACTACGCCAACGATTCTCTGACGGAAAAGGGAAAGCAGCAGGCGGAAGCGGTAGGCAAGCGGCTGTTTGACTCCGGCATCCAGCAGATCTATTCTTCCCCAATGGGACGGGCAAAGTTGACCGCAGAGCCTGCCTGCAGATTGCTGGGGATGCCCTGCCGGATCGAGGAATGGACCCACGAAATCCTGGATGAACGGCTGACCACCTTCCCGGACGGCATCAGCAAATCCGTCACCGATGTGCAGAACACATGGTTTTTGGCAGACGGCAACCGGGATCTGCCCTTTGACCGGGCCTGTGAATGCCCCGGCTTCCGGGAATCCCAAATGCAGGCAGCCCTTGACTACATAGCGGCCGGCGGCAAGGACTTTTTGGAGCGCCTTGGCTACCGGGAGGAAAATGGCGTCTACCGCATCCTGCGGAAAAACGAGGACAAGGTGGCGCTGTTTTGCCACGCGGCCTTCACCCGTGCCTGGCTCAGCTCCTTGCTGCACATTCCTGCCCATATGGTCTGGGCCTCTTTCCACCTGACCCACACCGGCGTGACCGTGTTGGAATTCAAAAACAATGAAAACGGCATCACCGCCCCCAAGTGCCTGTGCCTGTCGGATATGTCCCACCTGTATGCCGGCGGGCTGGGTCTGACCTATAACAACACATTAGAATTATAAAAAACAGAGGAAGTCCACTGACTTCCTCTGTTTTCATCTTACGATTCTGCCTTTTTCTCACCGCTGGGCTTGCCACCGCGACGGCGACGACGGTAGTTAGGCCGGCGACCTGCGGGCTTTTTGCCCTCCTCGGCAGCCTCCTGCTTGGGCTTTTCTGCCTTTTCCTGCGGATTCGGCTTGTTGTTTCTTTGCTTGTGGCGGCGATTTTGACGGGGCGCTTTTTCTGCTTCCGGCGCCACATCCTCCGGCGCTACCTCCTCGGCAATGGTCTCCTCAGAGTAGCGCAAACGAATGGAGTCCAGCAGCACTGCCTTGTCCTCCAGCGCTTCTGCCTTCTTCTCCCGCTTGCCCTTGCCGGAAATGGGGGCCAGATCAGCAGGAATGGGAGGGTCGGTCTTCTTTGCTTTGCCGCTGCGCAAAATGGCAATGTCGCTGTTAGCGTAGGTGCCGAGGACCTCGGGCTGGTCTTCCATTTTTACCTTGACCCGCTGCCGGAGCAGATCCACCTCAACTACAGTGCCCCGTCCGTCGGGAGTGTCCACAAAGGATTCCGCCTTGGGCGCGGTGCGGAGCAGATCCTCATAGGCGTCCTGCTCGTATTTCAGGCAGCACATCAGCCGTCCGCAGGTGCCGGAGATCTTGGTGGGGTTCAGGCTGAGGTTCTGAGTCTTAGCCATTTTAATGGAAACGGGCTGGAAATCATCCAGGAAGCTGGCGCAGCAGAAGGGGCGTCCGCAGATGCCTAAGCCGCCAACCATTTTAGCCTTGTCACGGACACCGATCTGCCGCAGCTCGATGCGGGTATGGAAGGTGCTGGCCAGGGTTTTTACCAGGTCGCGGAAATCCACACGCTCGTCAGCGGTGAAGAAGAAGAGGATCCTGCTGCCGTCAAAAGCGCATTCAGCAGATACCAGCTGCATATCAAGTCGTTGCTCGGTAATTTTTTCCAGGCAGAACTGATAGGCTTTCTGTTCTTTTTCGTGGTTTTTTGCGGCGGTTTCTTCATCCTGCCGGGTGGCAGGCCGCAGCACAGGCCGCAGAGGCACCACGATATCCTTGCCGGACACGGTGTGATTGCCACTTGCGCAGATGCCGAATTCCGGCCCTCTGGCGGTGTCGATGATCACGTGGTCACCCGCTTTCAGCGAATGCCCGGCAGGGTCAAAAAAGTAAATCTTTTGCCCGGGGCGGAACTGAATGTCCACCACCTCCACCTTTTGGGTGGGCTGGGGCAGAGTTGTATTTTGGTCTTCCATTGTATACTCCTTATTATGTGTACGCCTTGTTATGAGCACACCTTATTATCTCAAGGCCCATTGCAGATACCCGCAAATTGCGGCTACCGACACATTGCCTTGTGCGTATTCGATCACTTTTTGCAAGAGGCCAATAGCTTGCATCAGTTCAAAAGAGCTGCGGTTATCGGCAAGCTGTCTTGCTAAGGGGGAGGTGGCTTTTTGCCCGTTGTGGCACAGAAGGCCGCCTTCCAGCAGCTGCAGCCAGGTCTGCCATTCTGCAATTGCCTGATCCCGCTTCCACTTTTCCATAGGCACCAGGGCCTGCAGCAGACCGGCAGTATCCCGCCGGGCAAAGCATTGGGCGAATATTTCCGTCTGTGGGCTGATCGCGCCCTCGGATAAAAGGGCTTTGGCTTGTCCTAAGTAACCGCCGCTGCGATGAATAGCGGCATCAATGCTCTGCGCGTCTGCCTCGGGGAATTCCCGCCTCAAGGCTTGCCGCAGGGTCTCCTCCGGCAGCGCTAACAGACTCAGCTCCGTGCAGCGGGAGCGCACCGTGGGCAGCAGCTTTTCGGGGTTGTCCGACAGCAGGATAAAAACGCCGTAGGGGGGCGGCTCTTCCAGTATCTTCAGCAGGGCGTTCTGCCCTTCCACGCCCAATTCCTGGGGGAAAATATAGATTTTCCGGCTGCTCTCGTTGGGCATAATATACATATCCGCCCGGGCATCCCGCACGATTTTAACTGCCACGTTCTTGTGTTCGGGGTCGTCTACGGTAATGCAGTCGGGGTGGGTGGATTCCATCACCTTGCGGCAGATGTTGCAGCTTAGGCAGGGCTTTTCGCTGCTTTGGCAGAGAATTGCCGCAGACAAAAGCTTTGCCAGGGTACGCTTGCCGGAGCCTACAGGGCCGGAGAGAAGATAGAAATGGGAGATACGGCCGCGGCCAACGCTGACACGCAAATTTTCTTTCAGCCGTTCGTTGCCCAAAAGGCTTTCAAAACCCATATCACCTCTCCTTTCCAAAAAGCTACTATATCATAAATTTATAGGAATTTCTATGCTGTAATTGCGAATTTTTAGCCCCACAGAGCCGACAGCATAGGAATTACCTGCTTCTTACGGCTCATGACACCGGGCAGGAACAGGGTGTTTTCCTTGGGAACTTCGCCAAAGGCCTGGTGGATAATTTCGTCATCACCGATATAGATCAGTTGGGTGCCTTCTTTCAGCACGTCGGTGAGCATCAAAATCATCATAGACAGCTTGCCCTTATCCACATTTTCCCGCATAAGCTGCAAGAACTCGTCCTTGCGCTCCAGCATTTTGGGGCTGTCCACACAGGTGACCTGTGCCACCGCCAGATCGTGACCGGCAATATGGAACTCCTTGTAGTCGGCATACAGCAGATCGGAAGCCGTTCTGTTGCCCAAAGAGGCGGAAAAGATCTCTCTGCCCAGCTCCTCCAGGGATACATTGGCAATGCGTGCCATACGCTCTGCTGCGCGGATATCCTTGTCGGTGCAGGTGGGGGATTTGAACATAACCGTGTCGGAGATAATGGCGGCAGCCATCATACCTGCCATTTTCTCAGAGGGCATAAGGCCCTTGTCCTGAAACATAGAGGCGATAATGGTATTGGTAGAGCCTACCGGCTCATTTCTCACATAGATGGGGTTGGTGGTTTGAATATCGGCAAGGCGGTGATGGTCGATGATCTCCAGGATCTCCGCCTCCTCCAGGCCGGGAACGGACTGGGACACCTCGTTGTGGTCCACCAAAACCACCCGCTTTCTCCGGGGGCGCAGCAGATGGTAACGGGTGAGCACACCCACGACCTTCTCGTTCTCGTCCAAAATGGGGTAGCAGTGCTCGCGGAATTTCAGCACCTGCTCCTTCACGTCGTCCACCTTGTCCTCCAGGTGGAAGCACACCAGATTCTCTGTGCGGCAGATGCGGCCGATGGGCGCAGCCTGGAAGATCAGCCGGGCAGCCCGATAGGCATCATAGGGGGTGGCAATAATGCAGGTGGTGGTGGGAAGCTTCCGCAGCTCCTCAGAAAGCTCTGCCTGACACAGAACCAGGCAGTTTACATTCATCTCCAAGGCCCGGCGGATCATCTCCGGCTGATGGCCGCACAGAACAATGGCATCCTTGCGGTTGAACAGGAGATTTTCCCGTTCCTGAGGCAGGGCGATGGACAGCTCGCCGCTGATGGTGTCGGTGTTTTCTCCTGCGGCATTGAGGATCTTGCCCTCCAGCACAGACAGTACGTTAAACAGGGGCACAGACTCCAATACAGAGGAGGAATCCCGTTCCATATTGTAGCTGGCTACGTTTTCTCTGGAGAGCATACCGTAGAGGGTGCCATCGTCGTTGGCAACAGGCAGGGCAGAAAGATTCGCCTGCTGCTGCATAATTTTCCAGGCGCGGCCGATGGTCACCGCAGGGCTCAAAAAGGGAGGTGTGTCAAAATCCAGATCCTTCACCTGTGTGAACATACTGGTGATCCGCTTGGGGGGCTGAAAGCCGAAGCGGTTCAGAACGATATTTGTTTCATCGGATACGTGACCCAGACAGGCGGCCTCGTATTCCCTGTCGCCAAGAGCGTTTCGCAGGGAGGTATAGGCCATAGCGGCCACAATGGAGTCGGTGTCGGGGTTGCGATGCCCGGTTACATAAATAGGATCCATAGCAAGACCTCCTCATAATATCACATCATCTATTATAGCCGTTTCTTTTGAAAATAGCAAGAAAAATCCATTTGAGGCGCTGCAACCGGCCTGTTTCCTGAGAAAAAGAAAAAACTGTAAAACAGAACATACTTGAATTGTTCATATATTTTTGCTATACTCTTAGAAAAGAAAAAATAAATCGTGCTGCAGCAGCAAATTTACGAGGAGCGATTTTATGAAACATACCAAATGGAAATACATAGTTAAGACGCTGATCGTGGTGAGCGTTTTGGCGGCGCTGCTGGTGTCTATGAACGGCTGCAAAAAGAAAAAGCCGGATACCACCGAGTCCAGCTCTACCGCAGAAACCACAACGGAAACCACCGGCAATACAGAAAATACAAAACCCAGCGTTAACGCCACAGAAGACACAACGCCCAGCCAGACTACCGCAGAAACAACGGAAACCACAGTTGCGTTGTGCGAGCACGTTTTGGGCAACTGGATCGTGGATGAAACTGCAAACTGCACAAAAGAGGGCAGCAGACACAAAGCCTGCACCCTTTGCGGAGAAAAGGTAGTAACCGAGGTCATTCCTATGACCGCCCATACGGCAAGCAACTGGCTGGGGGATGCGGCCACCTGCACCAAGGAGAGCACACAGTATCAGCAATGCACCCAGTGCGACAAAAAGCTGGTAACCATTGTGGTGGACAAGGCAGACCATAGGACAGGAGTTACCCCTGGTCGTGCAGCCACAACCACAGCAACTGGTTTGACTGACTACTACTGGTGTAAGGATTGTGATTTTGAACAGAAGCACTATACAATCCCCGCAGAAGGCACTGTGCCCTATGAAGTGCGGGGAAGCACCATTACCGGCTTAGGTAATTGGACAGGCAGCGAGCTGATTATTCCGGAAAAAATCAACGGCCAGACCGTTACAGCCATCGGCAAGGATGCGTTTGCAGGCAAGTCCTCCATTAAGACCGTTTATATTCCCAAGACCGTTACTGAGATCGGCGACAAGGCCTTCAGCGGCTGCAGCGGCCTTACAAAGATCGTCTATGGGGGAAGCGTGAGGGATTGGACTACCTCTGTAGCCAAGGCTACCCAGTGGAATAACAATACAGGCAACTACCAAATCCATTGCAACAACAGAATCCTGTCAAAGTGAATAAAATAAGGGTGCGTCGAAAGACGCACCCTTTGTTCTTTTTAGCAGCAGCCGCAATTATTGTCGCAGCCACAGCCGTTGCCGTTGCCTAAAAAACCGCCGTTGCCGCCGCAGTTGCACAGCAACAGGATGATCAGGATGATCCAGCAAATATTACCGCCGCAGAAACCATTGTTGTTACACATAACCAAATACCTCCGAAATTTTTTGCGGTGAACCACCGCTCATTCCAAGATATTCCGCTATGGTAAAAAGGTTCGAAAATTATTTCCAAAGACCGTCAGGATATTGACCCTGCCGGGTCTTTTCTGCCAGTGCAGCCACGACCACGGGCTTGTCGGCGGCATAGGTCACACCGTACCACTTATCCCGGGAGGTCAGCACCTGCACGGTCAGCTTGCCTGCCTTCAGTTCGGTATCTACGCTCCGGGGCAGCAGGAATTCTGCCTTTAAGGGATTGCCGGGCGCTTGGGTTTTCAGGAAATCCGGGAACTGGGCTTCCAGCATATCCAAAAATCCGGGAGTCAGACCCCACATATTCATGGAAACCACGGTGTCGTCTTCCAAAAACACCCAGCTTTCGCCGTCCTCAGTATAGGAAATGCCGCCGTCCCGCTTTTCGATCCGGGTGCGCTCGTTGATCTGGGCAAGATAGCCCTTGGCATCCACAGCGCAAACGCCACGGGCAACGCTGCCGTTGTCGGTGACGGTGTTCTTCAGCAAATAGCCCACCATGCAGCAATCCAGCACGTCGCCGGTTTTGGCATTGCTTAAGTAGTTGTAGATCACCTTGAAGGCATCCTTGCCATAGTAGTCATCGGAATTGATGACCGCAAAGGGCGCATCGCCGATCACATCCTTAGCGCACAGAACGGCATGGCTGGTGCCCCAGGGCTTGACCCGTTCCGGGGGGATTTCAAAGCCGGCAGGAAGCTTGTCAAGCTCCTGATAGGCATAGCGGATCTCCATAGGGCAGGCCTCCAAACGCTTGCCTACGGTGTCCATAAAATCCTTTTTGATGGCTTCCTTTATAATAATAACGGCGGTTTCAAAGCCTGCCTCGTGGGCATCGAACAGGGAGTAGTCCAAAATGGCCTCTCCGCAAGAGCCAACAGGGTCGATCTGCTTCAGACCGCCGTAACGGCTGCCCATACCGGCTGCCATGACTACCAAAATCGGTTTTGCCATAGAAAAACCTCCTATGTAATGATTGATTTTATTGTAGCACTTGCGCTGCTGAAAAGCAAGCATTACCCCAAAAGGGGAGAGATGTCCAGACAGATGTCTTCCTTCCGTAGCTTTTCCCAGGAGAATTCCTTTGCAAGCTCCAGGGGGGAAATGGGTGTCAGATTGTCGATCAAGTGGGCGCTGTATGCCAGCAAACCGATAAGCGCTTCCGGCTTCACCCGTTCTTGCAAATAGCCCAGATCCATATCCTTATCCCGCTTGCTGAGCCGTCGGCCGTCGGTGGCAAGGAGCATCGGCACGTGGCCGTAAGCAGGGTGAGAAAAGCCAAACAGTTCCTGTAAATACATCTGCCGGGGGGCAGAACTGAGTAGATCCATACCCCGCACCACCTCAGTGACGCCTGCCTCACCGTCATCTACGGTAACGGCCAGCTGGTACACATATACCCCGTCTGCCCGCCGTACCACAAAATCACCGCAGTCGGTGGCAAGGTTTTCTGTATAGATGCCCTGTACGTGGTCATCTACCGTCCAAATTCTGTCGGGGACTTTCACCCGCCAGGCAGGGGCTCTGCCAAAGGTCTGTCGTTCTTCTTCGGTGAGATGGCGGCAGGTGCCGGGGTAGACGTAAGTGCCGTCGGATAAATGGGGGGCGTTTACGTTATGCAGCTGACTGCGGGTGCAGTAGCAGGGGTAAAGCAAGTCCAAATCCCGAAGCTTTTCGAAATAGCGGTTGTAAACAGCGCTTCGCTGACTTTGGGGTGGGGTCTCCAGATCCCAGGTAAGACCCAGCCATTGCAGATCCTTGCGAAGCACCTCTGCAAATTCCGGGCTGGTGCGCTGGGTGTCCAGATCCTCCATACGCAAGACCATACTGCCACCCCGGGATTTTACCGAGAGCCAGGCGATCAGCCCGGCAAAGACGTTTCCCAAATGCATTCTGCCCGAGGGGGTGGGGGCAAAGCGACCAACAGGCGCGCTCATAAAAACGCACCTCCGTAACGGATGAGCCAGAATGCTACCATAGCCACAATGCCTGCAGTGAGGACAATAATGGTGACGGTCAGCCAGAAAATAAGCCGGTCACGTCTGTCCGGCGCCGGCAGATCGGGGATGTCAGACAGGGCTTCGTCGTCAATATTCCATTGAGAGTCCTCCTCTTCCTGTTGGGGTTCTTCCTCCAACAGGGCATCCTCCAGCCGTTTCAGCTCTTCCTTTGCGTCCCGGTACATTCCGATCACCTCCAATTTTTCTATATTTTAACCCAAAAGGAGGGGAAAGTAAAGGTTTTGATTTGGGGACTTGTGAAAACGCGAAAAATGGTGTAAAATAATAAAATCTATGGAAAGGAGGTGTCCGAAATGCTCCCAAGCCCTGAGGAACGGAAACGTCTGCGCCAGCAAAAGGCGGAAGAACGGGCCAAAAAACAGAAAAACAGCCTGCGTTTGCGGATCATTGCGGCAGCGGTGGTGCTGCTGGGCTGCGGTGTGCTGATCTTCAGCCTGTCCAAAAAGCCGCCTCAGGCGGACGTGCCGGAAACCTCCCAGCAAACAGAACAGACCCAGGAAGAGATCCAGGAAACCGCCAAGCCTGACACCACCACCATCCATTATGTGGCGGTGGGGGATCTGAATGTGAACGATGCCACCGTGGCATCCGGCGGCACAAGCTATGTGTATACCGATACCTTTATGGATGTGGCGCATTTGCTTGCGGATGCGGACATTTCCTCTGTGAACTTTGAGGGCAATTTCCACGGTGAGCCCTACGGCAGCAGCTTTTCTGCTCCCCAATCCATGGCGGTGGCTCTGCAAAAGGCCGGTGTGGATTTGGTGCAGATGGCAAATTCCTATTCCATCAACCGGGGTCTTTCGGGCCTGGTGTCCTCCATTGATGCGGTACGCAGCACGGGTATGGAGCCCCTTGGGGTCTATGCCGGCAACGCAGAGTTCAAGGCGCAAAAAGGCTATACCATTCGCACGGTGCAAGGTGTGAAGCTGGCTTTTGTGGCATTCACCAAGGGTATGGACGGCATGGCGCTGCCTGCGGGCAACGAAAATTGCGTCAATGTGCTGTATTCCGATTACGACAGTGTGTACCAGAATGTGGATACGGAGAAGATCACATCCATTCTGTCGGCGGTGGAAAAGGAAAAACCGGACGTGACCATCGCCCTGCTTCACTGGGGCAGTGAGTTTAACAACACCATCAGCGCCAGCCAGGAGAAGATCGTCAGCCTGATGCAGGCAAACGGGGTGGACGCCATTATCGGCACCCATTCCCACTACGTGCAGAAAATGACCTACGATAACGAAAAGGGGCAGTTTGTTGCCTATTCGCTGGGTGATTTCTTCTCGGATGCCAGCCGTAGCGGCACAGAGTATTCGGTAGTGCTGGATTTGGAGATCACCAAGGATCTCCGCACGGGAAAAGCCAAAATCACAGGCTACTCCACCACCCCCATATTTACCGTCAGCGAGGAAGAAAAACCCCTGAAGGTGGTGCGGATCGAGCCTGCTATGGAGGCTTATGAAAGCGGGTATCTTCACAAGATTACCCAGGGCACTTATGAGAAGATGCAATATGCCTTAGAGCGGATCGAGGCAAGGATCAAAGGTGAATAATATAACGGGTGCGAAATTCGCACCCGTTTTATCGTGTCAAAAATGTCATTGCGAAACCAGTCCGCAGACTGGTTGTGGCAATCCCCAAAGGCAACGCAATGCTATCATACTTTCTCACCGGCGAGAAAGTATGCAAAGAGCCGCCGGGACCTCCCGTATGGTCCCGGACCCCCAGACGGGGAGCGACCCGACCGCCGCCGGTGGCGGAAACAGGAAGGGGAGCGAGTGGCAGTGGTCGGCGAGGGACGAAGGCGTAATGCCGAGGACATTCGCCGGGTACCACAACAGGAAAGAAGGTCTATTGCGGTGCCCTGTGTGCGCCTTGGTGATGAACACCTGCGTTGCACACAGACCGCGGCTACTCGTTCGAGTCGCTTCACCTGCCGCAGGCAGCGCTCCTCTCACTCCCCCCTTTAGAATCCCCATCATCAGAGAGATAGAACGACAAAGGGGAGAGCGATGGGATTCGTTTCGTTCAGTGTAGGTATTTGTAGGGGACGGGTTTCCCGTCCCGCCCTGGGGACTCGGAATAGCACAAGCTTTAGGCTTGTATTTTTTTAATGAACTTCCTGTAATGGAAGCCAAGGTATATGGTGGCGCCGATCCAAGCGGCGACCTCAGCGCCGAAAATGCCGTTGGCATAGCCTGTGACGGCAACCGCAACGACTACGGAAAGTCGCATAGCCAGCTCCAAAAAGCCGGAAACCATTGGCCGTATCATATCGCCTAACCCCTGCAATGCAGAAAGCAGAAGGTATAGCATATAAAGCACAGGCAGGCAACCTGCCATTACGCACAGATAGGTATAGGCCACATTGCCTGCCATTAAAGCTTCGGCAGGGTTCTCGGTGGAGATAAAGAGCATAGTAATGGGTCTGCCAAACAGGAACATAAGCGCGGCGATCACCAAAGAGGTAGCAAGGGCCAGCACCGTGGCGCTTTTCATACCGCTGCGGATCCTGTCAAAGCGCATTGCGCCGTAGTTTTGCCCCACGTAGGTAATGATCGCGTGACCGTAGGAAAGGGCGGCGATCTCCAATAGGCCGTAGAGCTTGTTGGAGGCGGTAAAGCCTGCAATAAAGGTGGTGTCAAAGGCGTTCACCACCGCCATAACTGCCATACCGCCAATGGCGATCATCAGGTTCTTGATGGCGGCAGGAAAGCCCAGCTTGAACAGGTCTTTCAGAATATCCCACTGGGGATGAAGATTTTGCTTATAGAAGCGCAGCTGAGGCGTGCGGTAGATTTTTACCACACAGATCACCACGGACACCCCTTGGGCGCACACAGTAGCGGCTGCTGCGCCGGCAATGCCCCAGCCCAAACCAAATACCGCTATGATATCCAGCGCAATGTTGGTGACCGAAGCTACCACCATAGCCAAAAGGGGCGTTTTGCTGTTGCCTACGGCGCGGAGCATTGCGGAGGCATAATTGTACAGGAACACCACGGGGATCGCCCCGAAAAGAATGCGGGTGTAGAGGATCGCCATAGAATACAGAGCCTCAGGCACGCGCAGGAAATGCAAAAATACAGGCAGGGCAAGCTGACCCAGCAGCAGGCAAAGGGCAGCCAGAACAACGGCTGCCAAAGCGGATTGCCCCATATAAAGCTGCAGATCCTTTTGGTTGTTCTCACCGAATTTTTGGGCAACCCGCACACTGAAGCCCTGGGTAAAGCCGGTGGCGATGCCCAGCATCATCCAGTTCAGCCAGTCCACGCTGCCCAAGGCAGCCAGGGCATCTATGCCCACGCCCCGCCCAACGATGGCGGTGTCCACCACGGCATACAGCTGCTGGAACACGTTGCCGAACATCAAGGGCAGAGAAAACACCACCAACAGCCGCAGCGGGTTTCCCTGTGTCATTGTTAAGGTCTTACTCATAACACACTCCCGGAGTCTGTAAAATCAGATTAAAACAGTTTATTTGCGAAGCTTTTGCCGGGGGTGTCAAGGGAAACACCGAACATATCTGCAACGGTTGCGGCAATGTCTGCAAAGCTGGCTCTTGTGCCCAGGTTGACAGGCTGAATACCCTTGCCCAATGCCAGCATGGGCACATACTCCCGGGTGTGGTCGGTGGTGGCAGTGTAGGCAGGATCGCAGCCGTGGTCGGCGGTGATGATCACCATATCGTCTTCTCCCAAAGTGGGGAGGAAATCGCCCAGCCAGGCATCAAATTCCGAAAGCGCCTTGGCGTAGCCGTCCACATCCCGCCGGTGACCGAACTGCATATCAAAGTCCACCAGATTCACAAAGCACAGGCCTTCAAAGTCCTGTTTGGCATAGGCGGCGGTGTGATCCATACCATTTGCGTTACTCTTGTTGTAAACGTGCTCGCTGACGCCCTGACCGGCAAAAATATCGTGGATCTTGCCCACGCCGATGGTGGCGTAGCCTGCCTTTTGCAGTGCGTCCAAAAGGGTGTCTGCCGGCGGCTCTAAGGAAAAGTCGTGGCGGTTGGAGGTGCGGGAGAAAGTGCCGGGCTCACCGATAAACGGACGGGCGATGACCCGACCCACGCCGTGCTTTCCCTGTAATAATTTACGGGCGATCCGGCAGTATTCGTAAAGCTGTTCCGGGGGCACAATGTCCTCGTGGGCGGCGATCTGAAATACCGAGTCAGCGGAGGTGTATACGATCAGATCCCCGGTGCGCATATGCTCTGCGCCGTACTTATCGATCACCGCAGTGCCCGACCAGGGGGCGTTGGCAAGCACACCTCTGCCGGTTGCCTCACGGAAGGGTGCTAAGATCTCCTCAGGAAAGCCGTCCGGATAGGTGGGCATGGGCGTTTTGGAAACGATGCCCGCGATCTCCCAGTGGCCGATGGTGGTATCCTTGCCCTGAGAGGCCTCTGCCAGACGGCATACTGCTCCTGTGGGTAAATCGGCTTTCGGCAGACAGGTCACCCCGTCAATGTTGCCCAAGCCCGCTTTTATCAGATTGGGAATGTGCAGATGGCGCGATGTGGCGCAGGACGCCAGGGTGTTCACCCCCACATCGCCGAAGGCATCGGAATCCGGCATTGCGCCGATGCCGAAGGAATCCAGCACGATCAAAAAAACACGCTTCATAAATAACTCCTTGCTTGCCCGCGGTGTTTCGGACGAGCAATGCTCACCCCTACGGAAGTAAGAAATCGGCGGTGTAGGGGCGGCCGTTGGCCGTCCGTGGGCGATGCATAAAACGTCGTCTTATCGGTATTAGTAAGAGCCGTCGTTTTTCAGGCCCTTTGCAATTTTTACAATGCGGGAGGTGCCCAGACGGGATGCGCCCAGGGCAATAAACTTCTCTGCATCCTCCAGGCTGGAAATGCCGCCGGCGGCCTTGATCTTCACGTCAGGGCCGATGTGCTTGGCAAACAGCTCCACGTCCGCAAAGGTAGCGCCGGCGGTGGAGAAGCCGGTGGAGGTCTTGATGTAGTCGGCCTTCGCATCGGTAACGCACTTGCACAGCGCGATCTTTTCCTCGTCGGTGAGCAGACAGGTTTCAATGATCACCTTCAGCAGCTTTCCTTTGCAGGCGGCCTTGATTTGGGCGATCTCATCGGTGATTTCGGCCCACTTGCCCTCTTTTGCCCAGCCGATGTTGATGACCATATCCACTTCGTCTGCGCCATTTTCCACAGCGTCGCTTGCCATAAAGCACTTAGCTTTTGTGGTAGCGTAGCCGTTGGGGAAACCGATGACGGTGCAGATGGCCAGTTTGTCACCCACATATTCCTTGGCCTGCTTTACAAAGGAGGCGGGGATGCACACAGATGCGGTGTGGTAGTGCATACCGTCATCGCAGATAGCCTTAATTTGCTCCCAGGTAGCGGTCTGGGCAAGTAAAGTGTGGTCGCACTTGGCGAGGATCTCTTTCAGTTCCATTATAATTACTCCTTAAAAGTTAAGTTGGCGGTCATTGCGAACCAGTCCGCAGACTGGTGTGGCAATCCCCTGTATAAGTTGGGGATTCCCACGCCTGCTAACACAGGCTCGGAATGACCGTTTTTAAGTTAGGGATATAAGACTTACCCCCACAGAAAACTATTTACCGTGCAGCTTGATGATTTTGTTTTCTCGAATTCCGTTTACATAACACTTGTGACACATGGCGATATAGCTGTCGTTGCCGCCCAAAACCACCTGCGCGCCTTCGGTGATAATATGGCCGTTGCTGTCGATACGGGCATTCACCGTAGCCTTTGCGCCGCAATCGCAAATGGTCTTGATCTCCTGAATGGCATCTGCCACCTCCATCAGTCGGCGGGAGCCGGGGAAGAGCTTGGTCTGAAAATCCGTACGCAGACCGAAGCACATCACAGGGATGTTAAAATCGTTGACGATATAGCGAAGCTGATCGATCTGCTCCGGGGTCAAGAACTGGCACTCGTCCACAATGATCACGTTGCAGGCGTCCTTTTTGGTGTCCACAAACAGCCGATAAATGTCAGTTGCCGGGGCGATCACGTGGACAGGGGAGGAAAGTCCGATGCGGCTTTTCAGAATATCTGCCCCGTCACGCACATCGGCGCTGGGCTTAATGAGCCAAACGTTCAGGTTGTTTTCCTCGTAGTTATACTTGGTGATCAATGCCTGGGCGGTTTTGCTGGAGCCCATAGCTCCGTATTTAAAATAGAGCTTTGCCATACTAGAGCCTCTCTTTCTTTTGCTAACCGTATTATACAAAATTTATCCGTTATATGCAAGCATTATCCCCAAAGGGAAAGCCCGCGTGTATTTTTTTACACGCGGGCTGGTTTTTAAGACAGCTGTTGCTTTTGATACTGGAGCGTATACAAATGGTGGTATTTTCCCTTTTTCGCCAGTAGCTCCTGATGGGTGCCCTGCTCCACGATTTTGCCCTTGGACAGCAGAATAATGTTGTCCGCGTGCTGAATGGTGGACAGACGGTGGGCAACGATCAGCATGGTGCCGATGTTTTTCATCTTCTCCAAAGAATCCTGAATGAGCAGCTCGGTTTCCGTGTCGATGTTGGCGGTTGCCTCATCCAGGATCATCACCGATGGCTTGTGGATAATGGTACGGGCAAAGCTCAGTAGCTGCCGCTGACCGGCAGAGAAGTTGTTGCCCCGCTCCCGCACCGGCTCGTTAAGACCGGCCTCCAGCTTGTTGATAAAGGAGTCGGCGTTCACATACCGGCAGGCCTCCATAACCTCCTGGTCGCTGACACCCTCCATTCGCAGCAGAATATTGCTGCCGATGGTGCCGGAGAACAGGAACACGTCCTGCAGCATCTGCCCGAAGTGGCGGCGCAGAGAAGAAATTTTGATTTTCCTGATGTCGATGCCGTCAATGAGGATCTGCCCCTTTTGAATATCGTAGTTGCGGCAGATCAGACTCAAAATGGTGGTCTTGCCCGAGCCGGTAGAGCCCACAAAGGCCACGGTCTGCTTAGGCTGCACGTGGAAGGAAACTCCCTGCAGCACCCACTCGCCGGGCTTGTAGGCGAACCAAACGTCCTTAAACTCGATCTCGCCCTTGATCTCCGGCAGGTCAATGGCGTCCGGCTCGTCCACCACCTCCGGCACCATATCCAAAATGGTGAAGATCTTCTCGGCGGAGGCAAAGGCGGATTGCAGAGTGTCAAACTGCTCAGCCAGCGCCTGAATGGGATCAAAGAAACGGGTGGCGTACATATAGAAGGTCACCACCGTACCGCTGGTGATCACCTGACCCAGCAGGGAAAAGTCCTGAATGTAGCTCTTGGCGCCGAAATACAGCAGGCACAGCACGGAGCTGATATAGAGCATATACACCATAGGCCGGAAGATACCAAAGACGAACATCCGCTGCTTTTTCGCGTGGGAGAGCTTTTTGCTTTTCTCCAGAAAATCTGCCATCTTTTCATCTTCCCGGTTGAAGATCTGAATGATCTTCATGCCGGAGAGATGTTCCGACAGATAGGTGTTCAGATCCGTACGGGAATCAGTCACCGCCCGATGGGCCTTCCGGGAGAATTTGCGGAAAATAACGGTAAACAGCGCCACAAAGGGCACAAAGCACAGCAGGATCAGCGTCAATGCGTAGTTGACCGCCAGCATAGAGATCAGCACACCGCACAGCACCATCACATTTTTTACCAGGGTCACCAGGACGTTTGTGAACATCATGGAAATGGCGTTGGTGTCGTTGGTGACACGGGTGACCAGCTTGCCCACGGGGATGTTGTTCAGCTGCTCGTGGGACAGGCTTTCAATGTGGGTGAAAATGTCCATTCGCAGCTGGGAGAGAATTTTCTGACCGATTTTCTGCAGCAGGATCGCCTGCAAATAGGTGCAAACCAAACTGATCAGCAGAATGCCGGCGTAGATGCCCACCAGTGTAAACAGGTAAGGCAGGTCGAACTCCGCCTTCACAAGCTCCTCAATGTGACCCACCAGCAGAGGGGAGAGGATGTTGTGACCGATGGAAAGGAGCATAATGACGAACACAACAACAAAGTCCTTCCAGAAAGGAATGGCATACCGGGCAAGCCGTTTCACAATGGCCTTGTCCGCCAAGGTCCGTTCAAACTCCTTGTCTGCCTTTTTCTTCATAGCAAGGTAGGCGATGAGGAACAATAAGGAAAACGTGCCGATGATGCCGCCCACAATGAGAAGGGGTAAATAATCAGCCATTTTGTTCGCCTCCTTCCTCCTCCAGCCGCTGCAGGTCTACCATTTTTTGGTAAGCCGGGCAGGTTTCATACAACCCTTGGTGAGAGCCCACAGCCACCAAACGGCCGTCGTCGATAAAAAGGATCTTGTCCATTTTTTCAATGGTGGAGATCCTGTGGGCGATCAAAATAGTGGTCTTGCCGGCGCGGGTAGATCGCAGGTTTTCCAAAATGGTCTTTTCCGTTTTGGTGTCCACCGCAGATACGGAATCGTCCAGAATCAGAATGGGCGCATCCTTTAACAGCGCCCGGGCAATGGAGATCCGCTGCTTCTGTCCGCCGGAAACGGTCACGCCACGCTCACCCAGCACCGTTTTGTAGCCTAAGGAGAACTCCTCGATGTTGCTGTGAACATCCGCCAGCTTGGCAACTGCGCGGATACGGTCTGTCTGCTTGTCGTCCACGCCGAAGCCGATGTTGTTTGCGATCGTATCAGAGAACAGGAAGTTGTCCTGGGGTACATAGGCGCAGCCTGCCCGCACATCACGAATGGCTACGGTATTCACATCCCTGCCGTCAATGAACAGTGTGCCGTCGGGCACGTTGTAGGTGCGCAGGATCAGATCCACCAATGTGGTTTTTCCCGAGCCGGTCTTGCCCACAAGGCCTACATTCTCGCCGGCGGAAATGGTAAAGCTGATATTCTCCAGCGCGTCAAATTCCCCGTCGGGATAGCGGAAGGAGAGGTTTCGGAATTCGATATCGCCACGAATGTCCGTAAGCGGCTCCACACCGGGCTTGTCCACCACGTCCTGCCGGGCGTCCAAAAGCTCGGAGATACGCTTCACGGAGGCCTTGCCCCGGGAGGTCATATCGATCAGCTCGGATACTGCCATAATGGGCCAGATGATTGCGTTGAAATAGCCGATAAACTCCACCAGCTGACCGGCATTGAACTTGCCTGCATAGACAAGATACCCGCCGTAGCCCAAAATCACGCAGATCACGCTCTCCACAAACAGCATAACCATCACCCGGAAGGTGATAGATGCTTTGGTAAAGGCAATGTTGGCCTCCTCGTTTTCTTTGTTCAGCTGCTTAAAAAAGAGCAGCTCCTTTGCCTCTTTCACAAAAGCCTTGATCACCGCAATGCCGGAAAAACTCTCCTGCGAGAAGTCAGACAGATTGGAAAAGGCCTCCTGCCGGGCATCCCACTTCTTGGTAAGCTGATTGCCTACAATAATGGACGATACCAGCAAAAATGCCATAGGGATCAAGGATAAGGATGTGAGCAAAATGTCCATATCCCACATTTTTACGATGGCCAGAATGCCCAGAAATACGGCATCGCACATCATCAGCAGTCCCCAGCTGAAGGATTCCTGAATGGTGTCCAGATCGTTGGTGAACAGGCTCATCAGATTGCCCACCTTGTTCACCTGATAGTATTCCCGGCTCAGATCCTTGCAATGGCTGAACATACGGTTGCGCAGATCGCTTTCCACACCGATGCCGGCGCCAAAGAAGCAGATACGCCACAGGAAGCGGCCGAATACCATACACAGAATGATCCCCACCAGGGGCATACAAACTCTGTCCAAAAGGAACTCCATATTGAAAACCACTTCTGCGCCGTCTATCAAAACATAGCCGTCGTTCATTCCGTTGACGACCAGCTGGTACAGATTGGGAATGGCAAGCTGTAAATAGTCGATCAAAATCAGGGTCGCCAGACCCAAAAGCAAACGGGGCGCAAAGCGTAGATAATAGCCATTGATATGTTTTCCGAATATCAAAGCCTTCACCTCCCATACAATTCAGGATATTATATCACAGGGAATTCCGTTTGGCAATGATTCTGCTTATGTATTTGCAGAAAGATAACTTTGTGTTTGCATATCTATAGCAGGTGTGGTATGATACTCGAAAGTAAGAATTTTATGAGGTTTCAAGATTATGAACTATATCGTTTTAGATATGGAATGGAATCAGCCCTGGCCCGGCTCACCCTCTGCCAAAAAGGTGCTTCCCGTGCAAATTCGCGGGGAGATCATTCAGATCGGCGCTGTCCGCGTGACGGAGGATCAGCAGGTGACCGATGAATTTCAGGTGCTGATCAAACCCAAATATTACCGCCGCTTAAACCGCAGAGTCAGCAAGCTCACCGGCATTAAAGAGGCGCAGCTGCGGGAAAACGGCGTGCCTATGATAGATGCGATGACCGCGTTTCGTCAGTGGTGCGGCGAGGATGTAGTGTTTCTCACCTGGGGCTTTGATGATATCACCATTTTGCGGGAAAATCTTCGCCTGTACGGGCTGGAGGAGAACTGGGTAGACCGCTGGTACAATGCCCAGATGATCTTCAATGCCCAAACCGACGGCTCTTCTTCGCAGAAAGCGCTGAAAACCGCTATGGAGATCTTTGGGATCGAGGCCACCCGCCCTGCCCACGATGCCTTGGGCGATGCCTACCATACGGCGCTGATCTGCGCAAAGCTGGACTTGAAGAAGGGTACGCAGGAGTACGGACAGGCTCTCAAGAGCCACGTGGACGGCTTCCATGGAGCAGAGCTTCCCGGTTGCATCAGCCGCAAGGTATTTTATGATTACGCCGATAAACACGCAGCTTTGAAGGCTATGACCGAGGAGGAAAACAAGTGCCCCACCTGCGGCAAGCAGATGACCGGCACTCGCTGGTTTTCCCAGCCGGGACACCGCTATATGGACTTGGCCACCTGCCCTGCCTGCGGAAAGTTTTTGATCCGCGTGCGGTTGTCGGAGCAGCCGGATGGCACAGTGCGGGTCAGCAGGCTTACCTACGAGGCCACCTCCGAGGCGGCTGAGGCCTATGCCCGCCGGGCAGAAAAGGCAGAGCCGGAGAGAAAACGCCCGTCCTCTTCCCAGCGCCGCCGTCGGCGCAGTAAGCTTCCCCAGTAATCAACATAGGAGGATCATCTCATGAAATATTTGCTTCCCAAGGTGCCCCGCTATTTTAAGGCAGGACTGCACTGCCACACCACCATTTCCGACGGCACACCCAAGCCGGAGGAGATGAAGGCCTTTTATAAAGCCAAAGGCTATCAGATCTTGTCTATCACAGACCACAATGTGATCGCGGATCATTCTGCTATGAATGAGGATGATTTTCTGATGCTCACCGGCGCAGAACACAACATCACCGATTGTCCGCCGCAATGGGCAAATAATCGGCTTTGGATGGGATCCTACCACCTGAATTTTATTGCCAAGCGGCCGGATAATCTGTGGCAGCCCTGGTTGCCTGATCGGAACGATGCAGATGCCAAACCCCATCTGGCGAAAATAGATTGTCAGGGATTCCCCCGGGTATATAGCGTGGAAAATATCAACGCGCTGATTGCCGAGGCCAATAAGAGGGGCTTTTTGGTTACCTATAACCACCCTCACTGGTCTATGCATTCCTACCCCGATTATGCAGACCTGAAGGGTTTGTGGGGATTGGAGATCTACAACACAGATTGCCTGCCTGTGACCCCCGCAGATAGAGATAACAGCCAGGTTTACAGAGATTTGGTCAGCCTGGGCAACAATGTGGTGCCTGTTGCGGCGGACGATGCTCACGTGGAAGCCTTTGTAGGTGGCGGCTGGGTAATGATCGGCGCCGAGAAGCTGGAATACAGCGCGGTCATCGAGGCGATGGAAAAGGGCGATCTGTACGCGTCCACCGGCCCTGAAATCAAGGAGCTGGCTATTGAGGATGGCAAGCTGCATATTGTTTGCTCCGATGCCAAGCGGATCGTGGCAGAAACCGGCACCCGTTCCGCCAGAACAGCCAAGGCAGAAGGCGCTGACGGCCTTTTGCAGGAAGCAACCTTTGATCTGTCCGGGTGGATCGAAGGCTGCAAGAAAAAGGATGATCCCCGGAACTGGATCCGTATCGTAGTCACCGATGCGGACGGCAACTATGCCACCACCCGCGCCTACCGGGCAAAGGAACTGACCTGAGAGCAAAACGAGCCTGTTGCAGTATTTTGCAACAGGCTCTAAAACTATGGAAGGAAACTGTAGGGGCGGCCATTGGCCGTAGTGCAAGGGGCGGGCTGCTATGCTTTAATTGAGCAGCACATCAAACACCAGCATCAGGCAGAAGCCAACCAAAAGGGAATAGGTCGCGCCCCGTTCCGCGCCGTGGGCGTGGGTTTCGGGGATCATCTCATCGCTGATAACATATAACATCGTGCCGCCTGCAAATGCCAGGGCAAAGGGCAAGATCGCAGTGGAAACAGTAACGGCAAAGTAGCCAAACAGCGTGCCCACGATCTCCACCACGCCGGTGGCTGCCGCCACCAAAAAGGTGCGGGAGGGCTTGAAGCCGGCTGCCAGCATAGGCCCGATGATCACCATACCCTCGGGGATGTTCTGCAGCGCAATGCCGCCTGCAACAGTCAGGGCTTCTGAGGTGTCGCCTGCGCCAAAGCCAACGCCTGCGGCAATGCCCTCCGGCAGATTGTGAATGGCAATGGCAGTGACGAACAGTAAAACCTTGTTCAGCTTGTTGGTGTCACCGGGGTGGCTTTCCTGATCTGCGCCGCTGAGCCGGTGCAAATGGGGCACTAATTTATCGAACAGGTTCACGCACAGCGCGCCGGCAAACACACCGGTGATGGTATATACAAGCCCCAGCTCCCCGCCATATTCCAGGGAGGGGAGAATGAGCCCGATCACTGCCGCTGCCAGCATCACGCCGGCTGCGAAGGACAGAACGATATCGCTGAATTTATGAGAGATATTCTTGAAAAGAAAACCCAGCACCGTACCGAATATGGTTGCGCCGCCTACGCCTAAGGCGGTCAGTAGTACCAATTTCATAGCCTCACTCCTTTAGGGCAGAGCAATAAAACGGAACTTGTTTTACAAAGAATGGTATGTTGCTCTGCCTTCCACTATCATTCTATACAGCATAGAAAAAAATGTCAAGAAATATTTCGAGAATAAGAATTATTCTTATTGACAAAATGGGAAAAATATGTTATCTTATATCCATAAGATAATGGGCAGGCAGGGCCGCCCCATAACAGGAGGAATGCTTTATGCTGAAAAAAGTGACGGATACGATTTTATATGTAGGCGCCAACGACCACGATGTGGACCTGTTCGAGGGGCAATATGTAGTTCCCAACGGTATGGCGTATAATTCTTATGTGATCCTGGACGAGAAGGTGGCGGTTATGGACACCATCGATGCCAGCAAAACTGCCGAGTGGCTGGGCAATGTGAAGAAAGCCCTTGCCGGCCGCGAGCCGGACTATCTGGTAGTGCAGCACATGGAGCCGGACCACGCCGCATCTGTTGAGGCCTTTGTGAATACATATCCCCAGGTAACTGTGGTGGCAAACAAAAAGACCTTCGTGATGATCGCCCAGTTCTTCCCCAAACTGCAAATGAAAAATACCCTGTGCGTGGAAAATTTCGGCACGCTTTCCCTGGGCAAGCACACCCTGACCTTCGCTTTTGCGCCTATGGTCCACTGGCCCGAGGTTATGATGACCTACGACAGCTACGATAAGGTGCTGTTCTCTGCTGACGGCTTCGGAAAGTTTGGCGCACTGGACGTGAAAGAGGATTGGGACGACGAGGCTCGCCGCTACTTTATCGGCATCGTGGGCAAGTATGGCAAGCAGGTGCAGAACATTCTGAAGGTTGCCGCAACCTTGGATATTCAGATCATCTGCCCCCTCCACGGACCTGTCCTTACTGAGGATCTGGGCCATTATATCAAGCTCTATGACCTGTGGTCCAGCTATACCCCCGAGTCTGACGGCATCGTGATCGCCTATACCTCCATTTACGGCCACACCAAGGAGGCTGCAGAGCTGCTGGCGCTGGAGCTGCGGAAACGGGAAGTGCCCAATGTAGTGGTTTACGACCTTGCCCGCTGCGATATGGCGCAGGCAGTGTCCGATGCCTTCCGCTACGACAAGCTGGTGCTGGCAACCACCACCTACAATGCCGATGTATTCCCCTATATGCGTACCTATTTGGATAAGCTCACCGAGCGGAACTTCCAAAACCGCACTGTGGCTATGATCGAAAACGGCTCCTGGGCGCCCACTGCTATCAAGGTAATGAAGAGCAAGCTGGAGAATTCCAAGAACATTACCTACGCGGAGAATAACGTAACGATTATGTCCGCTATGAGCGAGGCAAATGTGAAGGAAATTGGCCGTCTTGCTGACGAGCTGTCCGCCTCCTACACCGCTGCCGACGTGCAGGACGACTTCGTAGACCCCACCGCCCTGTTCAATATCGGCTACGGTCTGTACGTGGTTACCACCAACGACGGGGTTAAGGACAACGGCCTGATTGTGAACACTGTCACCCAGGTCACCAGCACCCCCAACCGCTTGGCAGTCACCGTGAATAAGCTGAACTACTCCTGTGACGTGATCACCAAAACAGGCAAGCTGAATATTTCCACGCTTTCTCAGGATGCGCCCTTTGCCATCTTTGAGAGGTTTGGCTTCCATTCCGGACGGGATACCGATAAGCTGGCAGGCTTTGACCACGTGCAGCGCGCAGCAAACGGCCTGCTGATTTTGGATAAATATGCCAACGCCTTTATCAGCTGTAAGGTCATAAATCAAGTGGACTTGGGCACGCACATTATGTTCATCTGCGATGTGACTCAGTGCGCCAACCTGAGTAAGGTAGAAACCATGACCTACACCTATTACCTGCAGAACGTCAAACCTAAGCCCGACAGCGAAAAGAAGGGCTTCGTGTGCAAGATTTGCGGCTGGGTCTACGAGGGCGATACCCTCCCCGACGACATTGTCTGCCCCCTGTGCAAGCACGGCGCAGCCGATTTCGAGCCATTAGGTTAATAAAAAATAAAAATGTAGGGAACGGCCTATGCGCCGTTCCCTTTCCTTATGTCATTGCGAGGAGGGCGAATGCCCGACGTGGCAATCTCCCGGGGAAACGGGCCGTCGGGGACGCCGGCCCCTACAGGTACGTGCCAATATTTTTTAACGTAGGGGCGAGCATTGCTCGTCCGCAAAAAGGGGACGGGAAACCCGTCCCCTACGAAATATACTTCCGAACAGGAAGGAAACGACACAGCGGAGCAGGGTATTCTGCTCCGCTGTGTTAATGTTATTTCAATTTATCCGCACAACCAATTTTTGATTGCATCACATTCTGCCTTCGTTAAATAACTTGCAGCGATAGCACGCAGTGTGGCGTTAATCACAACATCTTGCCTGCCCTGTCTTCTTCCGGCAGCTATGGATTCCCGCTCACTTGCCGTAAGTTCGGTATCGCTGCCAGTGTGTTTCAAAACAAGCCGATTTCCTTGCAAAAAATCCTTTACGACAGGAGTGCTTTTCGCATTAGAGACCAAGCTGTCTGGGAGAACAATTTCATTTAGTATTTCATATTGTCCCATATCCTTGAGAACAAGGTGGCATTTTCCGGTGTTTTGAAAAGCAGCGCCTGAAACGGATGCTTCATTAATATGAAAACTGCCTGTTGATACACCGCCTATGGTTACACCGGTGTATTCTAAGGTTGCGGGATTATATTTATATTGGGCGGTGTGGGTAGGTTCAACTTGAAGTATCCAACGCAATTTACTATGATTAGGAGAAATGATTTTAAGAGATTTGGTTTTCTCGTTATAAGTATAAATTTGTTGGGCTTTTGTTTTGCTTTTTTCGACGGCTTTGGCCGCTAATACACAAGCACCAACAAGCGACCCAATGACAGCAATGGTGCAGGCGAGCTCGATGCTTGCGCCCAATGCAATTAGAATACCAGCAATCGGAAAAATAAGGGCAAAGAAAATAAGCGTGGCTAGTATTTGGAATGACATAGTAACATCTCCTCTATTATCAAGTTTTATGTAACAGAATGTTACATAAAACAGTGTAACACAATGTTACAATAAATGCAAGGGGTGATTTGGTGATTGGGCTAAAAAACATTCGAAAGCAGCGAAGGTTAAATCAGCAAAAGGTTGCAATGGATTTGAATATTTCTCGAGAGGCGCTGTCCTATTATGAAAACGGCAAACGGGAGCCGTCCCTTGCGTTGCTGGTTGCAATGTCAAAATACTATAATGTGTCAATCAATTATCTGATCACCGGCGAAGAATTTCAAAAAAGATAAACCTGCCTTTTGAAGAAAAAGGCAGGTTTTTTTCTTTTATGTTGCAGGGGAGGCGTTTCGCCTCCCGAAAAAGGGGACGGGTAACCCGTCCCCTACAGTTAGGATTCTTCAGAGGAGATTTCCTCGGTTTCCTCAGTAGACACTTCCTCAGCTTTCTCAATAGCTTCTTCGGCGGTTTCCTCCGCAGCAGCTTCCGCAGCCAGGGCGGCGACCCGGTTGACATACAGGTTTTCCGGCTTGTGGTCACGGAATGCCTGCCAAAGCAGTACTACCACAGCGGCAAAGCAACTCACTGCTGCCAGCATTTGGCTCACGCGGAAGGGACCCCAGTAGAGGCTATCCGTGCGCAGGCCCTCGATGAAGGTCCTGCCGAGACCGTACCAAGCAACGTAGCCCAGGGCGACTTGTCCATCGTATTTCCGGCGCTTGGACAAAAAGTGCAGCAGCACAAAGCCGATGGCATTCCACACCGATTCATACAAAAAGGTGGGGTGATAAAAATGCTCGGTGGAAACAGCCGTCTGATCAGCAGTGAGGAACAGACCCATCCGCAAAAAAGAGGTGGTTTCCTCGCCGAAGGCCTCTCTGTTAAAGAAATTGCCCCAGCGGCCGATGCTCTGACCGATCAAAAAGCCCAGTGATGTGATGTCGAAGGCCGCGCCCACGGAAATTTTTCGGATCTTGCAGTAGACGATGATGCCCAAAAGCGCGCCGATCACGCCGCCGTAAATGGCAATGCCACCGTTCCAGATATACAGCACTTCAATGGGATTGGCTTCAAATTCGTGCCAGGCGAAGATGCAGTAGTAGGCCCGGGCGCAGAGAATGGCAAAGGGCACAATGATCATAGCCCCGTCCAGCACCTGATCCTCAGAAAGACCGAACTGCTTGCGCCGTTTCAGACCGTAAATGCAGGCCAGCAGCAGGCCCACGGCAATGATCAAGCCGTAAAACCGCAGCTCAAAAGAGCCTACGGTGAATCCCACAGGGGGATCGATTTTAATTCCCAGAGAGGGGAATGTGATGGTGGAAACGCTTTCGATCCATTGCATTTATGCTTCCTCCTTGTTAGGGGTGATCACTGCCAGACACATACGCTTTTCGGTGACCACATCTTTGATAAATTGTTGAATTTCTTCTTTGGTGACTTCCTCGTAAATATGGGGGAAACGGAAGTAGTCGAATTTGGAAAGGTGATAGGCGCACAGCCGGAAACAGGTGGAGTCGAAGCTGTCGATGCCTCGGATCCGCCGACCCAGCGCGCTGCGCTTCATTCGCAAAAAGTCCTCCTGGCTGATGCCCGTTTCTGCCAGCGCCGCAGCCTCCTGCAAAATGGCATTCGCCACGGCTTGGGGGTCTTCGCTGTCGCCGGAGGCGGAGAGCATACTCATTCCCTCGATGGTTTCATAGCCACCGCCGAAGGAGGCATCAATCAGACCCTCATTATACAGCCGCAGATATAGTCTGGAGGATTCGCCGAACAGGGCCTCCGCCGCCATATCTCCGATGATCTCCTGCCGGACACCGGCATCCCCGTCCGGCAGAGGCAGACTCTTAAAGCCCAGCTGGAACATGGGCATCGCCACCTCCATAGAACGGGTGACGTAGGGCGTCTTTACAGTGAGGTCCTCCTCCCACTGCCGCTGCGCCGTCACCTTGGGGCAGGGAATATCCTGCAAAAGCTCTTTTGCAATGGTCTCCACTTCCTTGGGGTCGATATCGCCAACTGCGCACAAAAGCATATTGTCCGGCCGGTAAAACGCCTTGTGACAGGCGTGTAAAACCTCAGGTGTAATTTGGGCGATGGATTCCCGCGAGCCTAAAATGGGGGTTTGAATGGGGTGGTTTTCGTACATAGCGTCAGCCAGCAGTTCAAACAGGACACTGTCGGGGTTATCCTCGTTCATACCGATCTCCTGACCGATAATACCCTGCTCCTTGGCAACGCTCTGCTCCGTAAAATAGGGAGTGGAAACAAATTCCAGAAGCAGCCTTAAATTCTCCTGAAAATGCTCTGTGCAGGAGAAATAATAGGCGGTCATATCGTAGCCGGTAAAGGCATTGGGGCTGGCGCCCAGGGTGGCAAACTCCTCGGTAACATCCCGGTCGGGCATATCGAAAAGCTTATGCTCCAAATAGTGGGCAATGCCCGCAGGCACGTTATAGTCTGCGCCGTCCATAGTAAACTTTGTGTGAATGGCGCCGAAATCCGTAACGAAATAGCACAGCTTTTTGGAAAAGCCGGAACGGGGCAGCACCAGGATCTGCAAGCCGTTTTCTAAAGTGGTTCTGTAGAGGGTTTCCCCAACCTCGGGGTAGAACTGTTTTTCCATTATTTCTCCCCCCTTAAAAAGTAAACGGTGTGAAGCTCCAAAGATTTTGCGGCCTTTGCCACATCCTCAGCTGTGGCCTTCTCTATGGCCTGGGCATAAGCATCGGGGGTCAGGGGCAGACCGCTGAGGGCAGCGGTTGTATAGTAGCCCGCAATGGCGCCGGGGGAATCGTGGGTGCTTTGCAGCTGGGCCAGCAGCGCCTGCTTGGCGGCGGACAACTCCTCCTCCGTGAAATCCCCTGCCTGACAGGCGGCAAGCTGCCGCATGATCTCCTGCCGCACCGCCGTATCCTTATCGCAGTCAATGCCTGCCGATACGGTAATAATACCCTTGTTGCCGTAGCAGGTGGAGGAGATGTCATAGCAAAGGGACAGCTTCTCCCGCACGGTCATAAACAGCTTGGAGATCATACCGCCGCCGAAGATGGTGTTGAGAATCTGCAGGGGAACAAAATCCTTATCCCGCAGGGTAATGGGCGTGGTAAAGCCCATACACAATTTGCCCTGGGCAACGTCCATTTTCTCCACCACGTCACCCTTGCCGCAATCGCGGAAGGGGCTTTGGGGCGGCAGCGCCACAGGCGCGCGGTCCAGTTTGGCGAATATGGGACGGAGCAGGTCGGCAATTTCCTGAGGGTCGGCTGCGCCCACGTAGAAAAGCAGAATGGGACTCTCTTTTAAGACCGTTTGATAATGGGCGTACAGACCTTGGGGCGTGATCACCTCCACGTCCTCCTTTTCGCCCAAACGGGGAATGCCGAAGGAGTCGCCGCTGCACATCTTTTTGAGCATTTGCGCATGGGCATAGGCTCGCTTATTATTGCGCTGGGCGGCAATGGCGGCCAAAAGATTTCGTTTTTCGCCTGCCACAAAATCTTCAGAGAAAATGCCGTTTTCCAGCTTGGGGCGGAACATCAGTTCCTCCAAGAAGGCGACCATGGGGGCAAAGACCTTGTCTCCTGCAAGGGCATAGTCCTCCCGCATAAAGCTGCAGCCAAGACCTGTGGTCTGATAGTCACCCACGCGGCGTACCTGCGCGCCTAAGGATGCGCCGTACAGATCGTCCAGCCGCAGGGTAATATCCCGCAGGTCGGGGGCAGTCTCACAGCCCCGCAGCAAAACCGCAGGCAGAAGGGCGTTGAGGGCGGCTTCTTCCTTGCGCATAGGACGGACAAACTGAATGCTCAGACCCTCCTGTTTAAAACGTGTATCCCGAAAACACCGCAACTGGATTTCCGGTAAAAGGGGGATTGTGTGAATCATACTTCCTCCAAAATTTCGTCATTGTGAGTATTATATACCAAAAACAGCCAAATGGAAAGTACTGCACAAAAAATTTACACTTTACAGGTTGTTATTTTGCTGTGTTTGCGATAAAATAGTGAAAAAAGACAATGAGGTTTGCTTATGACCTATTTGGAAATTACCGTAACCACCACCTCCAACAGCATAGAGGACGTGGCTGCCAAGCTGACGGCCCACGGCTTCAGCGAGCTGGTGCTGGAGGATCAGGGGGAATTTGAGAGCTTTTTGGAAGAAAATCGCGCCTATTGGGACTATATTGACGAGGGTTTTCAGAAAAAGCTCCAGGGCCTCAGCCATATTAAGCTGTATTTAGAGGACACGGACGAGGAGTCCCTTGCCCGCCTGGAAAGGGTGGTAAAAGACCTGGGCTTGCAGATGACTGTAACCCCTCTGGCAGAGGAAAACTGGGAAGAAAGCTGGAAAGACAACTATCCGCCCCAGGAAGTGGGCAAAAACCTGGTGGTGCTGCCCTATTGGCTGGCAGACACAGATACACAGGGCAGGCTTCCCATTGTGCTTGATCCCGGTCTGACCTTCGGCACAGGCGCCCATCCCTCCACCCAAATGGTGCTGGAAACCATGGAGGACGTGGTAACCGAGGGGATGTCTTGCCTGGATCTGGGCAGTGGCAGCGGCATACTTTCCATAGCGGCATTGCGCCTGGGGGCAAAAACTGCCATCGGCGTGGACATAGACCCCAAGGCAGAGGATATTGCAAGGGAAAACGCAGCCTATAACGGCTTTACAGCCCCACAGTTTGCCGCCTGCACAGGCAATGTGACAGAGGATAAGGCGCTGATGAGCAGCTTGTCCCAGGGCAGCTATGACGTGCTGCTGGTGAACATTGTGGCGGACGTGATCATCGGACTTGCCTCTGTGCTTCCTCAGTTTATGAGCGAGCATACGACCCTGATCTGCTCAGGCATTTTAGATACGCGATTGCAGGACGTGCTGACGGCATTGGATAAGGCGGGACTTACCGTAACGATAACCAAGGCCAAGGAAGATTGGCGGTGCGTCAGCGCAAAAAGGAGAACACTATGACCATACCTTACCGCACCCAACGGGTGCTCAAGCGCATACTGGGTGTGCTGGCGGTGATCGCCGTGGTGCTGGCGGTGGCCGGCGCCTGCTGGTTCGTTTGGCTGCAAAGATATGTGGTGTATACTGCCGACGGCAAGGTAAAGCTGGACTTTGACCTGCCTCCCATCGGGGAAGGTCAGCTGGCAGTGCCGCCGGATCAGCAGGATATCCCTATCCGGCTGGATCAAAATGATGAGATGGCAGGCGGCAGCACAGAGTTAATGCAGCTGGCAGGCTACTATGTGGAGCTCAGCGACTTGCAGGATATCGACACCGTAAAATCCCAGATCCAGGCTCTGCCCTCCGAAACCGCCGTGATGGTGGACGTAAAGGGTATCAAGGGCGATTTCTACTATTCTTCTTCCGTGGACAGCAAGCGCAACAGCGGCATCAACACCCAGGCAATGGACGAGCTGATCGACTATCTGCAGCGCAGCGGCAGATATGCCATTGCCCGCATTCCTGCCCTGCGTGACTGGAATTACGGCCTAAATCACGTGCCCGACGGTGTGCACCACTCCTCCGGTGGCTACCTGTATATGGACGACGACGGCTGCTATTGGCTGAATCCCGGCAGCCAGGGAACCCTGTCCTATCTGACCCAGATCATTATGGAGCTGCGGTCGCTGGGCTTTGACGAGGTGGTGCTGGACGATTTCTGCTTCCCCGAAACCACTTCGATTATGGTCAATGGCGATAAGGCGCAGCTGCTTACCAGGGCGGCAAGTGTGCTTCTGTCCGCCTGCGCCACAGACCGCTTTGCGGTGTCCTTTGTAAAAACCGCAGATTTCACAATGCCCACAGGCCGCACCCGTATGTACGTAGAGGGTATGGACGCCATCCAGGCGGGAGATTTTGCGCCAAACAGCGGCGTGGCTGATACAGCGATCAATCTGGTGTTCCTGACGGAACTCCACGATACCCGCTTTGATGTATACAGCGTTATGCGTCCCCTTTCCGGCGCCCATTAAATGATTTTTGTCATCGCGAGGGCGGTTTGCCGCCCGTGGCAATCCCCGGCAAATGTAGGGGCGGCGTTTCGCCGCCCGCAGAGCAAAACACATAAAAAGAGGAACATGTATGTTTAACGGTTTTTCTCCCGAAACGGTGGATTTCCTTTGGGGAATCCGTATGAATAATAACCGGGAATGGTTTTTAGAACACAAGAAAGATTATGTAAACCACCTGTACGAGCCAATGAAGGCTCTGGGCAAGGACTTATTTCAGCCCTTTTTGGACAAAACGGGGAATCTGCTGAAGGTCAGCCGCATCTATCGGGATGCCCGGATGCACCCTGTCACACCCTATAAGGAGAGCCTGTGGATCTGCATCCGGCAGGACGTGGAATGGTGGGCGGAGAATCCCTGCCTGTATTTTGAGATTCGCCCCGAGGGTGTCAGCTACGGCCTTATCTGGTGGCACCCCAGACCCTCTGTGCTGGAGGATTTTCGCAAAGCTATTGCGGCAAAGCCCAAGGACTTTTGCAAGCTGATCGCCGATACGGAAAAGGCCACCGGCGTACCCCTTGCGGTGGAGACCTATAAGCGCCCCAAGGAAGCGCCCACACCCGAGCTCGCGCCCTTCTATGCCTGGAAGGGTAAGATCGCCTGTACGGTAGACGAGCCGGTAAGCCCTGAAATATTCGGGCCGGAGCTGGGCAAGCGCGCCGGGGCATTTTTGGAAAAGCTCATCCCCCTCTACGAATACTTAAATCAGTTTAAAGTGTAAATATGTAGGGGCGGCCATTGACCGTCCGCTACTGCGGCACACAATGGTACGAACGGATGAGCAATTGATACGCCCCTACGAAGAGAGGAAAAAACACCATATTCTCGCTCTGTGTCCTGTTATTCTAATGATAGATGTAATATAATTTCTGCAAGGAGATGATGATATGGATCAAGAAAAAATCGGAAGATTCATTGCAAATTGCAGAAAAGAACAAAATTTAACACAAGAACAGGTTGCGGAGAAATTGGAAGTCAGTAACAAAACCGTATCCCGGTGGGAAAACGGAAACGGCTTTCCAGATGTGTCATTGCTACAGCCGTTGTGCGAAACGTTGAAAATCTCGGTTAATGAGTTGCTGTTGGGCGAGAAAATACCAGAAGATAATTTTCGCACAAAAGTCGAAGAAAATACGATTCGCATTTTAGAAGAGTGCCGTTTCTCCCTTGAAAGCGGACGATATTTTGAAAATACGGAAGAAACGATCAATTTAAGCTTTTTAGGTACGTTGGCGATCGTGTTTATAACATTAAAATTGACAGGCAATATAACCTGGTCTTGGTTATGGGTTTTATCACCCTTGTGGATTGGGTTTATTTTGTCTGCGGTTATAGCCACCGCTGTGCTAATCATTATGAAGAATAAAATTTGGAAAAAGCACAAGTGGAAAATGCCTAAAAAAATCAAAATTAAGTTTTTTTAACGGTGTGTATTTTGAATATTGCGCCGCGCCAAAGCCTCCCTCTGAGGAGGGAGGTGGCAAAAATCTTTGATTTTTGACGGAGGGAGAGAATATGAAGGCATACAACAAAGCAAATATCCCTCTTGCAAAGGAATTAAGAAAGAATATGACTCCGTGGGAACGCAAACTGTGGTATGAGTATTTGAGGAATTATCCGGTGCGTTTTCAACGACAAAAGGCAATTGGAAATTACATTGTTGATTTTTATTGCGCAAAGGCAAAGCTGGTCATCGAACTTGACGGTGGAGGGCATTATACTTTAGAGCAGACCAAAAAAGATGCGATTCGTACAACCGAATTAGAAGCTATGGATTTGACAGTGTTGCGATTTTGCAATTTGGATATTGACCGCAATTTTCTCGGTGTATGTGAATGCATCGACTTAACCGTTAAAAATCTCTCCCTCAGTCAGCTTCGCTGACAGCTCCCTCGTCAGAGGGAGCCTTGAAATCTGTTGCGCTGGCACAAATATAAAAAACCTTCCTATGGTTTTCATAGGAAGGTTTTTTTGTTTTATGGGTGCTGATTTAACAACAAAAGAATCTGCCGCGGCAGCAGAACAGCTGCAGAAAATAGCACAGACACAGTGAGCCTAAGGAAGAGCCGCCCCAGGCGTATCCCCGATAATTGCCTGCCTGCCGGCGGTACACCGTGCCGCCGTTTTCAATGGCATTCAGAGCTTGCAGATAGGTGTAATTGTCAGGCTCCATGGAAACCGCCCGGCGGATATGCTCCAAGGCGGTGACCTGATTGCCCAATCCGTTGTGAGCAAGGGCGGACAGATAGTACCATTGGGCATCGCGCTTGCTGTCGGATTGCAGCACGTTCAGCGCCTCCCGATACCGGTGGAAGCGAATATATTGGAAAGCCGCCTGCCGGTACTGCCCGTCGGACTGCCTCTGGCGATAGCCGCCGAAGGGGTCGGTGCTTTGGGTGTTCTGAGGGTTTTTGATCTGTTCGTAGGCGGCATTCACCTGCTGCATTTTCTTTGCCGCAACAGGGTCACCGGGATTTACGTCCGGGTGGTATTTCTTGGCAAGACGTCGATATGCCCGTTTGATCTCCTCGTCGGAGGCATCCCGGCTGACACCTAAAACCTTATAAGGATCCTCGACCATCTTCCTTGTTCCTCACCTTTCTTCGGTATGCGATCCATATGCCGCTATACAGAATGTTATCCAAAATCCCTTTGTCCTGCACCAGGGGCAGGCGTTCGTAATAATCGGTGCAGCGGCCCATAGCCAGCACCAAAAACTCCTCCCATTGGGGGTATTTTTCCCCTTGTTCCATAGCCAAAAAGGGATTATATTGCTTGTTTTTGCGATCCTTGCGGTAGTCCATCACCCCATCGGCTAAGTAGATGAACCTACCCAACGCATCGCCCATATGCCGCAGAGAATCAGCCCACAGATCCTCCCGATAGACAAACAGCTCCCCCAGCAGCTTGCCGAAGCAGCCTGCCGGCAGGTCGGGATTGGGACAGTTCTCTTTTTCCAGCTGCGCCAGTTCCTTCAGGCAGCTTTCGATGGCAGCGCATTGGCGGGGATAGAGAGCAGCGATTGCTTCCAAATCCCTGCCAAATAGTTTACATAACACTTTAGCTTGCAGCTTTCCTTCGTCCTGCCCGTCGTCCAACGCCTTGTAGTAGCACAGCGCCACATTCATACAGGCGCAGTAGCGGATATATTCGTTATCCACCCAGGCCCTGGGCTTTATGGGGTGCAGACCGCAGGCCCGGTTGCCGGTTTCCTCCTCCGGCTCATAAAGGCTCATAAGCAGAAGGGCAAGAAAGGCCATATCGTAGCTGAGCCCAATGCGGGCGGCAGAGGAGCATTGCTCACGGATCTGCCGGCAAATGCCGCAATACACGGCGCTATAACGGGCTTTTTCCGCCTTGGACAGCTCCTGCAGATTGGCAGAAACCAAACCGAACATTTGCAGCACCTCCCATCCTCTTCAGTATAATCCTGTGATGTGAATAACTTGTAACAATTTGGAAAATTATTTTTTGCCTTGGGAGATCAAATACTGATTCAGCACGCCACCGTAAAACACGATGGAAATGCAGAAATACAGCCACAGCATACTCAGCGCCACCGCATAAACCGAGCCGTAGATGTTGGCATAGCCGGAGAAATTCTCCACATAGATGGAGAACAGGTCGGAAAACACCAGCCAGCCCACCGATGCCAGCAACGCCCCCGGCAGACTTTGCCGGAAGGTGTTTCTCTTGTTGGGCAGAGCCATAAACATAGCGGAAAACAGACCGGTTTGCAAAAGAAGCATCAGAATAAACCGCCAATCCACCACCTCCCACAGGAAGGCAGTAAGGGGAGAGTCTTCAAAGTGCAGGGCCTGCACGATGGTGGTGCCGAACACGTTCAGCACCAGGGTGGCCAGCAGCATCAAAAGAAACAAAAAGGTGTAAAACACGCTGACTCCTCTTGTGTACAGGTAGCTGCGGTTTTCTTCCACGTTGTAAATGGCGTTAAGCCCAATGAGCAGGCCGTAAACACCCCGGCTTGCCGACCACAGGCCGGTAAGGGCGGACAGGGAGATCACTGCGCCGGAGGTGTTTCGATAGGTGCTGATGATCAGCCGCTTGGCTGAGGGAAGCAAAGCCTCCGGCAGAAAGCCGGCTACCAGATCTGTCAGGGTTTCCACCTGCAAGCCGGTGTAGCGCAATAGCGACAGCACCAGCACCAGCAGGGGGAAAACAGAAAGAACAATAAAGTAACCTGCGCCTGCGGCGTGAATACCGATTTTCTGCCCGGAAAGATAGGCGCTCACCGCGTTGATCCTCTCTAAAACGGCATTTTTCGGCTTATTCATAGAGAAAATCCCTCCCCATTTAAAGTGTTATTTTACAGAGGGCAAAGAAGCGTCAAACTGTCAAAATGTCTTGCGGCGCAAGGTGTTTCACCCCTCATCCGTCAAAATCAAAGCCTTTTGCCACCATCCCTGATGAATGGTCTCTGCGCGGAGCACCCCTGAGGGGAGGCCGTTGTGTTTTTGATTCTGCATTTTGACGGTTTGGGGGTTCTTTGTCCTTCTGAAAAAGGGTGTGTTATGCAACACACCCTTTCGTACTTATTCTGCTGAGATCAAATAATAATATACGGGCTGGCCACCCCGGAGCAAATTCACATCCGCATTGGGGCAGATATCCGCAAACAGGTCAGCAGTTTTCTGGGCCTGCTTTTCGGTAATGTCTTCGCCATAGTAAATGGTGATATACTCCTTGCCGGACTTGTTGACCTTTTGCGCCAGCGCCTTCAGCAGCGCCTTCACATCACGGCCTGTGCCGAACAGGGCGCCGCCGTAGAGCGCCAGATAGTCACCCTCGTGGATATCGTGTCCGTCAAAATCGGAATTGCGGGCAGCATAGGTGATCTGCATGGTGTCCACAGTATCAAGGGACTCGGTCATGGCGTCCACATTCTCCTGCACCTCGCCCTCAGGGTTGAAGTTCAGCATAGCGGTGATGCCCTGGGGAACGGTCTTGCTGGAGATGACCACCACGTTCTTGGGGGTCAAAGCGTCCACCTGCTGGGCAGCCATAATGATGTTCTTGTTGTTGGGCAGAACAAACACGGTTTCAGCAGGCACCTTGTTAACCACCTCAAGAATATCCTGGGTACTGGGGTTCATGGTCTGACCGCCGGAAATAATGCCGTCAACGCCCAGGTCCATAAACACATCTGCCAAGCCGTCGCCGGCGCAAACGGATACCACACCCAATGCCTTCTCAGGCTCAGCGATCTTGGGGGCGATCTCCTGCTCACTCATAACCTTTTCGGTGTGCTGCAGACGCATATTCTCGATCTTGACCGTGACAAAAGAGCCGTAGTCAATAGCTTCGTGCAGAGCCTTGCCGGGGTCGTTGGTGTGCACGTGGACCTTGATGATCTCCTCGTCGTCCACCAGCACCAGGCTGTCGCCCAGGCTGCTGAGGAATTCCCGCAGCTTCTCGGGATCGTTATCGTTTTCCCGGGAGATGATGAACTCTGTGCAGTAGGTAAAGGTGATATCATCGGTATCGAAATCGGAGAAGGTCGCCTCCTCGGCAGTTGCCTCTGCACTGCCCTCGGGGGCAACGATATCCTCACCCCGCAGGGCGCACAGCATTGCCTCCAAAGCAACCAGCCAGCCCTTGCCGCCGGCATCCACAACGCCGGCCTTTTTCAGCACGGGGTTTTGGTTGACGGTGTCAGCCAGAGCGATCTTTGCCTCTTCAATGGCGGCCTCGTGAACAAATTCAAAGTAGCTGTTCTCCTTGGCTGCTTCCAATGCCTTGCCTGCAGCCAGTCTGGCAACGGTGAGGATCGTGCCCTCAGCAGGCTTCATAACTGCCTTATAGGCAGCATCCACACCCTCCTGCAGCGCCTCTGCCCACAGAACGCCGTTGCAGTTCTCCGCGCCCTTGAGCTTGCGGGAAATGCCACGGAACAGCAGGGAGAGGATAACGCCGGAGTTGCCTCTTGCGCCGCGGAGCATAGCAGAGGCGGCAATGGCGGACGCTTTCTCCAGAGAGGGGTCTTCAGCCTTGCGCAAGTCTGCCGCTGCGGCATTGATGGTCATAGACATATTGGTGCCGGTATCGCCGTCCGGCACGGGGAATACGTTCAATTCGTTAAGCTTCTGTTTGTTGATCTCAACAGATGCAGCTGCGCTGATCACCAGTCTGCGGAAATCTGCGCCGTTAATCGTCTGCCTCAATGGTAGTACCTCCGTTTTAGCCGGGAGATCCCCCGGCGGTTCTTTTTATTTATCAATAGAAATGGAATCTATATATACATTCACGGCGCGGACTTCAGTTCCGGTGCAGTTGTGAACCATATAACGAACTTCTTCGATAATTGCGTTGCCGACAGCGGTCAGGTTAACACCGTTGCCCACCATTACGTGCAGGTCGATGGAGATGGTGTTGTCCTCGTGGAATTCCACCTTGACACCCTTGCCCATAGATTCTCTTCTCAGCAGGTGGTATACACCGTCGGAAACGGAACGGGCAACCATACCCTTGACGCTCATACAGTTGATGGCGGCAGTGCCGGCGATATCTGTATATACGTTAGCGCTGACGTTTACAGAACCGTTTTCAGTGTTTTCACGAATCATAAAATACCTCCTAGGTTGCGTTTCGGTTGTTGCGGATGTTATACAATGCTGTCTTCCCAGCAGTCGGGAGCAGTCAGGCCCATCATCTTCACAACAGTGGGCGCTACGTTGGCAAGGCCGAAAGCTCCTTCCTTCACAGCCCAGCTTCTGTCCTTATCGTAGATGATAAAGGGAACGGGATTTAAGGAGTGGGCAGTACGCACAGAGGTCTTGCCCTTCTTGGTTTCGGTCATCTGGTCGGCATTGCCGTGGTCGGCGGTGATGAGCACGGTGTAGCCGTTCTTGTCAGCGCACGCCAGCACCTTAGCCAGACACTCGTCCAGAGCCTCCATAGAGGTGACAACAGCGTCCATAACGCCGGTGTGGCCAACCATATCGCCGTTGGGATAGTTGCAGCGCAGGAACTGGAATTTCTTGGACTCCATAGCCTCTAACATAGCTGCGGTGACCTCTCTGCACTTCATTGCAGGGGCCTGCTCGAAGGGGATCACATCAGAGGGGATCTCCAAATAGGTCTCCAGCTCCTCCGATACCTTGCCGGAACGGTTGCCGTTCCAGAAGTAGGTCACGTGGCCGTATTTCTGGGTCTCGGAGCAGGCAAATTCGTTGATGCCGGCCTCAACCATCACCTCGGTAAGGGTGTTGGTAATTACAGGGGGCTGCACCAGATAGTTTTCGGGGATGTTCAGGTCTCCGTCGTACTGGAGCATACCGGCAAACTTCACGCCGGTGTAGTCGCCACGGTCGAACTTGTCAAAGTCCTTCTTGTCGAAGGCCAGGGAAATTTCCTGCGCCCGGTCACCACGGAAGTTGAACAGAACAACGGAGTCGCCGTTGGCGATCTTGGCAACAGGCGCGCCGTTTCTTGCAACCACAAAAGCGGGCAGATCCTGGTCGATCACGCCGGTCTCTGCGCGATAGGTCTCAATGGCTTCCTTGGCGGATGCGAACTGACGGCCAATGCCCTGCACGTGGGTCTTCCAGCCGTTTTCCACCATAGCCCAGTTGGCCTCGTAACGGTCCATAGTCACCTGCATACGGCCGCCGCCGGAGGCGATGGCGTAGTCGCAGCCCTCAGTGTTCAGCTCGCTCAGCACGTTTTCCAGCATTTCCACATACTCCAAAGCGGAGGTGGCGGGCACGTCACGGCCGTCCAGCAGAATGTGGCAGTAGGCCTTCTTTACGCCGGCGGTGTGGGCAGCCTTCAAAAGGGCGATCAGATGGTGAATGTTGGAGTGGACATTGCCGTCAGACAGCAGGCCCAAAAAGTGCATAGCGTGGCCTGCCTTGGCATTTTCTACCAGGTCGATCCAGGTAGAGGACGCAAACAGAGAGCCCTTTTCAATGGACTCGCCCACCAGCTTGGCGCCCTGAGAATATACCTGACCGCAGCCCAGAGCGTTGTGGCCAACCTCGGAGTTGCCCATATCCTCATCGGAGGGCAGACCGACGGCAGTGCCGTGAGCCTTCAGGTATGTATGGGGACAGGTGGCTAGCAGATGATCCAGCGTGGGGGTTTTTGCAACCGCAACGGCATCGCCGCTGCCGCCGTCACCCTTGCCAACACCGTCCATAATCACTAAAACGATCGGTTTTTCCATAAGAAGAAATCCTCCAATATCTATATGCACATACTATCGCATTTTATTTGTCATATTATTTTACATCATTTTCGGGAAAATTACAACCTATTTTTGCAAAAATGCGGGAAAACCTATTCTTGACGGGCAGTTAAAAATGTGCTACTATAACGGAGCTATGCGCCGCTGTGGCCGCGAGCCCGAGCGCCGCCGGCGGCGCACAATAAGAAATGAAATATCTGCCGCTGTGGTGGAATAGGTAGACACAAGGGACTTAAAATCCCTCGGAGTAAAATCCGTACCGGTTCGATTCCGGTCAGCGGCACCAGCAAAATGCACCCCAAAAGGGGTGCCTTTTGTTGGTATAGAAGCCCGGAATCGAACCCATTTAAATGCAACGCGGATGAGCGTTGCCGCCGAGGGCTTGACCGAGGCGAACTATCATTTTCTCCCAAGGGGGAAAATGCAAATCGATT